>CP003083.1:921830-1229107 GCA_000306725.1 Methanolobus psychrophilus R15 | reverse complement strand
ATTGTTTCAAGCACACCCTTCCTGATGTTTCTCAGTGAGTCAATGTTCCCTCTTTTCAGGGCGGCGACTTTGTGTTCATCCTTAAACACATCTATCAGGTTACCTGCGGTTTTTTCTCCGATGCCTTTGAAACCTGTCAGTATCTCCATCGCATTGGGACTTTTTGCCAGGGACGATAGATATGATATGAGATATCTGTTAATCCTGCTGCTCCACCCGCCATCGTCCTCTGCAACGAACATTGACATTTTTGCCGACTCTGTACCCGCATCCCCTGATATCTCCTTCGTAGTGAAGATACGCTCAAGGTCCAGACCCTTCGAACTGACATAATCAACTATTTCCCGCCTCTCCGGGCTTTCCAGTGAAAGTACCGAAGGGTCACTTATATGGAAGTGATAGCCCCTTCCTCCGGAGAACACTGCATGTACGGCGCTCTCATCAAAGCCAAAATCAGTGATAAGAAAGTCGAGCAGCTTAAGAGTTTCCTTCTTTCCCTTCTCAAGCATGTCGCCGTAGGAGTTTATCTTGCCGGGAAGATGATCTGAGTCTATGTCGAATATCAGGTCAGCTTTGAGCCAGTTTTTTTCTTTCATTTTTGGGGCACCAGGATATTCGTAGTAGGCCACGGAGTAATATGCATGGGCAGGGGCCATTCCCCGGAGGTAATCATATAATTCTCCCTTTGACCCGAAATCCCTGTGCCGTTTCATGAAAACATCGTCGGCGCTGCCAAACTCAAGAAATCCCCATTCCCTAGAGGTGAACTCAGGCGGCAGTGTGAGCTGTGCCGTTGAATAATATTCCTGGAATTTCGATACAATAAAAGCCCGTGTTCTCTCATCCATATGTGCAGGTTTCTCCGGAAGTCTTACATTTTTTGAGTAGTCTTAATTGATTTAATCCGTCATAAAACTTATAGTCTTCATTCACGTTATAGTCCCCGATGAAGCAGGAAATGACAAGTGCAGATGTTGCTGCCCTGGTGTTTGAACTGAGTTCCGGAGAGAACTCTATCATCGATTCTAAGATAGGCAAGATCTACCAGCCTGTGGCCGGAGAGTTGCGTATTAATCTATTTGTTTACAATAAAGGCAAGGATAACCTTGTGATCGAGGCAGGTAAACGTGCCCATCTGAGCGAGCACATACGTCAGAGCCCTAAGATACCTCACTCTTTTCCGATGCTTCTGAGGAAGCATATCTTTGCGGGACGTATAACTTATGTGAGGCAGTATGATTTTGACAGGATCATAGAGTTTGGGATGGTCCGTGGCGGCGTGGAGACTGTGCTGGTTGCAGAGCTTTTCTCGCCGGGCAACATAGTCTTGCTGGATTCGGAGCGCAAGATCATCCTTCCAATGAAACCTGTCACCTTCAAGGGCAGGAAGATACGCAGCGGAGAGGTTTACCAGTACCCGGAAGCCCAGCTAAGTCCGGTGGAAGCAGGTGAAAAGGACCTTTCGGATGTGTTCTCTTCCTCGGATGCAGATGTGGTGCGCACCATCGCTAACAGGTTCAACCTGGGTGGTGTCCTGGCCGAAGAAGTATGTTTCCGCGCCGGAATTGACAAGAAAACAGCCGCAAAGGATATGAGTCAGGAAGGCATCGCAAGCATTGTAAGTTCTCTCAGGGAACTCTTCTCCCCGCTCATAAAAGGCGAACTCAGTCCTTATATCGTTAAAAAGGAAATCAAGGGTGAGGTTCAGCCATTCGACGTAGCTCCTTTTGAACTGAAGACACACGCAGGTCTTGAGAAGGAAGTCTTCCCTTCGTTCAACAAAGCGCTTGACGGCTTCTTCGGAAAAAGGTCGGCTGAAGAGGTCACAGAGGTTGTCGAGGCTGTCAAGAAGGAAAAGGTGGATGTATTTGAAAGGCGCTTGAGAAAGCAGGAAGAAGCTATAGAGAACTTCGGCAGGGAAGCCGAAAGGCATGTAGACGTCGCAGAGAAGATATACGCCCACTATCAGGTTATAGAAGACGTTATCGGGGTTCTTGAGAAAGCACGTCAGAATGGCTACTCATGGGACGAGATCAAGTCCATTCTCAAAGGGGCAAAAGAAACTGTCCCTGCCGCAAAGAGCATAAGCAGCATCGACTCAGCCACCGGCAGGATAGTGCTTGACCTTGAGGGTACTAAAGCAACCATAGATATCAAGCTGACAATCCCCCAGAACGCCCAGTCATATTATGAGAAGGCTAAAAAGCTGACCCGGAAAAAAGAAGGCGCTATCAGGGCTATTGAGGACACCAGAGTTGCAATGCAGAAGAAAGAGAAAAAAGTTTCTGGCAACAAGCGTAAGGTGCACATGAAAAAGCACTGGTACGATCGTTTCAGGTGGTTCTATTCTTCCGAAGGGTTCCTGGTTGTCGGCGGAAGGGACGCAGAAACCAACGAAGAGCTTGTAAAGAAGTATATGGATAAGAGTGACGTAGTCTTCCACACCCAGGATCCGGGTGCACCCATGACAATAGTAAAAGCCCAGGGCAAGCCGGTGACCGAACAGACGCTCATGGAGGCGGCACAATTCGTAGTGTCCTATTCCAGCGTATGGAAATCCGGACAGTTCAGCGGGGATTGCTACTGGGTATTGCCTGAGCAGGTATCAAAGACGCCTGAATCGGGTGAATATGTGAAAAAGGGTGCTTTCATCATCCGCGGGGAACGCAACTACTTCCGTGATGTGCAGGTTGGTATGGCAGTGGCTCTGGAGCTTGGAGCGGAAACACGCGTTATAGGTGGTCCCGTATCTGCAGTCCGGCAGCACGGACAGCATGTTATAGAACTGGTCCCCGGCAAGTTCAATCAGAACGATATCGCAAAAAAAGTATACAAGATGTATGTCGACACTCTGAAGGAAGTCAACTTCGTCAAGCAGATAGCTTCTCCTGACAGGATAGCCATGATGCTTCCGCCGGGAGAGTCCGACATTAAAGTATGATGTCCGGTATATTCCTATTTGATAGATCGATGATGTTTGTTTAATCTGGTATTCCTATGCGTGTCACAAACAGAAATCTGAGGGGCCGGGAAGGCGAAATATCTGTTACAGCTGAAACTCTTGATGACCTGTGGCACCTGAAGTATATAATAGAGAATGGCGACCTCGTCTTTTCCCTGACAAAAAGGAAGGCTGATACTGCAGCTGATAAGCTGAGGCCTGAGAAAGTGGAGAAGAAGAATGTCAGGCTTGGGCTGAGAGTTAATGGGCTTGAGTTCCACAGGTTCTCCAACAGGCTGAGAGTACATGGAGTCATCGAGCATGGAATGGACACCGGCCAGCATCATACATTCAATGTTGAGGAAGGTACGAATCTTTCCATCATTAAAACCTGGAAAAAGGACCAGTTCGAGCGTATTGATGAAGCTGAGGCCGCCTCAAAGCGTCCCAGGGTGGTACTGGTAGCTGTTGAGGAAGGAGATGCGGACATCGGTCTTGTGCGCCACTACGGCATAGAGATGTACTCTCATATCTCCCAATCCTCCGGCAAGGGGGAAGTTTCTCTGCGGGATGTTTTCTTCCATGAGATAGTCGACCAGCTGGTACACGCTGCACCCGGTTCCGAGGCAATAGTTGTTGCAGGTCCTGGATTTACGAAAGAGGACTTCATGAAGTACCTGCAGTCAAAGCAGCCCGAACTGGCTTCACGGTCCCTTGTGGAAGACACTTCATCCATTGGCATGTCCGGCTTTCAGGAGGTTCTCAGAAGGGGCGCCGTGGACAGGATAACTGAAGAGTCACGTATAGCCCGCGAGTCTCTGCTGATGGAAGGACTGCTCAAGGAGATAGCCACATCTGGTAAAGTCGCTTATGGAATAGATGAAGTTAAAGTCGCTCAGGACTACGGATCTATCGATACCCTGCTCGTAGCCGATGAGTTCCTGCGTGAGGAAAGGGAAAAAGGTGATATTGATTCTTTCCTCCAGTCCGTTGAGCATTCCCAGGGAAGGATAGTCATCTTCAGTACGATATTTGAGCCCGGGCACAAGCTTCTTGCACTAGGGGGCATTGCTGCACTCCTGCGATTCAAGATATGATCATGATGTCCATCATGAATACGTTTTGAATATTCAAACAAGGATTATCGCCCGGAAGGTCTCTTTTCTAGTAATGCCTAGAGTATTGAAACTTAAGGAATTAATTGATTCTACTTAATAAACATTTCGGATGGGTTGTGCACAAATCATTCACAAGTGCTATCAAAAGGTACGCTTTAATATATATATTTATATTATGATATTATTTTGCTTTAAACTGGTCTACATTCGCTCTCCTTTTGCCAAATAATTCCTCTTTATAGGATTATATTAATTATGTGAGTAGAATAGGGCCTGGAATGCAAAATAATGCTTAAATGCTAACTTTACCTTTTCATCATAATCATAAATGATATATACTACTTTGCCAAAGTCCTTATCAGGAGGTGTAAATGGTAGCATTGGTGATAGATACTTAGCGATACTAATGAATGTGTTACAGTAATAATATTTACAGGTCGTTCTTTTTGGAGACCTTGATGTCAGTTATATCGGGATTATTATTAGACCCGGATTATCAATAGACGATAATAATTATCGAAAAATATGTTAGGGAAGTGATTAACTATGGATGGAGAAGTAATTATAAGAGACACAACCGCAAGCCCGGCACCACTAGGTTTCTTTGGTCTGGGATTTGCAGCTACATTCCTCGGATTACTGGTCATGGGAATATTCGATGATGCTGTGATGGTAATTTCAACAGCGATATTCCTGGGTGGTTTCGCTCAGTTGATTGCCAGTATTGAACTCTGGAAGAAAGGCGACACATTTGGTGCATCCGCATTCGGTGCATTTGCCCTGTTCTGGTTCTCTTGGGCATTCATTCAGCTCGCAGCTCCAGTAATTAGTGCCTTAGCTGCAGCTGGTGATAGTGTTTTTATTGATCAGTTAGCAACTGCTATGACCATGAGCGAATCTGCAGGTTTCTGGTACCTTATAATATGGGGCATCATTGCGACCCTCTTGACAATCGTAACCTTTAAGATCGGTTTCAAGGCAATAATGGTAACCTTCATATTGCTGGACCTTACTTTCTTCAGCCTCGCTCTGATTGGCGGAATGGTTGCAGGAATTATAACTCTTCTTCTTGGTCTTGCCTCACTCTACACAGCTGTTGCATTGATCATGAATGAAGTAGGCAAAATGAAGTGTCCAGGGCTGTGCGCCCCAGTAAAGAAGGCTTAAATTACTGCTCATTGAAGGATTGGCAGATTAAGCGGCTTTACGCTGGAATAACTTTTTAAGTAAAAGGCCGGCAATGAGCCGGCAATTTTTCCTTATGTCTTTTTGAAACACTTGTACATCTGCAAACCAAAGATTGCTCTTTTTTAGCAGTGTCCTGACATAAATTCGTTGTTTTGGAAGTACATCGTTATTTATTTATAGAACAAAAGTTCAACAATCATCACAGTCAAATATATCCTTCTCTTTCGCATGAAGAGAACACCCTGGCTTTTCTGTATATTTGTTCTGTTATGTATGGCATTGGATATGTGGGAGGAAATCTACTATGAATGAAAAAAAGCCATCCAGCACCCTAACTACTGGTTTTGGAATACCTGTTGGTGATGATCAGAACAGTCTCACAGCCGGAGAACGCGGTCCTGTTCTCATGCAGGATGTACATCTGCTAGACAAGCTTAGTCACTTTGACCGTGAACGAATACCTGAACGTGTAGTTCATGCAAAAGGTGCAGGAGCTGGCGGATACTTTGAAGTCACAGCTGATGTGACCGGATATACAAAGGCAAAGTTCTTGTCGGAAATAGGCAAGAAAACAGAGGTCTTTGTTCGTTTTTCCACAGTTGGTGGTGAAAAAGGTTCCGCTGATGCTGCACGTGACCCGCGTGGATTTGCTGTTAAGTTCTATACGGAAGAAGGGAACTATGACCTTGTAGGCAATAACACGCCTGTATTTTTCATAAGGGATCCCCTGAAGTTCCCCGACTTCATCCATACTCAAAAAAGAAATCCGGCAACCAATTGCAAAGATCCTGATATGTTCTGGGACTTCCTGTCCCTGACCCCGGAATCAATTCATCAGGTAACTATCCTGTTCTCTGACAGGGGAACACCTGCCACATATCGCAATATGAATGGTTTTTCAAGCCATACGTACAAGTGGTATAATGACAATGGAGAATACTTCTGGGTCAAATATCATTTCAAGACCGATCAGGGTATAAAGAACCTGACCCGGGAAGAATCAGATACGATAAGCGGAACTGACCCGGACCATGCCACACGTGATCTGCATAATGCTATCAAGGAAGGGAACTATCCTTCATGGACGCTTGAAATGCAGATCATGACACCCGAAGAGGCAGAAAAGTATCGCTTTGATATAACAGACATTACCAAAGTCTGGCCACACGGCGATTTCCCACCGATAAAGATCGGGAAACTTGTTCTCAACCGTAATCCGGATAATTACTTTGCTGAAGTGGAGCAGGCTGCATTCAGTCCGGCAAACCTGGTGCCAGGTATAGGTATCTCTCCGGACAAAATGCTGCAGGCAAGAGTGTTCTCTTACCATGATACTCATATTCACCGCCTTGGCCCTAACTATAATCTGATCCCTGTGAACAGGTCTAAGAACTCGCCTGAAGCCAGTTACCAGCGTGATGGATTTATGCGGGTCGACGGGAACGGTGGCAGCGGGCCGAATTACTGGCCTAACAGTTTTGGCGGTCCCGCCCCGGATTCAAAGGCTTTGGAGCCTGCTTTCAAAATTTCAGGAATGGCGGCACGTACACCGTACACCCATCCAAACGATGACTTCGTACAGGCAGGAAATCTATACCGCAATGTGATGAATGATGAGGACCGTAAGAATCTTATTGGTAATATAGTGTCACACCTCTCAGGCGCTATTAAAAGTATCCAACTCCGACAAACGGCAATATTCTACAAAGCAGATCCTAAGTACGGAAGAAAAGTTGCCGAAGGCCTTGGGCTTGATTTGAAAAAAGTTGAGCAACTTGCCGGAATGACACAAGAGGAGCGTGCAAAGGCAACCGAAAAATAAGGTAGTTGCACTGAAATTGGCATTCGTTCCTAAGAACTTAATAGACCACAGATAAGTGATTTTTCACTTTATTTGTGGTACCTTCATGTTTTTTATAAGGTTTTGGCTCATCCTAATTAAACCTTCTCTGTCAGTTGCAGCGCTTTGCCCTTTCCGTGGACTCTATGGACATAAGTTCCTTTCCGTCCATGTAAACATGAATTACTCCGCCGGATTCTGAGACCGTGATGGCTATTGAGACAGTGTCCCTGGTTATGGCAGCTGCGGATACATGCCGGCCTCCGAGACCTTTGTCCAGCCTGATATCTCTGGCATCCACATCAAGATATCTTCCTGCAGCTTCTATCTTCCCGCCCTCGGATATTATAAAGACACCATCAAGTTGTGCAAATTCTTTTACGGATTCCCAGTTGTTACGGTTCAGGACATCCCTGTCCTCTTCTCTGTGACCTGCGTAAGGATTGAGTATTATCTGGTGTGAGCGAAGCAGCACTTCTTCATCATCTCCCAGGATGAACGCTGTACCCACCTGTTTCCCTTCGCGCCCTGTATTGGCCACATCAAATGCTATTTTCAGCACCGCCTGCATAACATCAGGAGTTACTCTCTCCTCGCATGTTTTTAAAGCTTTCACAAGAGGGTTCTCTCCCAGGTCATGGACGATTATGGCACTGGAATCGGCGGTTTCTACTATTCCTACTACCAAGCCCTCCTTAAGTTCTCCAAGCATCAATTCAATAGCAGATATGTTCTCCACCTGGTCTATTGTTCCTGTAGCCTGTTGTGCTATCCTGTCTGCTATCTCTTTGATTTTCTCATCCCTTCCTTTAGTTGATGCAACAAGATGGTCGATTATGCTCCTTGTGCGGCGGGATGTATTGAAAACGGGCACGTTCGTTTTGATATCATTCAGGTCGACACCACCGGAAATAATTATCGCAGTGGATCCCAACTCTTCTGCAAGACTAATCGCTGCTTTTACAACTGACCTGATATTGTCCATTTTTCCCCTCTGTGATACTGGTTTGAATCAGTAATATATAATATCTCTCATTATAAATAAAAACTTGTCTGCCAGCGTCAACATTTTAAATCTGCGCATCAAATGATAATTGGTGATAGTGTTGGTGAGAACTTTTGTTGCGGTGGATCTTCCCGAGGAGATGCACTCAAAACTTGCTCATGTCCAGTCCAAATTTGAC
Organism: Methanolobus psychrophilus R15; assembly: GCA_000306725.1. Lineage (GTDB taxonomy): Archaea > Halobacteriota > Methanosarcinia > Methanosarcinales > Methanosarcinaceae > Methanolobus > Methanolobus psychrophilus. Next base: position 1,220,836 of record CP003083.1, on the reverse strand, counting down.
GGGTTCAAGTTCAAGTTCGTAGATCCTGCTCTGGTTCATATAACCATGAAGTTTCTGGGTGAAGTGTCAGAAGACAAGATAAATGATATATCAAAAGCCCTTGATGAGATTACATATGCTCCTTTCGAAGTATCTCTTCACGGTCTGGAGGTATTCCCCAAACCGAAGTTCGCAAAGGTCATCTGGCTTGGTTGTGAAGGGAATTTTGAGGAATTGCACAAACAGATCGAAACATCATTGTCATCTTTCGACTTTACAGCTGACCCGCATGGTTTTAACGCACATGCGACGCTGGCAAGAGTAAAATATATTCCTAAAAAGAAAAAAGAGGATTTTCTTCATCTGCTTGCAGAGTTGAAAGATCTTGAACTTGGTACAATGCAGGTGGATGCTATCCGGCTCAAGAGGAGCACACTCACTCCTGAAGGTCCTGTCTATGAAATATTGCACGAGGTCCGCTTAAAGTAGCCGACTCGTGCCTGATGCTATCACTCACTCTCGTATTGTGAGAATCCGCTGGAGCGGATTATCCTTCTGTCTTCTGTAATTATAAGGCATTCCACTCCTTCCAGTTCCTCGATCATTTCCACACCTTCTTGCTCGCCCATTACGAATAATGCTGTTGCAAAGGCATCAGCATCCATTGCACTGGCTGTGATGACGGTTGCACTGATCAGGCCCTGTGAAGGCTGTCCTGTACGCGGGTCTGATATATGTGAAACTCTGGCCGACTCATTGAAATAGCGCTCATAGTTCCCACTCGTGGCAACTGCCATATCCTGTATATCCATGACTACAACAGCTTCGTGGATCTTTTCCGGGTTCTGCAATCCTACTTTCCAGGGGATTCCTCCTTCCTTGGTCCCCAGATACCTGCCGTCGCCTCCAGCATTAACAAACCCGGATTCAACTCCGTCCTCAATAAGTGATTCCACTGCTAGATCAACAGCGTATCCTTTAGCCAATCCTCCGAGTGTCAGCATCATATCCTCCCCCAGGGTGATATTATTGTTCTCAATGACTATGGCTGAATAGTTGACAAGCCTTAGCGTCTCGTTGATCTCATCCTCTGTAGGCGCGGTGTATGTTCCTCCCGGGCTGAATTTACTTTTCCAGAGGTCTAGTAATGGGAGTATGGAAACATCAAAGGCTCCATGGCTGGTTTCTGAATAGTACCTGGACCTATCAACTACGTATATCAGGTCCGGATTTGTATCTGTGATATATCCCTGTCGGTTCAGCAGGCTCAATTCACTGTTATTGTCGTAGGTGTTCATCAGGCCATCTACGTACTCTATCCGCCCAAAGGCCTCATTGATGGACTCATGAGCCTTTATCTCATTCGAGCCAAGTACCGTGACAGTCACAGTAGTATCCATTATACTTCTGGTACTTGTGTAGGTGCTCAGGGATTCCTCCCGGATGCCTGTCCCTACAAAAAGTGCATTATTCATAATTAATATTGATATGATGGCCACTATCATGACAATGGCAACTGTTTTATACTTCATACCGTATGAAAAGATATAATTAATATATATGCACAACGGTACAGTAAACTCAATCGAGTTTTTGGCATATCGATATTTGTTATACGGTTTATCTGCAGGAAGTAATCGCAATGAATAGCCCCGAAGTAAAAACAGGCACAGGTGGCAGTTCCAGTAAGGACAGGTACCTCATTGTTGCCCTTCATCAGTTAATGGAAGAATACGGCTGGAGAGGTATTGAGAAGCATTTCGCTTCTTCAAAGCATACTATCATATATGTCAAGCCGGATTCGTTCCTTGATAAGATCGAGCTTAGAGCCAATGTCCTTGGTAATCATATGGATGTGGATTTTTTAGGTTTCACTCCGGAAAAGGGACTGCTGGATAAAGTATTTGACTTCAATGTACGAGTTGTCCGGAAATCGTTTGAGACCAGCACATATGTGTCGGATGAAATGAAAATCACCAACGAGCAGAATTTGCGCAATACGGTCATCATTGTTCTCAAACAACTCGAGGAAGCTGCTGAAAAGAAAGGACAGTGAGGTTATTTATGTCTAAACTGAACACAGTTTTAATTGCAATCCTTGTTTTTATGTTTGCCTCAGCCGGAGTATATGCGTATGTCGGCTATAGTGGTAACGATGTAATGGCTGTTCATTATATGACACAGCAGGAATGGTCGGATAGCTCCTGCGAAGGCTGCCATATTGGCATGTACGATGAAGTTTCCGAGTCATACCATGTGCAGCAGAATCTGGCCCGATGGACCTCCATAATGGAATATGGTGTCGCTGCTGACAGCATTGAACGTGAGGACCTGGCGATCACATACGGTCAGGTACATCCTGGCGGCGGATACATGGCAGATTATGGCCTTGATATCGACTGCATGGTATGCCATGAACAGAACGGCCTTTACGATTTCCATGCACGTGCAGGAGCTATTAGTACGGGTAACTTTGAAGCGGCTACAGATGCTGCACTTGACGAGGCAAGGTCACATGCACAGCAAAGCTCCCTGTATGTATTGAGCTATATGCTTGATGTACTTACACCGCTTCCTATCGTCACAGAAATACATGATCATGTGAATGGTGCCCCCCGACAGGAATTGTGCGCCAACTGCCATGTGAGCGAAGTTTCCACCACAGCTGTCACCTGGACTTCTCCGGAACATTCTCAGTATGATGTTCACGCGGATGTCAACTGTTATTATTGCCATGCTACCGAGGACCACCAGATCGGTCGTAAAGACCTGCTAAATGCTCCTAAGGAGATGCATGAGGCATTCGAAGGAGAGGTAAGGAGCTGTGATTCAGTTGGCTGCCACGCTGGCATATCCCATGGAGCAATGGTTGACGGACACCTTGCAACAGTCAACTGTGAATCCTGCCACATACCTGCACTTCCTGGTGGCGAGATATTCGGCGAATATCCGATCAGCGAGTTCAGCTGGGCTAATGGTGTGCGTGAAGTAATGACGCATGATTCACAGTTCGCCCCGACCCTTGCCTGGTACAACGGCACTTACTACGATATGCTTCCAATGGCAGGCAGCAGAGACTCCGGTAATGCCATATTAAGGCCTTTCAATGTAATAACAGGCGTATGGTGGGATGAAGGCACGGACCCTGCAGTAGCTGCAGACCCCAATAACAGCTCATCTATTGGTAATCCTATCCAACCTGCACATGTGCAGAGAGCTGATGTTAACAACGACGGTACTGTCACGGTCGAAGAGGTGCGTTCATTCGATGCAGATGGCAATGGTGAGGAAGACTATCCAAACGCAGTCCTCAGGCGCGTTGAGATGTACTTCCCGGTAAGTCATAATGTAGCAAGTTCCACAAAGGGGCTCGCAGAACCCCTCGGATGTTCTGACTGTCACGGTGTCACAGTAACTGCTATCGACTGGGAGGCCCTTGGGTTCGAGACCGATCCCGCCGGTGCTGATAACGATTTCACAGGATCGGACATCAGTGTGACCATCCCGGGACAGAGGCCAGCTGAAATAGAAAGAGAGCCGGCTTTCGGTAATTTGTTCAGGAGATGATGGTGTGGAAAGTAAAAGATTGAAGACTATACCGGAAAAAGTGGTCATCCCATTAAAGCAGCACAATGGTGTTGCATGCAAGCCTCTTGTAAAGAAAGGCGATCAGGTGCTTATAGGTCAGAAGATAGGGGAATCTGTCTCCTACTATTCCTCTGATGTACACTCCAGTGTATGCGGAGAAGTAACGGGTATTGAAGAAGCCCCCAATCCGAATGGGAACAAGGTCCTGAGTGTAGTAATAAAGACGACCGAATCCGAGGAGACGGTAGCTTTCGTACCCAAAAAGAATCCTTCCCAGAAAGAACTGATAACCATAATGCAGGATGCAGGCATTGTGGAACACTACGGTGCTCCTACACACACAGTGCTTAAACCTGAAGGGAAGAAGATCGACCTTGTGCTTATAAATGCCACAGCTTCCGAGTGGATTGGCGGCAAGTATGCGACTCCCAAGGAATATGCCTTCCAGATGATGGATGCACTGAAACTTCTGATGAAGGCTTCAGGAGCTGTAAAGGGTGCTATTATCGTCAGGAAGGATGATGAGGATTCCATTGAAGCTTTCGAGGGTGTGAAGGTAGATGGCAAAGCCCTGCGGGTAGCGCCACTTCTGGGCACACGTCGTCTTGGTCATTACTTCAAAGACCAAGGCTCAAACGTCGTCGTAGCGTCCCAGGAGCGGATACTTGGCAGGAATATCCTTAATTTCTTCACTTACAACGTGACAGGCCGTAAAGTGGCACTTGGTTGCAACCCTACGGATGTGGGTGTTGCTGTATGCGGTGTCAAATCTGCAAAGGCTCTTTATGATGCTGTCCATGAAGGCAAGCCATATTATGAAACAGTCATAAGCATGGAAGGCGCTGTGAACTGCCCTGAATTAATGCTTGTAAGAATAGGCACGCCTTTCAAGGATATTATCAGTGAGTGCACTTTCAACGGGGAGATTGGCAAGATAATTGCCAACGGAGTTATCACCGGAATAGCACAATATACTGATGAGGTTCCTGTCACCAAGGGAACTACCAGGATCACCCTCCTTACAAAAGAACAGGTCCTTCGTGACGAATCTCTGGATTGTACCCATTGTGCACGATGTGTGGATGCTTGCCCCGTTTCCCTTCTTCCGACCAGGCTCCATGTGCTTGCAGAGCAGGGTCGTTTTGACGAATGCCGCCAGATGCATATCCAGTTCTGTATCGAGTGCGGAAGATGTTCATTTGCCTGCCCTTCAAAGATACACATACTGCAGCTGATCAGGTATGCAAAGAATGCAATAGAGCAAGCCTATGAGGATGCTACACCAAAAGAATCTTCGAACCTGAAGCTTGGATGCTGCGGAGGTGAGTAACATGGATTACACGATTTCAGCTCCACCACATATAAAATCAAAATTTAGTTTCAGCTCTATCAACAGAGCCAAGATACTGGCCCTTATTCCTGTAAGCCTTGCGTCTGTATACTTCTTCGGTATACCGGCCCTTGGAATTATACTTGCAGCCGTGCTTGCTGCAATTGCAACAGAATACGGCATACAGAGGATATTCAAGAAGAAAGTGACCATAATGGATGGTCATGCAGCACTTATCGGACTTATGTTCGCACTGCTGACCCCACCCGAAGCCCCTATATGGATACCGATCTTTGGAGCTTTCTTTGCCATAGCTATCGGTAAACATATCTTTGGGGGTATTGGCTCATATATATTCAATCCCGTGCTGGTCTCATGGGTATTTGTGAGAAGTGCCTGGGGAGGTTTCATGACCCCTGTATCGATTCCGAATATGGGGCAACTATCTGATCTCGTACTTGAGAATGGTGCAGGTCTGCTTGTGGATGTGTCTCCCATCCTGCTGCTTGGTGGCGTGTATCTTGTATATAAAAAATATATCGAATGGAGAGTGCCTCTTGTTTTTGCCCTTACTGTGTTCTTCTTCAACCAGACGGTAGCTTTCTTATCCGCAGTGGCAGGCCTTATCCAGGAAGGCGTGTTAAACCCGCTGATGTATCTGTCGACAATGTTTATTTTCCTTGAGGTGACCGACGAGCTATCATACGTAATGGTGGGTGTTGTCTTCTTTGGTATCCTTTTCCTTGCCACTGACACTCCAACTTCCCCCGTTACAAAGAACGGCCGCCTTATCTATGGTTTCGCCTGTGGTCTGCTGGTATCTATCTATGGTTACTTCGGGAATTACGTGGATGGGACACTCTACGGAATCTTCCTTGCAAATGCCATAGCAGCATACATCGAGACAAAAACGCTCCCTGCAATGTTCGGCCATGAGTCCATACTTGAGAGGTCCTACAGGCGTGTTATGAGCAGAATTCCTTCGTCCTTGAAATTTGAGGTGGTATCAGATGAGTGAATCTAATAAGGAGACTGTCATTGTCATCGGGAAACTCGTCCTTATATCTGTGGTTGCAGCTTTGTTGCTTGCAATTACCTATATACCTACACAGGCACAGTTAGAAAGGAATATAATGGCTGCTCAGGAAGCCATACTTGCAGAGCTTGTTCCCGGGGCAGAGAACTTCGATCCTGTCGAAGGGCCGGCAAATGTTGATGGACAGAGTGAGATCCTTTATTACCGCGCTCTGGACGGGTCAGGCAACATTATAGGTTATGCTTTCTTCCAGCAGCAGACAGGTTACGGTGGACCTATCATGGTAGCAGGGGCCGTTGATGCATCATTCTCCACTGTATTGGGAATGGATGTTCTAAGGCATGAGGAAACCCCTGGTCTTGGTGCAAGGATAACAACACCTGCTTTCCAGAACCAGTTCAATGATGTTCCCCTGCAGCAACTGGCCCTGTCAAGGTCAGGAGGGTCAATTGATGTTATTACCGGAGCTACGATCTCCTCTCAGGCCGTGGTAAATGCATTGAACACGAAAATCAATCAGGTCAAAGTGGCAGAGGCTTAGGTGATAAAAATGAACGTATTTAGTGAATTCATCCGCGGGATTACAAGGGATAACCCTATCCTTGGGCTTGTGTTGGGTCTCTGTCCTGCACTGGCAGTCACAACATCAGTTGAAAATGCAATAGGCATGTCTGCAGGCACGACTTTTGTGCTGGTATGTTCCAACATTTTCATTTCAGCCATGAGAAAGCAGATACCTTCGGCCGTCAGACTTCCCATATTCATTATAATTATAGCCACGTTTGTGTCTATTGTAAGAATGATAATGGAAGCTTATGTCCCCTCCATGTATGCGGCTCTGGGAGTGTTCATTCCTCTTATAGTCGTCAATTGTATCATAATCGGACGTGCAGAGGCATATGCGAACAAGAACAGCATATTCCCTTCTTTCATAGATGCGCTTGGTATCAGTGCAGGTTTCCTTCTTGTACTGGTACTTATCGGCGGGATACGTGAGATTCTGGGAACAGGACAAATAGTTACTTTTGGCTACACGCTGTTGTCACTGCCGGTAAACCCTGCCATGACAACCATGATACTTCCACCAGGTGCATTCCTCACAATCGGTATCATCATGGCTGTAGTTAACTATCAGAGAGCTAAAAAGAGAGCAAAAGGTGGTTAAAATGGTAGAAAAAGCTTTATTTGCGATATTTCTGGAAGGTGTGTTCATCAAGAACTTCCTGATCATCCAGTTCCTTGGTCTTTGCTCCTTCGTGGGAGTCACCAAAGATGTCAAGAGTGCGGCAGGAATGTCCGGTGCTGTTATCTTCGTCATGGCAATGGCATCTACGGCATCCTATCTGCTCTACACCTATATTCTGGTGCCTACAGCAATGACATTTCTTGATCTGATCAGTTTCATCGTTGTCATTGCGGCGCTTGTCCAGCTTGTGGAATTCGTGGTCAGGAAGAATATCCCTTCTTTGTATCGTTCACTGGGTATCTATCTTCCGCTGATCACAACCAACTGTGCGGTGCTTGGTGTAGTATTGCTGAACGTACAGTCGCAGTATAATTTTATGCAGAGTGTCGTATTTGGTATTGCTGCCGGTGTAGGATATACTATTGTTATGCTGATGATGGCTTCTATCAGGGAACGCTCAACATTCGTGAACATTCCTTCTTCCATCAGGGGGCTTCCTCAGGCATTCCTTATAGCCACAATGCTCTCACTTGCATTTGTTAATTACTTCTGGGTGATACCAATATGAGTACTACCACTACCTTCCTCATCGAGTCGATGGCCATCCTTGGAGGCCTTGGTCTTGCAGTAGGCCTGATGCTTATCTTTGCATCAAAGAAGTTCAAGGTTGAAACCAATCCGCTGGTTGAGGAGATAATAAGTGTCCTTCCAGGTGTCAACTGTGGTGCATGCGGTTACGCAGGATGCAGCGACTTTGCTGAACGCGTGGTCAATGAGAATGCTCCTATCACCGGCTGCCCTGTAGGAGGCTTTGATGTTGCAAAAGAAATAGGCGGAATCATGGGACAGGAAGTCGCTGAAGGTGAGAAACAATATCCTTTCATCAAGTGCCATGGAGGTCTCAACTGCGTTGACCGTTTTGAGTATGTCGGATTTGAGGACTGCAAAGCGGTCATGATGCTATCTGACGGCGAAAAAGGTTGCAGCTATGGATGCATGGGTCGCGGTACATGTGTGCGTGCATGTCCTTTTGATGCACTTTACATCGGAGATGACAGGCTTCCTCATGTGAACAAGAATCTCTGTACAAGCTGCGGACTCTGTATATCCTCATGCCCGAACGATGTTCTGGCATTTGCAAAGGAGTCCGAGAAAGTGCATGTGCGCTGTGTGTCGCATGACAAGGGTAAGGCTGTGAAGGAAGTTTGCACTGTAGGCTGCATAGGCTGTAAGATATGCGAGAAGAACTGTCCCGAGCAGGCTATCACTGTAACTGATTTCCTTGCTGTGATAGATCAGGACAAGTGTACAGCTTGTGGAATATGTGTGGAGAAATGTCCGCAGAATACCATTGAGGCGAGGTGATATCGTGACATACGATACAAAACTGGGTATTGAAGAGAATAAGGTTGCAGCATTGAGCTATGTAGGGCTGTGGGTGTCGGGTATAATTCTCCTGCTCATCGAAAAGGAGAACAGGTTTGTCAGGTTCCATGCCATGCAGTCGATCCTGGTGTTCCTGCCGTTGTCCCTGCTGGTATTCTTCATAGCATGGGTACCATACGTAGGCTGGGTGCTGGCCGATTTCATAGGCTTCCCCGCGATGTTCCTTGTAGTCCTGTTCGCATTCATGGCTTACAGGGGAATGAAGTTCAAGATACCTTTCATTGGCAGGTACGCTTACAGGCTTATCTACGGTTAAGGCATCTGTTTTACGGGTAATGCTGTTAATAGCAGCATCACCCCTGCTCTATTTTGATACCACCAAATTAGAATTTTGATTTAAAAGCCTACCTATTTTTCAACAATACCTACTTATGGCACTGGCAAATTTGCAAAATAATATTGAGAAGACTAACTTAGCTAGGTTTTTTAAGCAAAAGAATCATCAAATTAGATGAAGATTTATGGCTAATTTGATAGGCTCAGGTTTTTCTACGGAGCCAAAAATGAATACATTTAAGTCCTTTTATAAACTTTGTATAAGATATAACTTATTATGGAGAATATTATGAAAAAATTATTTTTATCATCGTCATTTGCAGATGTGGCAAAACTGTTTCCTGGTTTTGCAAAGGATGATTTAAAAGGAAAAAGAGTTACATTTATTCCAACGGCAAGCATACCAGAGAAAGTTAATTTTTATGTTAGTGCAGGTAAAAAAGCGCTTGAAAAATTGGGACTAATAATTGACGAGCTAGAAATCACAAAAGCAACAAGCAATGAAATATCAAAAAAAATACAGGATAATGATTATATCTATATTTCTGGTGGCAACACCTTCTTTTTGCTTCAAGAACTAAAAAGAACGGGTGCTGATAAAATAATAGCGGAACAAATTAATTCGGGGAAAATATATATTGGAGAGTCTGCAGGTTCAATGATCCTTTCTCCGAATATTGAATATGTTAAGGATATGGATGATTGTAAAGAAGCACCTGAACTAAATGATTATTCAGCATTGTCAATAGTGGAATTCTATCCGCTTCCACATCATACAAATTTCCCATTCAAAAAAGCTATAGAGAAAATAACTACACAATATGATTCCAAGCTAAAATTAATTCCTATAAGCAATTCTCAGGTTATAATAGTTACTGGAACTAATATAAAAATTGAGCATAAATAAATATACGAAATTTTATTTGGCATTTTATTGGTTTTATCGCAGGATCACTGAGTATTGTCCCAGATTACACAGCATGGTCTATAAGGCATGTAATGTCATATGAGGATATCTAATGAGAAATGAAGGTTTTGGAGCTAATTAGATATCCTTATTTTCTTAAGTTTCTGCCTTACGAAAGGTTAAAAAACAACGTTCGCCTATACATGTCAAACACTATCTTTTTCTGCCGGAGGGTTAGAAATCAAAGAAGAGATATGGATTGAGAAATACAGGCCCTTTAAGCTTGATGATGTGGTCGGCCAGACTGAAACGGTTGAAAGGTTAAAATCCTACATAAAGACCCGCAACCTGCCGCATCTACTGTTCTCCGGACCTCCTGGTGTTGGCAAGACCGCGACTTCAGTGTCCATAGCACGTGAACTCTTTGGTGATTCATGGCGTGAGAACTTTACAGAACTGAATGCCTCTGATGAGCGTGGGATAGATGTCGTCAGGACAAAGATAAAGAACTTTGCAAAAACAACCCCTATCGGGGGCGCTGACTTTAAGATAATCTTCCTTGATGAAGCCGATGCACTGACATCCGATGCCCAGTCAGCCCTCAGGCGCACCATGGAGCGTTATACCAACAACTGCCGCTTTATCCTTTCATGCAACTACTCCTCCAAGATAATTGAGCCCATACAGTCGCGATGTGCCGTATACAGGTTCCGCCCTCTTTCCGATGAGGCGGTTGCGGGACGTGTGCGTTTTGTGGCCCAGAACGAAGGTCTCGATATAGCCGAGGACGGCGTGGATGCTATCAAGTATGTTGCTCAGGGCGATATGAGAAAAGCCATCAACTCACTTCAGGCGGCTGCGCTAATTGCTGATACCATCCATAGGGATGCTATTTACAAGATAACTGCCACTGCCCGGCCGGAGCAGGTTCGTGAGCTTATCGAAACCGCTCTCTCAGGTAACTTTACAGCGGCCAGAAAGCATCTGGATGTTTTCCTGCTTGAGCAGGGACTTTCAGGTGAGGATGTTATTGGTCAGGTATACCGGGCTATCTTTGAAATAAACATTCCTGAGAAAAAGATGGTCGAACTCATAGACGTCATAGGAGAGATCGATTTCAGACTTACTGAAGGTGCAAACGAGCGCATCCAGCTGGAATCGCTGCTGGCTCATTTCGCACTATCCGGGAAGGAATGATCATGTCACTGGAAGTGCAGTTACTTGAACTGCTGAGCAGTGTGCCTCCATGGCTTTCCACCATCATAATAAGCTGCCTTCCAATATTCGAGCTTAGGGGAGCCATTCCTATAGCCTTGGGGGTTTATGGCCTGTCTCCGTTCAGTGCTTATGTGCTGGCGGTCTTTGGGAACATGCTTCCGGTCATCCCTTTACTGTTATTCCTTGAACCGGTTTCCGCACAACTGCGTCGCTATTCCATATTTGACCGATTCTTCACCTGGCTTTTTGACCGGACCCATCGAAACCATTCCGAGAGGTTTGAGAAGTATGGCATTCTGGCACTCACCCTTTTTGTAGCTGTGCCCCTTCCGGTGACCGGCGCATGGACCGGGTGTGCTGCAGCATTTGTATTTGGGATACAATTCAGGCATGCCTTCCCTGCAATACTGGCAGGTGTCATGATAGCAGGCATAATTGTCAGCATAGTTACGCTGACAGGTATAAGCCTCTTCGATCTTTTCCTTATACGTTAGCCAAAAGTACTTGAAAAAGGTCTGTAGTACAATTAGTCTGAATCTCTAAAAAGTAATTAAACTCAAAAACAGGGATTATTTGCCCAGCATTTCCCGGGCCAGCTTAATATCTTCAGCCTTGACTGTCTTCCTTCCTGCGTGCTCTGCCAGTTTTATGGCTTCCCTGGAAACCTCTAACCCGTAAGACTCAAGCATTTCAGTAAGGGCCATTGCTGCTGATTCACTGACTCTCTGTGCGCCAGCGTTCCTTATTACTCTTTCAATGGGTGCAAATGGTATTATTGTCATAAATACGCCTCAATAAAACTTACATCTTCTAATAAAGCATTCTATATATGTTAATTGGTAAATAAGGTATATAAAGATGCTTAATCCTCAAATGAGCCCGGCAGCCGCAGTATAGCTGTTTTTAGTACAGAGTAAACTCAATAGGTGTCAGGCAGGTGTATTTTAACCGGGGAAAATGCACAATAAAAATTATCCGGAAATTCCGGAAGGAGAACAAGATATTACCTGTTCTTCATTCTCTCTGCCAGGTCTTTCCCTAGGCGGTTGCATTCAAAAAGATCCTTTTCGGTGGGTGTGTACTGTATCCTGAGCACAGGGTCAATAACCTCTACTCCGGCATTGCGCAGTTTTTCTGCTATCTTTACCGGCGCCTCTCCACTCCAGCCATAGGAGCCAAAAGCAGCCCCTATCTTTCCGTCAACACCCACCTCGACTATCCGGTCAATGAACTTTGCGATAGGGTCAAGCATAGTATAGTAAAATGTAGATGATCCGACGGCTATGGCGTCATAATCTGCTATCTCGGCAGGGTTCCATTCATGAAAATTGTTGACCTTTACTTCAACATGGCGTTCCCTGGCTCCTTCTGCAATGGCTTCAGCCATCATCTGTGTATTTCCCTGGGTACTAAGGTAGACGATTGCAAGTTTTGGCATATAAGCTCCTCCTGCGTGGAGATATGTCGGGCCGATAAACAATGATTCACTCCACAAGGAAAATGAGGTATGATAGTTGATATACCTTTCTTTTACTGCTTTCAAAATTGCAAGTTTTGTCAGCGGGTTATATTTATTGCTGATGACCCTATTTTGATAATGACCTTCTAATATGACCTTCACTTATACGGAGGCTATCTATGAATGAGAGAATCGCGCCCCATGTAGAAGAAATAAGCAGGGCGCTTGGAAACAGATATACAGAGGAAATAAGAGTTGAACTGGAAAAGCTCTTGCAGTTCAAGGTCCCGCTCGATGAGGCAAAAAGAACCATCCTGAACAGGTTTATGTCAAGATCCCCGACATCTGTTCAGGTAAAGGATCTCATGGGCGGAATGAATAGTTTTGATATCACAGGCCGCATTATCAGCATCGAGAAAAGGATTGTCACTGTACAGGGAGAGCAGAGGAGTGTTTTTACCGGCTCTTTCGGAGATGGGACCGGTATCTGCTCTTTTACGTGCTGGGATGACATGTCGCTTAAGGCTGGAGATGCTTTCCAGATAAAGAATGCATACACACGGCTGTGGAACAACCGGCCAGAGCTTTACTTTGGTAAGCGTTCGCTGCTAGAGAAGCTCCCGGATGACATGGTCCAGGGAATAGAAGAGATGTCCCATCAGAATCTCAAGAAACTTCAGGATATAGCTCCTGCTGATGTGGTGGCAAATTCTATTGTGGTCATAGTTGAGATGTACCACCGGGATGTTCCGATGAAGGGCAAACTATTGACAATCACCGAGGGAGTCATTGCAGACGAGACTGCAAAGCTTCCCTTTACTTCGTGGACACCGCTCAAAGGTGCGGATATCGGGAGCTTTATCCGGTTTGAAGGTGCAACCGTCAGGATATTCAGGGGACTGCCTTCCATTAATTTCAGCGAGAGCACTGCTGTAAGCGTGATATCACAGCCTGAGGAGCTGCCATTCACGCTGGAGTCCGTAAGCAAGGCATCAGATCCTGTTCCTATTGGCAAGGTACTTGAAAAGAGCGGTATATTCGATGTAACCGTAGCGGGGAATATCATTTCTGTCAGGCCTGGTTCCGGGATGATCGACCGGTGCCCTGTGTGTAACAGAGTGACCCAGAAAGCAAACTGCAGAGCTCACGGTTCAGTTGATTGCGTGTCTGACATGCGCATAAAGTTCATCCTTGATGATGGGACCGGCTCCCTACATGTGATGCTTAACTGCGAGTTGTCAGAGGTGGTTTACGGAAAGAGTATGTATGAAGCAGAAAAGATGGCCCTGGAATCCATTTCCAAAGAGGTTGTCTACGATGATATGAAGCGCGTGCTTACAGGAAAGTATATTGTTATCAGGGGTAACTCCTCACGGAATGAGTTTGGTGTCACTCTGGTTGCAAAGTCCGCCTGGTACCCGGATACAGACCTTAAGGAACGTATAAGCTCTCTGCTTGAAAGAATTGAAGGAAAGGTGATTGATGATGGCTGAAAGAGAGATGGCCCACAGGGTATTTGCCAGGGAGTTCAATGACTCCAGATTCCAGATCAGCTCCAGCTCGGACGTTACCAGTCAGGCGGACCTGCATGCCCCGAATTTCCTTGTGACAACGGCAGGTGCAAAGGTGAATCGTCTTTTTATAGCCGGAGTCATAACGGAGGTAGAAGATATCGGAAGCCATAAAGGAGGGGAAAAGGAGCTGTGGAGAGCAAGGGTGTCGGACCCGACAGGCACATTTACCGTGTACTCGGGAAATTTCCAGCCGGAAACATCGGTGTTTCTTTCGACAGTTGAAGTCCCTTCTTTTGTGACCATTATCGGAAAGGTCCGTTCGTATGAACCGGGAGATGGCTCGGTTTTTGTTTCATTGCGTCCTGAGGAGATCAACCACGCTGACGAGAACACTCGTAATCGATGGATGGTTGATACCGCGGAACTGACACTTGATCGTCTGGATGTCTTTGAAGAGGCCCTATCATCAGGCCTGAGCGGAATGGAGCTGTTCGACCACCTTTCACTGAAGAACGTGCCGTCGCATATTGCAGAAGGAGTATGCATGGCTCTGGACTTTTATCGCACTGACAGGTCTTACATCCAGGGTATGAGGGAACATATCAGGGATGCCCTGCTCTCCATAGAGAGCAGTCTGTCTGCAGTTGCCGGTGACCTTTTCGATACTGAGGAATTTATCATGTTTCTTCTGCAGGAGGTGAACGGGGGAAAAGGTATGGAATACACTGAGCTTCTCCGGCAAGCAGGTTCAAAGAACATTCCGGCAGGATCAGTTGAAAAGACTGTACGTTCGCTCCTTTCAGACGGGCACATATACGAGCCCAAAGTAGGCTTCTTCAGAGCAATTGTCTGAAAGGCCTATTTATTTTACAGGTGCGATGGTCGGTATTGATATAGGGTAAGGTGTTATAATATGCGCTATACTTAAATATAGATAAATATTAATTGTGACAGCATAAGACTACAATTTAACTATTTATATGTATAAATGTGAGGTAGATCATGCAGCGTGATGAGATCATAGAACAGGTCAGCTGTTGTATTAAGAATATGAGCGGTGTGGGAGATATTCTTGTTCTCACCGATCAGGACCGTGAGATTATCAGGGAACTGGAAAAGAAGGCCGATCAGATGACCCTGATGGGTCTTGGGATAGGCGATAACAAAGGTGTCAAGCAGGTCCTTGAGAATGATGTAATATTTGCATTCACAACCGATATGAATTTCAAATGGCCCCCAGGACCAAATGTGATTCTTATGCATCATGGTTGTGTGGTGGGCGAGGATGTGGATGACGAGCAGAAACTGGAAGAACTTAAAAACTGCAAAACCAACCTTATTATTGGAAATATTGTACTCTTTGATACAGGTGTCCTTAAAAAGATGGATGGCAAAAAAGATCCGCTGGTTGTAGTGATGCCTCCGAAACCATGCCCTGAAGTTGATGATGTCCCTGAAGTGTGCAATGCAACACTAGCTTCCCCTTCTCCTCCGAGTGATGAATATATGAAAGAGAGAATGGGCCTTAAGAATATACACGGCACAGGAACTTTCATGCTGGGTTTTGATTTTGAATGTTCCTGTAAGTAACTCCTGACTTCTCATCTTTCAGACCCGGGCAGAGCCCGGGCTTTTTTTTTTTATTCTTTTTTTAGATTCAGACCCGGGCAGAGCCCGGTCTTTTTTCTTTAATCCTGTTTATAGATATCCGGTTCAGGAAGTCTGATATGTACTGTCGTGCCGGTTCCTTCAATGCTCTCTATCCAGATGTTTCCGTGATGAGCCGTTATTATGGATCTGGCTACGTACAATCCTAATCCGTTGCCATTATATTTTCTGGCTTTCGATCCGTCTGCCTGGTAAAATCTATCAAAGACCTTCTCCATACTCTTCTCCGGGATTCCTATTCCGTTATCTGTTATCTTGATATGGAGGCTCTTGTGACCTTCATATACTGAAATTCTTATGGTTCCTTCTGCAGGTGTGAACTTAATGGCATTGTCCAGCACCTGCATGAAGACCTCTTTCAGGTAAGTCTTGTCACCATAAACAAAGGGAAGCCCTTTTGCAATGTCATTTTCAAGGATCTGCTCTTTCTTCTTTGCCTCTGGTCCTAATTCGGATAAGACATTCGTGAGGATATCCTCGACTCTGAGCAGCATAAAGGAGTAATCAATATCTCCTGAATTTGCTATGCTCATAAAGATCAACGAGTCTATCCTGTGCATCAGCTTCTCGCAACTGCCCAGTATCTTTTGCAGGGCATCTCTTTGTTTTTCATTTACGCTTCCCAGGTTCTCGTCCTGTAAGAGCTCCGAATATCCTTTTATTGGTATGAGTGGCGTTTTCAGTTCATGCCTGAGATTGGATATGAACTCATCCTTGATTTTTTCTGCGGAATCGATTTCTTTATAGGTTCTTTCCAGTTCCCTGTAACATCTCCGGCAAAACAGAAGAGTTGTAATAAACAGGAATAACAGGACTATCACTATCTCGCCTATTTTCCACCTCATAAAAATATCCGGTCTCTCAACAAGTACTCGTGATATTCCCGCCAGGCTGCTTAGGGAAATAACAAAACAGCAACTAAGGCAACAGGAACACTTTCTTTCACTATCCTTCCCTGAAAGTTCTTCCCTGTTGTAACTATCGTTTTTTCTCTCATTTGTAACTCGGCCTGACATGCTTTTTCGCGAAATTATGGTTTCTGTCCTTTCTACCTGGGCAGAATATCAATTCCTATTTATTCTTATATATATCTTATTGCACTTGCTCTTATGTAGGGCATTCCTGATTTTACTTTTCCAGGCTCCAGCCGGACAAAACCACGGAATAATAAAAATATCGCCTTCAAACCAAGGCGTTGGAAGTATGCAAAAAAGAGAGAGGATACAAGAGTATCCTTAAAATTACTTGCCTTTGTATATCTGCAGTGCCTCTTCCACCGACGCATTCTCAATCGTTATGGCGTAGACGGCATTGCATATCCTCACGGCTTCATCCAGCGGTCTCTGATGGATATTCCTGCCGGTTGCATTTCCCTGGGCGCCGCTTATGTGTATCTGTTTGTGCAGCTTTCTCAGGAATGGTTCACATTCATCACTGGAGCCACCTGCACAGACCACTTTTGTCCTTCCGGCAGCCAATACTGCCTCTTTGAACACTTCTTCGGACTTCTGTCCTTCCTTCTTGGGGTAGTTTACCTTCACAAAGTCAGCGTTAAGGGCTGCCCCGACTCCTGTAGCACCTGCTATAAGATGCGGGTCTTTCTCGTCCTCCACTGCTGCTCCCCTAGGGTATATCCAGAGGACTGTAATAAGGCCATACCTGTGTGATTCGTATATGAGTTGAGCTGCCTGGTTCAGCATATCGGCCTCAAACTCGCTTCCAAGGTATATGGTGTACCCAACGCCAAGTATCCTGAGCCCGCTGTTGTCGCGGAACTCAGCTACCTGCCTGGCATCGTACCACTGGTTGCTGAAAGGGTCCATCTGCTCGGTTTCCACAAGGTTGGACTTGGAATTGACCTTCACCAGATAGGGTACGTCCGCATAGTCCATCCCATATCTTGCAATAAGACCAAGCTGTGTAGCGAAAACACCAATCTTCCCCTGGGCTGCTATCCTGAAAAGGTGTTCAGGATCATTGTCATCCTCCGGGATGCCTTCACCGAAGAAATCATCGTTCAGGTGCTCCACTTTCTGGTCGCCTGCAAAAAGCATCATCCTTCCTGTTCCTTTGGTTATTTCCATATAGTTCTTTAAGTAGGTTGCACGCGCAGCCAGCGGTACATCTAAAGGTATTTTTATATCTTCTTCCCTGATTGAGACCATTCTTATCACCATGCTCGATAATTCTGCTTATATACATTTTTTCTTGCGTAAGTAACCATTAATCATGTTTTTCTATTTTAAACATTGTGTGAGAACCTGAAATCATCTGTGTGGAAGGCAAATGAAAATAGTGACATTTTTATACTTATTTGACCACTTACTTGATTACTTAACTATCATTTGCTACTGGTCTTTTCAGCAGAAAAATCAAATCCTACTCCTTTACTTTCTTAGTATTGGTGTAATAATTTGACCACATGAGGTATTCAATGGGTACGATCAGAACCACAGAAAGACTTGGACGCAGTCTGGGTTTTTTTCAGACTTTTGCCATCGGGACAGGTACAATGATAGGGGCGGGAATATTCATATTGCCCGGGATAGCAATATCCGCAGCAGGTCCGGCAGCTATACTCTCTTTCCTTTTTGGCGGCATCCTATCAATGGCAACTGCCATAAGCATGGCTGAACTGGCTACCGGCATGCCCAAGGCAGGAGGCAGTTATTATTTCATCAGCAGGGCGATGGGTGCAGCCTTTGGCGCTGTCATCGGTTTGGGGGCATGGCTTGCGCTGGTGTTCAAAGGTTCTTTTGCGTTGATTGGGCTGGCAGATTATCTTTTTGTATTAATTCCAATACCTATAATGGTCACTGCTGTCGTTTCAGGACTGTTATTATTGTTCATAAATTACCGTGGGGCACGAAGCAGCGGCTCACTGCAGAATGTAATCGTTATCTTCCTGCTTCTCATACTGGCTTTGTTCATTGTAAAAGGTTTGTTTTTGTTCGATCCCCAAAAGTTCACTCCTTTCATGCCATATGGGTACAGCTCAGTATTTTCCACAACAGGGCTTATTTTTATATCCTATCTTGGAATAACGCAGCTCGCAGCAATATCCGAGGAA
This sequence comes from Methanolobus psychrophilus R15, assembly GCA_000306725.1. Lineage (GTDB taxonomy): Archaea > Halobacteriota > Methanosarcinia > Methanosarcinales > Methanosarcinaceae > Methanolobus > Methanolobus psychrophilus. The sequence continues at coordinate 1,202,159 of CP003083.1, read as the reverse complement.
GTTAAGGAGCCGTCCAAGAACCTTCCGCGTGCTCTCATCGCATCAGTAGGTGTTGTCACTCTAATTTACGTGGGAGTAATGATAGTTGTAAGCGGCGCCTTAACACTGGAGCAATCGATAAACACCTTTACTCCTCTTGTAGACGTTGCCGTGATAATGAGTGGAGATCTTGGCAAAATAATGATAGTTATAGCCGGGTTACTTGCCACCGTCTCTACTGCTAACGCTGCAATACTTTCCTCGTCCAGGTTTCCTTTCGCTATGGGTCGGGATGATCTAATACCAAATTGGTTTGTCAAGATACATGAGAAGCATGATACTCCATATCGTGCTATCCTGGTCACAGGGCTTGTGATGATTTCCCTGCTGCTTCTGTTCAATGTGGAACAGCTGGCAAAGCTTGGCAGCACTTTCAATATCCTTATATTCGTCCTTATCAATTCCTCGGTAATACTCCTGAGGAACAGATCGCTCGAAGAATACAAACCTGCCTTCCGAGACCCTTTTTTTCCTTACACTCAGATAATAGGCATTATTTTCAGTCTTGCATTGTTGCCCACTATGGGGTTATTACCCATGGTTTTCGCATTATTTATCATCTTTGCAGGGTTAACGTGGTACAAGTACTATGGAAAAGGAAAAGCTTTTCCCAAATATGACATTTTTGATGTCCTGGAAAACAACATCCAGCCTGTACCACTGGAGGCCAGTTCTAAGATCAAGATACTTGTCCCAATAGCAAACCCAAAACATGAAATGGACCTGCTGTATCTTGCCGACAATCTTGGTGATCAGATAATAGGTCTTAGCGTTATCAAGGTCCCTCAGCAGACCAGTTTAACAGCAGCTCAGGAAGCATTTCATGAGAACAGGCTCATGATGGATGGCCTCCTGAGGGAAAGGTTTGAAAAATTTCCTATAATTGTAGGCCACGAAAGGGAATACATAATAGCTTTTGACCACAGCATCACAAATTCCATTATGGAGCAGGCTCAACTGGAGAAAGTCGATTTCATCATAATTGGATGGCACGAAGTGAACCGCTTCCATCCCTCTCTTGGAACTGTTGCAAACCAGGTACTTTCTGTTGCAAACAACAATACAGTTGTATTGAAAGGTTATCTTCCTGCAAAGATAGGACGCATAGTCGTTGCCTATAACGGGAAGGAAAACTCTCGCTATGGGTTGCATCTTGCCAAGAGATTGTCAAAGAGTACTGGTGTACCGCTGCATGTGTTGAGGGTGATAAAACCGAATCTTGCGGAGGATGTGAAAGTTTCTGTTCACCGTGATCTCGAGGAACTTGCCGGGGATACTTGCATGGCGCCTATTATTTATCATGTGAAGGAACACTTCTCAGCTGAGAATGCGGTACTTGAGTTCCTTACGGAAGACGATCTCCTGATAATAGGTGACTCAAGCAGCAGGTTCAAGTTCTCTTTAATAGGCAATTTGCCTTATGTGCTGGCCAAGGGATACAAGGGGCCCCTGCTGATCATCAAGAAGCATAAACCGCTCTCTTCAGAAGGCGTCAATAACATGCTGCTGAAGAAGCTCAACAAGCTTAAGTTTTACATACGAGGTCCTCAATGAACTGCATTGATATCTGGTCATGGCATAACGGTTATGGTGATTACGAATACTTTCACCATGCTTGGTGCGAGGTTATATACTACTAACACCTACACTACAATTGCCTCTCCAAAATGACGCACAAACAAGAGGCCTGAGGTTTGAAAATGAAAGAGATTTCGCAAGAGATTCACAGAAAGTTCCAGGAACTTGGAGTAGAGATTTCCCTTGAGGATATTGAAGACAGGCTTGACAAAATGGTCAGCAAGTTCAAGGTCCCCAAAGAGGAAGCAAGAAGAAGTGTTGTTAACTATTTCTTAAAAGAGAACAACATCCCCAAAAATCAGTTTTACACCGGCCAGTCGGAATCGCCTCTTATGAAGATCTCCGAACTGAACGTTGACGGAAAGTGGGTGAATATAAAGGGCAAGGTTGTGCAGCTTTGGGAAAACACCCATGAGTCGATATCCCAGGTGGGTCTCATTGGTGATGAAACCGGCACTATCAAATTCACAAAATGGGGAAGTGCTGAATTCCCGGAAGTCGTCGAAGGCCAGACTTACTATTTCAAGAACATTGTTGTCAACGAGTGGAATGGAAAGTTCCAGCTCAACATGAACAAGAGCAGTTCGGTAGAGCAACTAGACGAGGACATCACGGTAGGCACATCAACAATCACATTCACCGGTGCTCTGGTAGATATCCAGTCCGGGTCCGGTCTGATAAAGCGTTGCCCACAGTGCAACAGGGCACTTACCAAGGGCGCATGCATGGAGCATGGGAAAGTGGACGGGGTCTACGATCTCAGGATCAAGGCTGTCCTGGATGATGGTGTCACTGCACAGGATGCGATCATAAAAAGGGACCTTGCAGAAGAGATGACGGGACTTACGCTTGAGAGTGCAATATCCCTTGCAGCAGATGCCCTTGATCAGGGCGTAGTGCTTGAAGAGATGAAGAAACTGCTTGTAGGTAAATATTACACAGCTACTGGCTCAAGGGTTGAGAGATACCTGCTGGTAGATTCCATGGCTCCCAGATCAACCATAGACACGCAGGAACTGGATGAGCTCATAGCTGCATCAGAGGTGGTATAAATGGCCGGCTATTCACGAGAAGTTGCAAGGAGAGTCTTTGCTCAGGAATTCAGGGAATCGACCCTGACATTCAAGGACGGGGATGATCAATATGCTCCTCAATACTTGATGACACCTACGGGTGCCAGGGTCAACAGGATATTCATTGTCGGTACTCTTGTAGAGAAGGAAGACATTGGGACAGATTCGGAATACTGGCGCGGCAGGATTATAGACCCCACTGGCTCCTTCATGATATATGCAGGACAGTACCAGCCTGAAGCTGCCCAGGCCCTCGCAGAATGCGAAACTCCTGCTTTCGTTGCCATCGTCGGCAAGCCAAGCACCTATACAACAGGCGAGGGAGATGTACTGACCTCCGTGCGTCCGGAATCTATGCATATTGTGGATGGTCAGACAAGGGATATCTGGGTAATGGATACTGCCCGAAAGACCCTTACAAGACTCAAAGAGCTTGAAGGCGGCTCTGAATCTCCGGATGTGGTACAGGCAAAAGAGTATTATGCCCCTGATGTGAATCATTACTACTCAATGGTCTCACAGGCTCTTCAGTCTTTGAAAGAGACCTATTAGGCTTGTATGGATTGCTGAGATTTCACTGGTGCAGATAGTCTGCACCACCTTTTTTAGTTGTTTTTCTATAGCAACACCATTTAAAAATGACCAAAAGGGTCATAAGCACATATATCATTCATAATCTTGCAGGTGATTTGATGAAAACATATCTTTTACTCTGGTACTCTACTGATGGCGGCATGCCCTCAGAAGTCAACAGGAGTCTGATGTCTCTTGGTTTCAAGCCTGTGCAGGGTGCCTATGATTATGTGTATGACTGGAGCGATAATGTTGATCTGGATGAGGTCCTTCGCTTCGGGGATAAGATCCAGATGACTCTCAAAGGAACAGGGGTTATGTTCAAAACCGAAACGGTCAATGGGAAGAACCAGTAATTGACAAGTTGTTTTTAATGGAATCAGGAACTTTTATCCCGTTCAAGTTTCCTTGAAAAATCAACATAGCTGCACGATTGTCCGCTTATCTCTATAATGTTCGCGCTCACCGAACCGTTATCTATTATAAGCTCAACTGCACAGGGATCTGACATCCTTGGTTTTGTGGGTGATCCCGGGCAGATCAGGAGAACATCCATTTTTTCTATTATCGGCCTGTGCAGATGACCAAATATTAGCACGCTCACGCCCATTTCAAGTGCCAGGTACCTCATCGGGGTGGTATCCACTATAGATAGCGCTCCTTCGTGCACGACCCCTATCTTAACTCCTTCCACTTCAAAGATGAGCTTTTCAGGAAGAAGCTCCTGCAGCTCCTTCTCATCGGTGTTCCCGTGGACTGCCCGGAGTTTTCCTGTAGATTCAAGGGCTCTGTAAAAACTCATGGAGCTGAAGTCCCCGGCATGCACAACGAGGTCATAGTCCTCGATAATGCCTGCGAGATACTGCGGGATAGTATCAGTTTCAATATGTGTATCAGATATTACTAAAAGCTTCATTGGATGCTCAGGTCCACAAGTTCATATTCAAGATTCTCTGCCTCAAGCCTGCTCAGGATAGCAGGCACTTCCTCGTCAATGGCCAGCACCAGCGATGAGAGACCATGATATGCCGCCTCGATGACAGACTCCCTTGCACCAAACATCACGTCAGGCTTCAGGCCTATCCTCTTTAGCGCAACAAGGGACTCAACACCGACAGTTGCAATATAGGACTTGGACTTTGCCAGGGACCTGAGGCGTTCAATATCAACATTCTTTGATCCCCCTCTTTCGACCCTCGGTATCCTGCAGACAGTGATGGCCGCATTTTCCAGGTCAATAAGCCCCAGCAGGTCAGTAACCCCTACATCCTCCCCTTCCTTTGCATCGGATATGGTGGTCCCGGAGGCATTTGTGACATCCTTTGTGCCAACATAGAGAAGTCCCTTGCTCATCCTGAGGTAAACTTTTTCACCTTTGGTAAGTTCTTCCTCAGCTATGGCGGTCCAGGTGGACACATGGCTGATTATGTCGCTCATGACATAGCGTGCATAACGCTTCATGTCGTTTGCATTCTCAAGTACCCATTCGACACCCTGCTTGGTGATGCGGTAGCGTACTCTTCCTTCTGAGTATATATGGCCTTCAGCAACCAGCTCTTTTATATACTCTGATACTGCCTGCGGTGTGACGCCTATCTTTTCAGCAATCTCCTTCTGCCTTACATTAGGCTGGTGAGCGGCTACTTCTATGAGGATCTGGAATTTGGTGATACCGCTCTTGCTATGAAGGAGTTCTATCATTCCTTTTCCTCATCTGTCATCTTCAGCCTTTGTCCCATGACAGTCAAATTATCGGAGCGTCTGGCTACTGCACGTATGTACAGCGGGCTTTTGTTCAGCGCCCGTGTAAGACTGCTCATTGAATTGTTCCCTTGCTCTACTAATTTTTCAAGTTCTTCTATTGAATCCTTCACTTCTTCATATGGCATAAAAGTCAGCATGATGATGTCGCTCATATCCTCAAAGGAACACTGGAAGTTTGTCTGGACCTTTGAATAAGATGTGCGATATTCTTTCTCGGGTGTTTTTCCCGGCTCCGGCATGTGCCATTGGCTTTCTATCAGTCCGCTTTTCTTGAGGACATTGATACTATGCGTGACATCGGTTCCCAACATATCTTCCAGGCCATCCTTTGTCATCCATAGGTTAAGAAGTGCATCAAATACTTTTTTATGTCTCTTTGATCCAAAAACCTGAAGCAGAGGTACGAGTTCAGAAGGGTCGTTGATTATTCTTGTTCGTTTACTCATTTAGTTACCTCGTATACAGACCTATTCTAGCCACTGAACCTCTCCGTCGTTCATGTGGGATTATACCTTGCTCAATAATTGTTTGATTAAGTACCTGTTATATTGGCTTTTGAGGAATAAATGTGTTTTGTTTTCAATGAGTTTCAAAATGCAGTTCTGCACCATCGCCATTCCACTCAAAACAAGGGATTTTACGCTTGTAGCCCTTAGTTTTTTCGTTAAGTGCATGTGTCACGATAGGAAGTGCGATAGTCGCGTCAACAAATACCTGGACCTTTTTTGCTTCCTTGGAGATCTTTCCCCAGGATACGGCCTCATCGAAAGTACAACCCGATAGCCCGCCCCAGTGGGGTGCATCGGTCGTATATTGTATCGCGTACTCATGCCCGGCTACTTCATGCCCCATTATGGACGCAACTACCTCCGTCTGCTGGATGAAATTCTTGGGCACGCCGCCCCCGACGTATACGACACCTGTCTTTTCGGATGCCTCAACCATCTGCGTGATCTCGTCGACGTCCTTGATCTGGTCGATATTGATATTACAGCCGTTCCTTCTTGCTATTGTAAGTCCGATACCGATCGAGCTGTCAGACAGCGCTGGAATGAAAATAGGGACGTTGTGCTTGTATGCGCTTACTATTATCGAGTTCTTGTTGCCCTTCTCGGATATCTCTTTACCGAGCAGCTGTATGAACTCACGTGAGGAATATGTCTTACCATCATGTTTTTTGGCAAAGTCAGCTACAAAGTGATCGGTATTCCTGAACTCCTCCTCATAGGCGAACACATCATATATCCTGTCAATACCATGTCCCAGAAGCTCGCAGTCATCTGCTATATGTGAACCCACATAATGTTTAAGCCCGAGGGCCTCGTGACAATCATGAAAAATGTTAGCTCCTGTGCTTACGAGGCAGTCTATCAGCCGGTTCTCTATCAGATAGGTAATGATGTTGCGCATTCCTGCAGGCACCATCGCCCCACTCAGCCCCATGAAGATAGTAACCCCGTCTTCCTTGAACATATTTTCCCAGGCTTTCACGGACTCTGCAAGCTTACGCCCCTGGAATCCGGTGTACTGCATGGCATCGGTCAAATCACTTAAAGACCGCTCAGTGACCTCAACGGGTATGGTTGGTGTTTTGGTAAAGGTGTGTAGATGCATTTGCCTCCTCCTATTAGATGATAAGGGCAGCGCCATCAGCTGCCGTAATAAATTCAAATGACTAATATTCTAAAATTAAGTGAACGCTCTACGTCAGGTTGCAATAATTTTATGGCGGAGCTTATCCTGTTAAAGCTTGTTTTTCCATATTACAATAAGGTTCACTTTTAATATAAGTAATTGTTTTTATAGCTGCCTCTTGCCAAAATCGTTAAGAACTTAAAACGCTATGTATATTCAGATTTGTTATCAATAATGGTGCGAAAAACATGTCCGAAAATCTCTACTCCCATGTAAATGAAACTCTGGAAGGTAAACAACTTTCCATAAGTGCCATCACTCGTGAGTTAAAGGAAATAGGGATCAATGAGCATCGGCTTGTGATGACCGGTTATCTGCGTGCTCTCCGCGACCTGAAGAAGTTGAATGAAGTGGATATTCCTCCTTCTAAAGTTTATATGAAAATAGAAACAAAAGGCGAGAATACGCTGCCTGATATCTATTCCCTTATTTCCAGAGAAATGAAATCCTTTGAACCTGAATTCGCTTTACCGGTCGCAGTGTATGTTATTACAAACATACTTGACAGGCCTGTATTCAAGGAAGAACTTCAGAAGATAGGCTTTGGTTCCAAGAACATAAATGACTGTCTTTCCCGATCCGGCCGTGCTATAAAAGAGTCCCGGAACGAGAACCTGAAAGAATATGCTGCAAGCATAACAAAATTTACTATCTTGGGCTCAGACCCTGCCTATGAGTGTGACCAGTTGAGCAGTGAGCTTCTCAAACACTCCAATCATCTTCTTCTGAAGATGTTGAAATTATCTGTGGATATAAGCGGCCTGACTCCCCGTACAAAGAAAACGACTATCAATGATTTTGGCTAATACTCTTTTACGAGCACTGCCCACGACTGCCAAATGACGCAAATAACGGTTGCCTGTATACAGATGGATGTAAGCCTCTGCAGTAAAGATGAGAACCTGCACAAGGCAATTTTGATGGCAGAGCAGGCTATATCAAAAGGCGCCAAATTGCTGGTCCTGCCTGAATTATTCTCCACAGGCTTCTGCTATGATGATATGGAAGCCTCCGCTGAGACAATCACCGGCCTGACAGTCAGTATGCTCCAGGATCTTTCCCGGAAGCATGATTGTGTGATAATCACCTCCATTCTCGAAAAGGAGCTGCCTCAGGACAGGAGTGCACCTGCCGGAAGTTATTACAATCTCGGGATTTGCATAGAATCCGGGGAAATTACGGGCACATATCGCAAAACACATCCTTTCAAGAGAGAAAGGCAATATTTCCTGTCAGGTGATAACATATCCCCCTGCAGGCTCAGGAGCCATGACCTCATCATCGGGCTTGAGATATGTTATGAACTGAGATTCCCGGAAGTCGCGAGAAAGCTTTCTCTCTCCGGGTCAGATATCCTTATCACAGTCGCACAGTTCCCAAAATCCCGGCACCATGTATGGAGGACATTAGCAATGGCCAGAGCAATAGAGAATCAGATACCTCACATTGCCTGCAACCGCACAGGTGAAAGCGGGGATACCTCTTTCTTCGGAGGTTCTGTGATCGTGGATGCTTCAGGGCAGATCATGCAGGAAGCAGGAGGGGATGAGTGCATACTGTTACATGTTATTGACATAGCTGAGACGTCAAAGATCAGAGAGGAGATAACTGTTTTCAAGGATCGCAGAGAGAATCTCTACTGAATTTCTATCAACATTTTTACCTGTGCAGGGTGACCCAGAAAACAGATCCTGTTCCGGAAGGATTGTCTTGCACTCCTATCTGTCCATCATGCAGTTCTATTATGCGCTTGGCAATTGCAAGTCCAAGTCCGGTCCCTTTTATGTTTGTTTTTTCCGCACGCTTGAAGCGGTCAAAAATATAAGTTTTATCATCGTCCGAAATGCCGGAACCGTTATCTACGACTGATATCTTCCAGTACTTATCATTCAGGGTACACACATCTATCCCGATCATGCTTGCAGGAGGAGAGTACTTAATGCTGTTCGCTATGAGATTGGAAAAAACTTCCTCTACTATCCTGTTTACCTGTGCAGGATAATTCCCCCCCGGGACGAACTCTATATGCATATCCTTATCATCCGCTTTTGGTTGCAGACCCTCTACGACCTCTTCAAGGATCGCTCTGAGATCCATTTCCTCAAATTCCAGCTCTTCAACGTTCTCCAGTTTTGCAAGACTTGCAGCGTTCTCTATCATCTGGATGAGTTTAAGGTTATTACGCTCTATGGTTTTTAGTGCAGTGATCTTTTTTGTATCATTCTCGTATTCGATCAGATACTCTACATAGCCTTTGATCACAGTTGCGGGGTTGATAAGATCATGCCTGAGGATATCGGTAAACAGATCTTTCAGTTCATTGGAATTCTTGAGCTGCGCAGAATAGTTCTTCAGTTTATCTTCCGCAATCTTTCTCTCTCTGACCTCTATCTCAAGCTGTCTGTTCTTTGAATTGAGCTCCAGGGTCTTTTTCTCTATTTTATCTCTCAATACAAAGCTCAATATTATCAGTAACAGGAGAAGGCTTCCGCCTATCCCTACAGACAATTTAAGCCACATCGGGCTTTCCCATGTGTACAGTCCTGATGAAGAAGCATTTGTGGATATAGTTTGTCCTGATTCCTGGTATGCCTCTTCAATGCGATTCTCCCCGCCGGAGCCTGTCGAAATTTGTGGCTCTGCAAAGACCGGCTGCGTTGGGAGTAAAAGGAGTGATATGATAAGGATAATACCAAAGGCGGTGCCTATTATCTTTTGAAATGCTGGCACTAGGTTTTTTCTTTCATAGATAATATGCATCAACTATTATAAATGCTTTTTAAATATATATCTATTTACCACCTGTCAGAGTGCCTTTTAATAGGCTTTTTAAAAAAGAAGGGGCACATAAATAAGTCTCTAATGTGCCTTCGATGTTACTGCTCAAGGTATATTGCAGGCCTCAGAGGCGCTGCAAACTTTGACTTGTTCTCCGGATCAAACTCAGGTGAGTCCGCAGAATAAACCTCAATAGGACATCCCAGTTCATGTGCCAGACAATCGCAGTTTTCCTGTAGTATGTTTTTCTCGTCAAGGTTGAATTCATGCAGCATCTCAAACCTTTCAGTCTTCATACTGGTTATGTCAGGAACAAGTTTTTGCACATACTTTGGTATCTCCTTCCCGTAGGCACGGTTCTCAGGTTCTGCCATAAGTGTCTTGATAAGCTTACCCGGGTTGAGTTCTCCTTCCCGGAGCATGTCGATAGCGAGCTTGAATGCTTTTGTCTTCCATTCAGGGGATGCATAGAGCACCACTTTCTTTGGAGTGATCTTAGTGACCTTAATGATCTCTTCTATATCCGACAGGGTGTTGCAGACAAGTTCCTCGGCAAGTTCAGCATCGTGATCGACGAATCTGGGACAGAATATCGGATATGGTGCAAGTGATATGAAATCCCCTTCCTGATGCCCCATTGAAGACCAGATCTCTTCGCAAATGTGGGGTGTGAAAGGTGCCATCAGCCGGACCCATGTGTCAAGCACATCGTATAGCACCGCACTTCCGCCGCGCCTCTGGTACCACTTGACATCGTTGTACAGCAGGAAGAATGCGCTCTGAAGTGCGCCTCTTGTTCTGATTGATGTCATGTTGTTGTTGGTTTCCCTGACGAACTGCTGCAGTCTGCTGAGCATCCAGCGGTCTATGAGCTTAAGTTCTCCTTCTGATCCTGATCTTGCACCGGATACGATAATTTCAGCCGCAAGTTTGTAGAATCTCTCAACCTGTTTCTTGGCGCTCTCTACTCCTGCGTTTCTCCAGTCAGCATCCTGTGTCTGTTCCGCGCTGGAGAGAATGTACATGCGTGTGATGTCGGCACCATAGGTGGTGACAGCTTCCGTCATGGTAAGGATCGGACCCTTGGACTTGCTCATCTTCTGTCCTTCAAGGGACACAAAACCATTGACAGCAAGGGCTTGTGGCCATTTGTCCTCTTCAAAGATGGCTACGTGGTGGAAGAGGAAGAAAAGCAGGTGATTTGGCACGAGGTCCTTTCCGGATGAGCGCAGGTCCACAGGGTACCAGTAATCCAGGTCAGCTTTCATGCGGGCGATAAGTTGCTCATTGAGTCCGGTATCGATGGCTGTCTCCTGAAGAGTGCCTTTGCCAAGGAGTACGTAATCAAAAAGCTTTGGTGTGAGCTGCTCGGGGCTGATTCCTTGGGAAAAGAACTTGTTTGTGATATAATAGGACATATAGATGGTCGAATCACCCAGTGACTCTATGAGCCATTCCTTGTCAAAAGGCAGTTTTGTCCCAAGCCCTTTCTTCCTGGCGCATGCCTTATCCTTGAGCCAGTCTACCTTATTATTGAATTCGACCCTGATCTCTTCAGGGATTATCTCCATCTTCTCGAGGCATCTGTATACCTTGTCCTTCCATTGAGGACTTGAATAGTTGAGGAACCACTGTCCTTTTACCATGTTGACAACACAGGGAGTGCCGCACCGGCAGACCACAGGCTCACTGAACTCATAGAACACTTCGCCTATGCCCTGTTCAAGAAGGTCCCTGGTGAGCACATCCTTGATCTTGGAAACCGCAATACCTGCATATTTGCCTGTATTTTCCTTCAGTACGCCTCCGTGAAACTCCCTGCGGTACACAAGCTTGGTCGCCTCTTCGGCTTTTGGGTCCTTCTGATCTGCGACTCCCAGCTGTGTGACTGCGTCAACTGCAGGATATTCTCCGAAATCCTTTACCTCGATGAGCGATATGAGTCCAATATCTCTTAGATTTTCTTTGATACCATATACTGTCAGGTCTTTGTCGTAGAGGTCCCTGAGAGCCAGGTAGTCATAAGGTGCATGGGCGGGCACACTCATTACGATACCACTTCCGTTGCCGCCCTTCACGAAGGATGCCGGCAGCGTGATAACCTCTTTCCCTGTAAGGGGATTCTTCGCCTTGATACCTATAAGTGATCCAGAGGGCACATTGCCTATAAGTTCGACATCCCTGTCGGTATAAGTGAGTTTGTCGTAAGCTTCCTTGCTGACGACCCATAACTCTTCTTTCCCATCCTTACTTACCATGAGCTTGACATGCTCTATATCCGGGTTGACCCAGAGGTTAGTGACACCGAATATTGTTTCAGGCCGCAGCGTCGCACATGGAAGTATCATTCCGTCGTGCTCGAACTTGACAAGGGTGAAATCCACAATGGTGGCTTCCTCGCCGTGAAGGATGTCGTGGTCTTCAACAGGGTTCTTGTCATGGGGGCACCATTTTACCGGATGCGCACCCTTGACGATAAGTCCTTTTTCATGGAGCAGGTTGAACTGCCATTCAATGAATTTCTTGTATGTCGGGTCAGTGGTTGTGAACTTCCTGCGCCAGTCGATGGAATAACCTATGGAACGCATCGCTATCTCGGCCTCTACCTTGAAGTAGTCCACGATCTTCTCGGGAGTGTCAAGTGTGTGCAGGATATCTTCCGGGATTCCGTGCAGCCTTGAATACACATCCATGGTCTGAGGGTCCCGGTTTGCGATAAGCTCCGCAAGGCCCACAATAGGAGTTCCCGTAACGTGGAAACCCATGGGGTAGAGCACATTGTATCCCAGCATCCTTCTGTGCCTTGCAAGCACATCCCCTATTGTGAATGTCCTTGTGTGTCCGGCGTGTAAGTTGCCGTTCAGGTACGGGTAGGGGATTGTTATGAAATACTTATCCCTCTCATCCGGTTCCGGTTCGAAAATCCGGCTCTCATCCCAACGGCTCTGCCATTTTACTTCTATTCCCTGCGGATCATAATCCTGTTCCATTGTTCGCACCTTCTCACGCCGGACATAAATCCTTAATGAATCTTTTTTCTACTTATCAGCTGCAGATATTAACTTTATGTGTTTAATTTTGAAAGGACAACCTTTCTCTTATCCTTTTTGTCTATACATGCAGGTTTATATTTGTAATAAGTACCAACCTAAATAAAATACACGCAAATATTTATCGAGCAGGGTTTTGAAGATTTCCTGTTCTTCCTTCAAATTCCACCGATACACTTATTCAAAAGGAATCCAATTTCAGCCTATGTCGTTCCAGATACTCGGAGGCAGCACGTACATCAGGAAAGTGCCTGAATTCCTGGGCCAGATATCATCTATCGCATCAGCGAACAGCACGGTAATACAGGCAATGGATGCTGGAAAGGTGGCAGGAGAGAAGCATGTCAGTTTTGCTGTGCGGAAGGCCTTGCGGGCAATCGAGGAGAACTACAACGCTGCCAAGGACCCCGGTATCGAGATAATGAGATATGCATCAGGGAAGAGACAGATAGAGGAGGCATTCTCAATGGGAGTGCATGAGGGGGACATGGACCTTGTTTTTGTGATAATAGGCGATACCGAAGGAGTGAACAGGTCAATGGAGTCTCTGAGGAGTATGATTAGCGAAAAGGATGTCATAAGCTATTCCTCCCGGAAGCGGGACAGCATAATCTCACAGTTTGATATAACCGAAAAGGAGATAGAAGCAACCGGAGAGGAAATGATACCGGATCTGGTAATAGAGAGGGTTGCTCTTATTGATGTACTAAAGTAGTTTAACTTTTAAACCGGGAACACTAATATAGTTATCACGAACACTGTTGCTCAAATCACTTGTTAATCATAACAATTACCGAACAATGAAGATGATCCTATGAAAGACGATTGTATAGAAAATATTATAACTCATCCGAAAACCGCTGAAGAAATGATCAATGGCGCAGGCCCTATTGAAAGCAACCTGCTGCCCAGATTACTTCATGTGACCGAAGCCGCAGCGATTGCAGCTTCTTACCAGATAGGCCGCGGGGAGAAGAACTTCTGCGATGAGGTGTCAGTAGAAGCCATGAGAAGAATGCTGAACTGTCTTGACATGAGGGGCATTATAAAGATCGGTGAAGGAGAACGGGATGAAGCTCCCATGCTCTTTATAGGGGAAAAGGTGGGGACATGGAAAGAAGGTGTTGAGGTTGACATCGCTGTGGATCCCCTTGAAGGTACCAACCTTGCAGCCAACGGTATCCCCGGCGCCATAGCTGTCATGGCTATGGCAGAAAGAGACGGACTTTTCCACGGCCCGGACATCTACATGGATAAAATAGTCGTGGGGCCGCAGGTCGTGAAATATGAGAAAGAGCACCCTGATGAACGGATCGATCTTGACGCACCTGTGCTGCATAACCTTCGTATTGTTGCTAAGGCGCTTGACAGGAGCATTGATGAACTGGTTGTTGTCATCCTTGAGAGGACAAGGCATGAGCAGAAAATAAAAGAGATACGTGAAGCCGGAGCTCGTGTGAATCTTGTGAGCGACGGCGACCTGATGCCCGGAGTGGCAACCGCAATAAGAGGCTCTGGTGTGCATATGGTACTCGGGTCCGGTGGTTCCGGGGAAGCGGTCCTGACAGCAGCAGCATTAAAGTGTCTCGGTGGTAAGATACTGGCTCGCCTGGTGCTTCCATCCGTAGCTAACGGCAAATCCGATGAGGCAATAGCAAAGGAGAAAGCCGAGAAAATGCCAAGGCTGGAGAAGATGGGCATAACTGAAAAGAACATCAATGATGTACTGGATACCGAGCGGCTTGTGCCGGGAAAAGATGTCATTTTTGCAGCAACAGGAGTGACCTCCGGCTCTGTCCTGAATGGAGTAAGCCTCTTTGGAGAAGGTGATTCCAGGGTGCACAGTCTGACAATGGGAAGTTCCGGTGTGGTCAAGTTCACAGACACGATATACATACACGATAAAGAATCCAACGTGCTGCGTTTCCGGTAATAGTCTGAATGAAGGTACACGTCGCTACATTCGGTTGCTCTGCCAGCCAGGCATCCGCAGAGATCATGAGGGCAATTGTCAGGGACAAAGGTCATGCTCTTGTCCCTCTGAGCGATGCAGATGTGCTTGTTATCAATACCTGCACTGTAAAGTATGCTACCGAACAAAAGATCCTTCATATTATCAGGGAAGCAGCTGACTCCGGTAAAGAAGTGATAGTGACAGGGTGTATGCCCGAGGTCCAGCTTGAAGATATAATGGAGCAAAATCCGCAAGCGCATATCCTCGGAGTCAATTCGGTTTCGAGGGTAGGTGAGTTGCTTGACTCTCTTGGTAAGACCGGGAAAGGAGGCGCAAAAGGGCGGATGCAGATTTTCTTGCATCAACCTGAAGGCTTCCAAAGTGTACCACGAATCCGATATAATCCCAACATCCATATCTGCCAGCTCTCTCAGGGCTGCAACTACTCCTGCTCTTACTGTATCGTTAGTGTGGCGCGAGGAAAGCTCAGGTCTTTTGGACCGGAAGAAATAATCGCAGATATAAGGCGAGCAGTTTCTGAAGGCTGCCGTGAGATATGGCTCACTTCCCAGGACAACGGTCAGTACGGTACTGACAGGCGTGGCACTGGCAAGGACATCCTTCTCCCGGAGTTGCTGCGCATGATATGCACCATACCCGGACAGTTCAGGGTCAGGGTCGGGATGATGAACCCCTTCTCAGTGCTCCCTGTCCTCTATGATCTGCTTGATGCCTTTGATAATGAGAAAGTCTATAAGCTGCTGCATCTGCCCATACAATCCGCTTCTGACGGTGTGCTGCGGAACATGAATCGTTATCATAGTATCCAGGAGGCGAACCATGTCATCAGGCAGTTCAGGAATAAGTTTGATGACCTGACACTTTTTACTGATATAATAGTAGGTTTCCCAGGAGAGACCGAAGAGGACTTCAAAAAAAGTGTGAAGTGGGTGGAGGAATTCAGGCCTGACAAGGTAAACATATCCAGGTACACTCCACGCCCCCGTACAAAAGCCTGGGATTTCCACAATAGTGACTCACGTATACTTACGAGGAGATCCAATGAACTTCACAGGATCTGCAGGAGCACCAAGTTTGCCACAAAGAATAAGCTGATAGGTTGGGAAGGTAATGTCTTCCTGTCAAAGGAAGCAAAAAAACAGGGCACTATGGCACGTACAGACTCATACCTGCCTGTTGTGATCCCGCAGTGCGACCTTGAACCCGGGGTCACCTGCAGGGTACTTATCTATGAAGCCACTCCCGGATACTTTTTGGGCAGGCTCCTTGGCTATCCGGGAGAGGCCTGAGATCAATTATTCTTACTCCGTTTTCTGGTGAACCTTATATAGAACTTTCTTGTCATAGAGCTTGACTATATCGCTTCGGGTAATTATGCCAAGGAGTTTTCTCTTATCTTTCCTCGATACCACAGGAAGCCGGCCTATATCCTTCGCTGCCAGTCGCTTAAGCACTGCGTTGAGTGTTTCATCAGGATATGCAACCTCCAGTTCCTTTGTGGATATCTCACAGATACTCCTGTCCAGGTCGTCATGTTTGATCTTGTCCCTGAGATCCTTGAGAGTCACTATGCCGCATAGCGCGCCGTCGGAATCAAGTACCGGGAATCCGGCATGGCGGCTTGACTGCATAAGGGCTATAAGCGCTTTTACGCTCTTGTTCTCGGAAACCGTCTGTACTTCGTATTTCATGGCATCCTTTACAAGCAGGGATTCCATTATGTCTATCTCCCTGCCTTTCCTTATGTTGAAGCCACGCTTGCGAAGTCCTTCCGTGAATATGGATGCAGGGTTGATGGAACTTGAAACGAGATTACTCACCACGCAGGCAAGCATAATGGGCAGGATAAGGTTGTAGTCCCTCGTAAGCTCAAAGAGGATGAGTATTGCAGCAAGGGGTGCATGGCTTGTGCCTGCCAGGACAGCTCCCATCCCGACAAGTGCATAAGCCCCTGATTCAGCGGTGACAGTCGGAAAGGCGCCATGAACAATGGTCCCATAGGCGCCCCCGAGCATGGCGCCTGTGAACAGCGCAGGAACAATGGACCCGCCGGATCCGCCTGAACCCAATGTAAAGGAGAATGTCACTATTTTCAGGACGACCAGCGCAAGCATGAGATTGAGGGCCAGCTCGTTTGAGAGGGCATCCATGATCACATCGTATCCTACTCCGAATATCTGAGGATAGAAATAACCGATCATTCCGACAAAGAGCCCTCCTATTGCAGGCTTGAACACAGGGCTTACCTTCAGAGTGTCAAAGTATTCGTGTGATGCATGCAAAAAGCGCATTAGTATCAATGCAACTATGCCGGCACATATTCCCAGACCAAGATAAAGGACTGACTCGTATAATGGGCTTACAAGATGGTAGTCGGAAGCCTGGATGATACGCACTCCGAATATAGTGTTGGCAACCAGTGTTGCAAAGACTGCGGATATCACAATGGGAATGAAGGTCTTTGCCTCCAGTTCCCCTAGTATTACTTCCACTGCAAAGACGACCCCTGCCAGGGGGGCGTTGAAAGAAGCAGCTATCCCACCCGCGGCACCGCAACCGAGCAGTATGCTGACCCTGTTGCCGTGTATCCCGAAGAGCCTGGCGAGGGATGAGCCTATGCCCGAGCCGGCAAGCACGACTGGTGCTTCCTTGCCCGCAGACCCTCCGGATCCAATGGTTATTACTGATGCCAGTACTTCCAGAAATGCATTTTTTGGGGATATCCGACCTCCCCGGAGGGTTGTGGCTTCTATAACTTCTTCTATATCATAGCGCCGTGTCTTAATCAGCGAGTGGGCAAGCACACCCACAATAAGCCCGCCAAGCGCTGGCAGCAGGATGACGTAATATCGCGGATATCCATAAATGCTTCCGAAGAACAAATTCTCGCTGCTCTGCAGGGCATGGTCATATATAACGATTGCAAGACCAGTTAGACAGCCTACTAGGACAGCGAGGGAATTGGATATCACCGATTCATTTTGCAACCATTGGTGGATATTCCGTTTTGTTTCCTTTATCATTCTATCCAATAATGTTCATCTCTGCCCGGATTTTAATGACTAGTTATTCCTCATAGAATGCATAGTTTTGATATAGTTTTTGCAAGGCAACTTACTATATTTATTATATGTTATTAATTAATATTCATTTATAAATAGTTGTATATTGAATAATTTTATAATATAGAACTGTATATTGGTAGCTAGTGGAGAAATGCGGGGTCATCAGTGAGTTCACTGGATGTCCGCACGTAATGTTTAACAAAATAAGTGGAGTTTACTTCAGATGTTGTCAATCTGAAGTGCAAAAATATCATAAAGGGTGGTTTGAATGCATCCCTTCGCAAAAAACGTTAGAATCAGTAGTATACAGGGTATTGTCAAAATTAGCTTCTGCATTGCACTTTTGGTGCTTGCGGTTACTTTGAGCGCTGCGGGAGGCTCTTCAAGTGGGAACTCAACAGAATCTACGATTTATAATATAACAGTAGCTGATGTTATAGATGGCACAGCAAATGTCACTGTTGACAAGTTAAATGCAACGGTAAATGAAACAGTGATTGTAACAATCACTGATATTGAGTCTGGTAAAGAGTTTGTTTCTATCAACGTAACTGGTAACAGTGGTCCCGTATCACTAACCGAAATTATTGCTGGAGCGAATTATACATTTCAGATGCCTGCTGAGGACGTGAACGTTACTGTAGCACTTGAGAATATTCCTCCTGTAACAGTAATCGGTGTTTCTATCGATACAGCTCCTTCAAAGGTAACCTATACTGAAGGTGATGCTCTTGACCTGAATGGTTTGGTAATAACACTGACAAGATCAAATTCAACTACAGAGAATGTTGCTTTTGCAGATTTTATCTCTGAAGGTATCACTGCCAATCCAGCAAATGGAAGTATTCTTGCAACAACTAACACTTCTGTTACTATCACTCACACTGAAAGCGGAGAAACTGCAATCCAGGCAATTACTGTCAACGCTGCACCTGTAACAGTATCTTCAATAAACGTGACAGTAGCAGGTTCTGTGACTACTGTGGAGAATGGCAAAACATTGCAAATGACTGCAGCCGTACTTCCAACAAATGCAATCGACAAAACTGTAACATGGTCAGTTATTAATGGGACTGGAACCGCTACAATTACTCAAACAGGATTGTTGACAGGAACCGCTGTAGGAACAGTAACTGTTAAGGCTACATCCAACGACGGTTCAAATATAGCAGGCATTTACAACATTACAGTCTCGGAAGCACAGTCCACAACCACTCCAACAACTGGCGGCGGTGGCGGTGGCGGTGGAGGACAGTCTACCGGTGAGAAGTATGAGAACATCGAGCTTAAGGACTACTCTATTAAGTATGTCCTGAGGGATACTGAGACGATGTTTGAGTTCACCAAGGAAGGTAACAGCATTGTTGGACTTGGTTTTACGGCTCGCCTGAATGGGGGGCAGACCAAGACTGTGATAGAGATGCTTAAGAGCACTTCCACTATGGTCAACAAGGCAGCTCCAGGGACTGTATACAAGAATGTCAACATCTGGCTTGGGGATGGGAAGACAACACCTGACCTTTTGTCTGACGCGAGAATCATGTTCAAGGTCGAAAAAGCCTGGATAGCAGGGAATGGCATAGATCCGGCATCCATCCGTATGCTCAGGTATAATAGCGGTTCGTGGGCTCAATTGCCAACCAGCAGGATTAGCGAAGATGAAACGTATGTCTACTATATTACCCAGACGCCGGGCTTCTCGGCCTTTGCTATCTCAAGCATAGGCAAGGAGGAGCAACAAGTAATTTCAGGCAGTAATCAACAGGGCTCACCATCCCAGAGTGGGGAAAGTGCACAGATGTCAACAGAAGACAGCCAGACTCCGCAAGCAGGCAATGCCGTTTCCCCTGAAGCGAAGTCTTCCGGTTCATTTACCCTCCTGCTGATCCTTATAGGCATCTCGGCCCTTGGAGTACTCGGCTACAGATATAAGGACCAGCTATCACAGGCCCGCGCACAATTGGGTAATCCGGATGGGAAACGTTACAGACGCTTCAAAAGAAGCTAAAGCAATTTACAGAATGGATGTTGAACCGGACAGGGCTTTTTAAGCCCTTGCTTGTTTTCAATTTCCTTCATTTCCTTCATTTTCTTCTTTTGATTCGTTTAATGTATATTTCTTTTTCAGCAACAAGATATTTATTCTTTTGATTTTATTTTCTTAAGAAAATTAATACTAATCTTTATTACTCTGCAGCTCGAGATAGAGCGTCTATGGTGGGTTATTCCATGGCTTTCACTATCCCCGGTCATCAAAAAACATTACTCCCCTGTTATCACAGGCTTAGAAAAAATGCTCCATGGCTGCTTGCATTCTGCTTGCTCTTCCTTGGCTCGGCAGTTGCGGGCGCCAGCTCCCTGGAAATAAACACAGTCCCCGATCAGACGGTCCAGGCAGGCAGTTCTGTATCGTTCACAGTTTCTGCTACAGGACCCGAACCCTCTCTTATAGAGTACGGTGTTATCAATTCTCCATCTGATGCCTCTTTTAATCCGGAAACCGGTGATTTTAGCTGGGTTCCTGAAGACAGTGGTGACTATGAATTGCAATTCTATGCCACAGATGGAAATTCAACAGCTACTGAGGATGTCACTATTATTGTTACTGCTTTGCCCAACAATGCACCCATAATACAGGCTCCGGTTCCCTATACCGTCGAGATTGGTAAGTATTTAAGTTTCATATTAGCTGCATATGATCCGGATGGCGATACTCTCTCATATATTAATGAGGGCGAACTGCCTCAGGGAGCGAGTCTTGATCCAAACTCAGGCACCTTCGAGTGGATTCCGGATGCTGGTCAGGAAGGCACCTATGAAATAGAGTTCACAGTTTCAGACGGCTCCCTGAGTACAGCAGGAAGTGTGGCCATCACGGTCACGAATGAAAATTCCGGGGCCAATGCCACACTGGAGATAGCATCGATCAGCTCTCAAACAGTTGAGGTAAATAACACCCTGCAGTTCACGGTGAGCGCTTCGGGAGGAAATGGGACCTTGCTATTCTCAGCAACGCAACTGCCTTCAGGAGCAACATTTGACAATTCGACCCAGCTTTTCAAGTGGATTCCCTCCTCTTCCCAAGAAGGAAAGCATTCAGCTGTATTCACAGTGACAGATGGTGTGAACAGTGAAGTTGAAACAGCTTCAATTACAGTTATGGCAGCCAGCAACTCCTCAACCAACACTACAGGTGGCTCTGGTAGCTCCGGTGGCAGTTCATCAGGAAGCGGCAGTAGTAGCAGTGGAGGTGGTGGAGGCTTCCAGGCTAGCACCGAGAAGTATGAAAACATAGAGTTCAAGGACTTTTCTATCAAATACGTACTCCGAGATGTAGATAACGTATTCAATTTCAGCATGGAGAACAACAGTATCAGTTCCGTCATCGTGGTGACCCGCTGGAATGAGGGGGAGACCAAAACCATAATAGAGATGCTTAAGGGCACTTCCACAATGGTTAATAAGGCAGCCCCTGGAGTCGTTTATAGGAACGTGAATATCTGGGTGGGTGACGATAAATTTTCGAACAGTAACCTAAAGGGGGCAAAGGTGATGTTCACGGTTGAAAAGACCTGGCTCGCAGAAAATTCCATAAACCCTGCTTCTATAAAACTTCTCAGGCATTCGGACTCATGGAGCTATCTGCCAACAAGTATAGCAGGCGAAGACGAAACTTTTGTTCATTACACTGCGTTTACTCCCGGATTTTCAGTATTCGCAATATCGAGTGTGGATGAAAGCGCCTTTGCTCCGGCAGGGGGAGAGCAGAATGTGTCACAGCCAAATGAGGATGAAAACATATCCCTGTCAGTTGATGATGAGCAAGGTGCCACCGGAACAGTCCCAGTGAGTCAGGAACGAAAATCTTCCAGTTTCATCCTGTTTGCTCTGGTGGGTATGGGAGGGATTGGTGTTGCAGGTTACAGATACAAGGAACAAGTAGGCGAGATGCTCTTCAGGATAGGCAACTCTGACGGCAAACGTTACAGGCGCATCAAACGGTAGATATACTTTTGGCTTTAAGTCGAATCAGTTAAGTGAAAAACTGGCAGAATCGTTGTATTCTGCCAGGATATTTTCTAAGAAATTATCTTCCATATTTTATAATTAAACGAATATCTGTAATAATATTTATCTTACTGTAGTTTGAGATACAGCATACATGGTGGGTTATCTGGCTGTTGGCTCTCTACAAAATGTCTTACTCGATGATAGAAA
The DNA here is from genome assembly GCA_000306725.1 of Methanolobus psychrophilus R15. Classification (GTDB taxonomy): domain Archaea; phylum Halobacteriota; class Methanosarcinia; order Methanosarcinales; family Methanosarcinaceae; genus Methanolobus; species Methanolobus psychrophilus. The sequence continues at coordinate 1,180,351 of CP003083.1, read as the reverse complement.
AAGATTGAATAATCACATTCTTTTTTACCTGATCATTTCATTATTGTTATTATCTGCTGATATTGCAGGAGCAAGTCCTCCTGTATTCCATATTCAGGATAAAAGTATCCATGAAGGCCAGCTTCTTACATTTACGGTATCGGCTACCGACCCTGACGGTGACAGTATTGTTTACGGGATCATAGGACTGCCTGAAGGAGCTTCTTTTACCGATGGGAGCGAGCAGAACGCCGGCAAAAAGATATTTTCGTGGATTCCCGGTTATGGTGATGCAGGCACTTATCCTGTAAGTTTTTCAGCAACAGAAGAAACTTCTGTTGTCTACTCAAACATCACAATTACTGTGACTAACGTTAACAGGGATCCCATCCTTGCAGTCATTGGTCCCAGATCTGTAAATGAGAACAGTTTACTTACCTTCACTCTCTCCGCATCTGATCAAGATAATGATACTCTTGCTTTCTCCTCGCCAAATCTTCCAGGCAGCGCAACCATTAACGTCACATCCGGTGTTTTCCATTGGATACCAAGCTACGACCAGGCGGGTATTTATCAGGTTGAATTCGTTGTTTATGACGGAGCAAGCCAGGATTCTGAGTATGTCACTATCACAGTAAACAATGTGAATCGCCCACCCGAATTCACACCAATTGCAGACTTTATTGTGAGTGAGAATACCCTTCTTGAAATAACCCTTACGGCATCTGACCCGGATAATGATGTGCTGGTGTTTACCAAGAACGTGCCATTCGGTACGATATCGGGTAATAGGTTCTCATGGAAACCTACCTATGATGATGCAGGCGAATACAACATCCAGTTCACTGTGAGCGATGGAGAGAAAAAAGCAACCCAAAGCGCAAAAGTGACTGTCACTAACGTTAACAGGGCACCGATACTGTATTCTATCCCTGATGTATCCGCGAAGGAAAATGAGCAGATCACCATACAACTTGCAGCTTATGACCCGGATGGGGATACTCTTACTTATCATAACGTAAGCACATTGCCTGCGGGGGCTGAACTCAATACTGCAACAGGGCTGTTCCGGTGGTCTTCCGCTAAATCCGAATATCTCCCTCTGGAATTCTACGTGAGTGATGGGTTATCATACTCAGCCCCAAAAGGAGTCATAATTGCAGTTGGATTTAATGTATCACCTCCAGAAATGGAATTTCTGCCCAACCAAAAAATCAATGAAAATGAGAAATTGTCTTTTGATCTCACTGCCTCTGATAAAGATAATAACGTTTTAAGTTATTCTATGGGACACTATCCTTCCGGTGCAACTCTTGAAAGTACGACCGGGAAATTCACATGGACTCCTTCTTATGATGATGCAGGCAAACACACTATTGAATTCAGGGTTTCAGATAATAGTGTCTTCCGTTTCACTGATTCTATAACTGCGACCATTGAAGTTGTTAACGTTAACAGGGCACCGGAAATAACTTCGATTCCTGCAAAGCTTGTCAGTGAAACACAAACTTTAAAAATACCTCTTACTGCAACAGACCCCGATGGTGACTCTCTCATATTCACGAAAAACACCTCATTTGGCACTATCAGGGGAAACACATTCATCTGGACTCCTGGTTATTCCGACGATGGGATTCATTACGTTCAATTCACGGCTTCAGACGGCTCATTAAGTGCAAGCACGACTGCCACAATCATAGTGGATGATACCAATATGCCACCTAAATTTGACACTATAGGCCCCAAGGATGTCAACGTTGGCAGCATACTGGAGTTCACTGTCAGCGCCTATGATGGAGATGGCAATTCACTTGTATATTCTGCATCGGGGTTGCCATCAGGAGCAACTTTTAACACTTCTTCCAGGACATTCAAGTGGACACCTTCTGCTTCACAGACAGGCACGTATTCTGTCAGCTTCAAGGTGACTGATGGAAAGCTCAACGATTACCAGACGATTGCTGTGACTGCCAGGGAGCCATCCATCCCAAGCTCCACTGGAGGTAGTAGTGGTGGCGGTGGTGGCAGTTCCATGAGCAGTGGTGAGAAGTACGAAAACATTGAGTTCAAGGATTATTCCATAAAGTATGTCATGAAGGATACCGAGACTGTGTACAATTTCACCAAGGATAATAGTGTTATCACAAAGGTCATTCTCATTACACGCCTGAACGGAGGACAGACCAAGAGTGTAGTAGAGACACTTAAGGGTACATCTACTCTGGTCAACAAGGCTGCTCCGGGAATAGTTTACAGGAATGTGAACATATGGGTGGGGGATGAGAAGTTCTCGCCAGCCAGTATATCTGATGCAAGTATCACTTTCCAAGTGAAAAAGGACTGGATATCAGGCAATAGTGTAAACCCGGCTTCGATAAAATTACTCCGATATGCCGGTGGGGCATGGAGCCAGTTGTCTACCACAAAAATTGATGAAGACGAGACCTACATATATTATCTCGCGAAAACCCCGGCTTTCTCCACTTTTGCCATTTCAAGCATGGATGAAAAAGCACTGCAGGAACTTTCCGCTAATAGCGGACAGGGCGCTTTGCAATCAGAAGATGATGAAAGTGGTACAATGTCTCCAGATGATGTTACTGGCTCGAATGATCTCAATTCTGCCACACAGGATAGAAAGTCTTCTGGTATTGCACATTTTGTCATCATAGTGCTTACAGCTATGGGAGTCTTGAGCTACAAGTACAGGGATTCCCTCGGCAAAACTATCGCGCAACTTGGCAATCCAGATGGAAAGCGATATAGGCGCTTTAAACGGTAGACATATATCAGTTCGGAAGATGGTGCTTTAAAACCGAAAGATATGTACAACCTCTTAGAGCACCATCTTTTTTATAATAAGTAGTTTTTTTCCTGAAGAAAGTTTCTCTTCTTTTTATTGCTGCAGAGGGGAACTAAGTTTGTATTGATGGTGGTGGGATTTATCTATGGTTTTAAGTGAACCGAATACTGGACTGTCTGGTTACTGGAAGTCAAGGAGAGTTCTTTTGTGTATTCTATGCATTTTAATCATTTTGATGTCAGCAGGATCAACAAATGCGGATTCTGACAATAACGAAGATGATGATTTCTCAGACGATGACCAGGATGATGATTCCTCAGATGATGACGATGATTCTGACAACGACCGGGATGACGAATCCTCAGATGAAGACGATGATTTTGACAACGACCAGGATGATGATTCCTCAGATGATGATAATTATGAAATGGAAACGTCTGAAAGTGCAGATTATAAATCTTACTCTGACCGAGGAGAGGAAACCGACGACAAGTCTAATACGGATGATAATACGGCTGAGAACGAGCGCGGGGATCAGGGTGAAGACGAGATAATTCCAGATGTTTCTCCCAACAAAGAAGATGATCGTGAGATAAGTGAGTCGGATGACGAAGATAAAGCAACCTCGAAACCTGTTAAGGATAAAGATGAATCCGGTGAATCATCCTCTGAGAATCAAAATGTAATATCTACCGACTCTTCAGATAAGGATAGCAGTGAGGAAAAGATCGAAAAGAATGTCGGGGATAATAATAGGACAGATGATAATAAATCCGATGACACAAAAAGCACATCTTCTGTCTCAACTGAGCAGAATGAAAGCAAAGACACTAAAGTTGAGAATAATGAAGAAAAACCCGCAGACAACGTAAACAACGACAAAGATACTAAGGTTGATAATGCCGCTAAAAAGGATCCCAGCACCAGAACTACTAACACTAAAACGACTACTAGTACCACTAGTGCCACTAATACCATTAGTACTACTGAAAATAGCGGCAACCTTGATACCGGCAGCATAAGCATTATTAACAGCAATAATAAAGATAACAGCAGCATCAGTTCCAGTTCAGTCAGCAGCTCAACGGATAGTTCAAACACTAGCCAGACAATTAATCCAGCCGTCACTCAAGATAATGAATCAAATGTCTCTGTAAACGTTTCATCCACGGTGACTGAAGATGCAAATTTCCTTAAGGATTTCCGTGATTTAACGGAAGCACACGACAACGTAGAGCTCAAGGATTACTCTTTTGCCTCTCTTGTTAAGGGACAGGAGGCGATTTTTGAATTTGGGCTTGAGGGTAACAATGTCATATCCATAAGTTTCATACCAGAGGTAAGCGGAGGACAGGTTAAGACCGTGGTCGAGATTCTGAAGAACACATCAACCCTTATCAACGAGGTACCTCCAGGAGTTGTGTATAATAACTTCAATACCTGGGTAGGGGATGCGCAATTCTCCCCGTATATGACAAATGATGCAAAAGTCAATTTCAAGGTTGAGAAGGATTGGCTCCTCTCAAATAACATCGATCATGAGTCTATTGTTCTGTACGGTCATGTAAATGGATGGAATCCCCAGGTGACCGAAAAGACCGGGGAGGATGATACTTATGTGTATTACACAGCATATACTCCTATTTTCTCAGTATTTGCCATTGTAAGCATGGACTATGAGCCGTATAAGCTTAATGAAGACCAGGCTGTAAGCACTATAGGGGACACTGCAGCTGCTTCAGGAGGCATGGATGAGATCCCGTACTACAATACTTACTGGAGTGTAGCGCTTTTACTGGTCAGCTTGCTTGTTGCCGGGATAGTAGGTCTGACTGGTCTTAAGTACATGGCCCGCCCTGGGAATGAAGGCAAGCAGGGAGAAAATGGTGGCACACAGTTTAAAAAGTGAGCACATCATATATTTAAGTTGCAAGTGTCGATTTTGAGGTTTCTATCATCTCTCCCCATATTTTTATGTATCATTGAAGCTTAGTAGTGAGAAGGGAAAATCCAGGGAACAATATGCTTGACAGAATGTTTGATCCGAATGCTGTAGCCGTTATAGGGGCTTCGAGGAATGAAGGTAAAGTGGGAAGGGCAGTGCTTGAGAACCTGATAGCTGCCAGTGATAATATCGATATCATACCCATTAACCCCAAGGATACGGAAATATTGGGGCTTCGCGCATATCCTTCCATTCTGGATGTCCCCAAAGAGAAAAATGTAGACCTTGCGGTAATAGTGATACCGGCTAAGCTAGTTCCTGAAGCCATCGAGCAATGTGCTCTTGCAGACGTGAAGAATGTTGTCGTGATATCTGCAGGCTTCAAGGAAGCAGGTATAGAGGGTGCGCATCTGGAGCGTGAATGCGTTGCATTATGCGAGAAGTACGGGATAGACATGGTGGGGCCTAACTGCCTGGGTATAATTGATACCGCCTCAGGTCTTAATGCCTCTTTTGCTGCGAACATGGCCCTCAGAGGCAACATCGCAATGATGTCGCAATCCGGAGCTATATGTACCGTGACCCTGGACTGGGCTGAGAAGAACAGAGTCGGTTTCTCCAAATTCGTGAGTCTGGGAAACAAGGCTGATCTTGATGAGAACGATTTTCTTGATTTTTTCTATAAGGATGATGACACGGCTGTAATAGCCGCATATCTGGAAGGTGTGAAGGAAGGACCTGAGTTCATCAGGGTGGCAAGACAGGTGACCCGGGCCAAACCAGTGATAGTTGTCAAGTCAGGCAGGACCTCGGTAGGTTCAAGGGCAGTTTCATCCCATACAGGTACCCTTGCAGGCGCTGATGCCGCCTATGATGCAGCTTTCAGGCAGAGCGGGGTGCTGCGTGCCGACTCCCTGACCGAGATGCTTGATAAATCCCGGGCCTTTTCAGCTTATCCCCTGCCATCCGGCAGGAACATTGCTATCGTTACCAATGCAGGAGGTCTTGGCATATTGACAGCGGATGCATGTGCCAATGCGGGGCTTACAATCACTTCCTTTGAAGAAGCCACAATAGCAGAACTCCGGGAGATCCTGCCACCGGCTGCAGGCCTGTATGACCCTGTGGATGTACTCGGCGATGCCAGCGCCGATGTATATGCGCATGCGCTTAAGATCGTGCTTGCAGACAAGAATGTCAATGGGGTGATTGTCCTCGTGTCTCCGCAGGCAATGACTGCTGTGGGAGAGATTGCGGAAAAGATAGTCGGCATCGTAAGAAACTCTGAAAAACCCGTATTGTGTAATCTTGCCGGCGGTACCCGTGTTCAGGAAGGTGAGGACGTGTTACATAAGAACGGCATCCCTAACTATCCTTCCTCGGAAAGAGCGGTTGCCAGTATGTATGCATTATGCGAATACCATTCCATAAGGAACAGGAAGTACTCTTCCCCAGGCGTGCTCAATGTGAATAATAGCATTGCAAATGCAGCAATAAAGGAAGCCCGTGTGACGAAAACAAGGACTCTTGGCCTTGAGTCCATGGATATACTTTCTTCCTACGGCATTCCGGTGGTTGATTCCAGGATCGCGAAAGACCTTCCGGAAGCCGTGAGGATATCCGAAGAGATTGGTTACCCCGTGGTTATGAAGATCGTATCTCCTGATATCTCTCACAAGACTGATGTGGGAGGTATCCGCCTCAACCTGAAACATGCGGATGATGTGGAGCGCGCTTATAATACCATGATGTCAGATGTCGGCCACTATATGCATAACGCGCAGATATCGGGTGTTCAGATACAGAAGATGCTCGGCGGGGGGAAGGAGGTAATAATCGGAATGAACCGGGACCCACAATTCGGACCTCTTCTCATGTTCGGGCTTGGAGGGACGTATGTGGAATTCCTCCGGGATGTTTCGTTTGCTGTAGCGCCTATCAGCATCGATGATGCAAAGCATATGGTAACCTCCATCAAGACCTATCCGCTTATAGCAGGCGTCAGGGGCGAACAACCTTCAGATATCGGCTCGATAATAGATGCGCTCATGAAAGTATCACAGCTTAGCATGGATTTCCCAGAGATTATGGAGTTTGAGATCAACCCGCTGATGGTAATGCAGGAAGGGAAAGGCTGTGTTGCAATGGATGTACGGTTTACCATCGACACAAAGTGAGAGTATTAGTAACTAGCAGCAAGATATAGCATTAACAAGGACAGGTCGGGAGCAAAATAATGGCATCGATATTGATAAGTTCTTCAGAGGAATATTCGGGCAAAAGTTCCATATGCATGGGACTGGGTAAGATCTTCCAGAACAAAGGCTATGTTATCGGATACATGAAGCCGGTCGGGAATCTGCTGATCAATGTACATGGGTCCCTTGCAGATGAGGACTCGGAGAGTATAAAGCAACTGCTTGGGCTGCAGGACCCGAGTGAGTTCATTACACCAATATATCTAACTGACAGCCTGACCAATGATGCGCTCACCGGGATAAAGAAAGACCTGGACAGCAAGTTGCTTGAGGCTTATGCAAGGATTTCCAAAGGAAAGGATATTGTAATCATCGAAGGTACTGGGGGCATTGGAGGCGGTGCTATGTATAATCTCTCCGATCCGGAGGTTGCTTCCAAACTTGGAACAAAGATGCTTCTTGTAACCCGTTTCGATTCCATCTTTGCGGTTGACCGCATACTGTGCGACCTGCGGATAATTCAGGACCCTGGGATGCTTGCAGGTGTCATCCTGAACGAAGTGCCCTTGGGTATGCTTGAGAGAGTAAAAGAGCTTGTTGTGCCCTTCCTGGAAAAAAAAGGTGTCAGTGTTTTTGGAGTTATCCCGCTGGATGAGACTCTTCGTTCTATTCCTATTTCCGATATCATTGAAGGACTTCACGGTGAGATCCTTATAGGTTCTGACAAGCTTGCTGACCTTGTGGACAGTTACCTTGTAGGTGCAATGGAGGCCGGTTCTGCTATCAAGTATTTCCGCAGGACACCTGATAGCGCTGTGATCACCGGAGGAGACCGGGCAGATATACAGATGGCTGCCATTGAAGCAAGGGTCAAATGCCTGATACTTACAGGAAACATGCAGCCAAGTGGTGCTGTACTTGCAAGTGCCGAAGGTGTGGGCATTCCAGTCATCCTGGTCAGGGGTGATACTATGGGCACAATTGAAAGAATGGAACACCTGATCGGTCATGCCCATGTCAAGCAGCAGGTCAAGCTTGACAGGATACTGGCCCTGCTGGAAAAGAACGTCAATGTAGAAGCTATAGCTGAGATCGTAGGCATTAAAATGTGAGTGGGAAAGGGGTGTTTTTTCTCCTTCCCAGTATTTACTATTTTCAAGGGCTACTTCATCATCTTAAGGACATCACACAGCTTGTTGACAGTATCAACAGCTGTCTTCATTCCTTCTTCATCGTCCTGAGCAGGCTTTTGCAGTATCCCGCCAAAATGCTCTCCATCCCCGATAACTATCATTCCATGGATGTGCATCCACTCGTGGATGGATTGTATCGTCTTTTCCTGTCCGCCATTCCTTGAGCCACCGACAGCCATGGCAGCTCCGACCTTATTGCTGAGCTGGAAACCCTGTCTCCTGAGCAGTACGCTCCTGTCACAAAGTGCTTTCAATTGTGCTGTCATTGTGCCGAAATAGACTGGTGATGACACAATTATCCCGTCTGCTGAGACAAGCTTGTCGTAAACTATTTGCATACTGTCATCGATTGGACATTTTCCGCCTTCTTTTGCACATGCGCCACAGGCCGTGCAAGGAGCTATCAAGGCTGAGGAGATGAACACAGTCTCAGTATCAAACCCTCTCTTTAAGGCAATGTTTAATACTTTTTCGATGAGCTTGTCGTTATTTCCGCCTGCTTTAGGGCTTCCTGAAATTCCCAGAATCCTCATATGATCACCAGGCTGGATTGTAGGTCAATAGATATTAGTTTTTGGATTTGTCGTAGTTAACTGTTGCATATACGAAAAAGATATAACTGGATTGGTTCATTTACAGCAAAATGTGATAGTTAACTAATTTATATCACATAAAGGTATAATGTATATAGACTCTGTATATTGACTTATATTGCCTGAAAAGATAGAGGCGACTAAATTGTGGTGATGGAAGTTTGACTGCTAGAGATTATCTTACTATCGATGATTTTGACGTGGAAGGGAAAACAGTCCTTGTGAGGGTGGACCTCAATGTGCCCATGGATCCTGAGGATGATATCCTTGATGACATGAGGATCAAGAGCCATATACCTACTCTGAAAGACCTGGAGAATGCCAGGGTTGTGTTGCTTGCACACCAGAGCAGGGCCGGGAAAAGTGATTTCACCACGATGAAACCACATGCTGAACGCCTGTCACGTTACCTTGGAAAAGAAGTGGAATACGTAGACGACATCTTTGGTACGCATGCCCGGTCACGCATATCTTCCATGAAGAAAGGGGATGTGATACTGCTTGAAAACGTCAGGTTCTATTCCGAGGAAAGCCTGGACCGCCCTGCAAAGGCGCACTCTCAGACGCATATGATAAGGAAGCTCGCGCCATTGTTTGACCTGTTCTTTAATGATGCTTTTGCCGTATCACACCGATCACAGTTATCTATTACAGGCTTCACTGAGGTCCTTCCCAGCGGGGCCGGCAGGCTCATGGAAAAAGAGATAAACTCGCTTGACAGGGGCATCAAGGGAGGGGAATGTCCCTGCATTTTCGTGCTCGGGGGGGCGAAGGTCGATGATTCCCTCAATGTCACCGACAATGTCCTGAGCAACGGCAGTGTTGACAGGGTGCTGCTTACAGGTGTGGTTGCCAATGTCATGCTTGCAGCATCAGGGGTCGATATCGGTCCGGCAAATATGGACTTTATAGAATCCCAGGGCTATCTTGAACAGATCGAGCGTGGAAAAGAGCTTCTTGAAAAGTTCGACGGTAAGATCGGGCTCCCGATAGACGTTGCACTGAACGATGACGGCAGGAGAATCGAAGTCCAGGTGGAGGAACTCCCGTCGGACAATCTTCCGATCAATGATATAGGGCTGGAGACTATAGTGTCATACTCCAAGGAGATAAGGAGTGCAAAGACAGTTGTGCTCAATGGCCCTGCCGGTCTTTCGGAGATCGACCCGTTTGCACTGGGCACCCATGAGATTATCAAGGCAGCAGTCCACTCTGAATATTCAATTGCAGGCGGAGGACATATTTCAGCTGAGATAAGGAATCTGGGGTATGAGGACCGGTTCTCTCACCTGAGTACAGGTGGCGGCGCATGTATAGATTATCTTGCAGGCACTGTCCTGCCGGGCATCGATGCATTAAGAAAAGCCGCTACACGTTACAGACATAACCCATGAGATGCTAATTACAAATACATAGATGAATTCAATAGTGTTTTATTGGTTTCTGAGAATTGTTGAAAATTGCTTAAAAATCTCAAGGACTGATGGGAGTGGTTGTAATGGAAGAGAAGGTAACATTACTTACGGAAGAAGGTAAGACGGCTGTAGGGTTGGCGAGGGACACCATAGAGACTTATTTGCGGACCGGCGAGATGATCGACGGATCGGAGATACAGCTTCCCGCTATATTTGATGAGCCCAGGGGGGTATTCGTGACCCTGACTAAAAAAGGCGAACTGAGAGGGTGCATAGGTCATCCTTATGCGGATTCGGCCCTGAAATATGCAATAACGGATTCTGCCATTTCGGCCGGATTCAGGGATCCCAGGTTCCCGCCGGTACGCATAGATGAGATGACAAACGTCACTGTGGAGGTTACGGTTCTCACTCAGCCTGAGCGTATGGATGTTCCCCCCAAAGACCTTCCATCCTCAATAAAGATAGGCAGGCATGGTCTGATCATCAAGAGCGGCTACAGGCAGGGCCTGCTTCTTCCTCAGGTAGCACCGGAGAATGAGATGGATGAAGTGGAGTTCCTGAGTCACACCTGCCTCAAGGCGGGTCTGTCCCCAGATGCCTGGGTCACAGGTGCCGAAGTTTACTGTTTCGAAGGCCAGATATTCACAGAAAAGGAACCTAATGGGGAAGTCGTGGAAAAGGACATTCTGGAGAAGGCCTGCTTGAGGGAATAATATCCCTTCACTTCTTTTCTAACTCTGTCATATCTTCTTTCTGTTCCAATATGAAGCCAGGAAAGAGCCGGAGATGTTATGCCATATACTGAAAAGTGCTCCTGGAAGGGCAGCTATGGCTGAGAAATGCTTGATCGCAAGGGCAACGCTCAGGCCCGAGTTCTGCATCCCGACCTCAAAAGCAATTGTCCTTGATTCTATTTCGCTTAGACCCAGCATTCGGGAGAATCCATAGCCGCTTGCAAGCCCTATGAGGTTATGCATCACCACCACACTCATCACTAATATTCCTGCAGACATGACGGTATCCTTGTTCAATGCCATTATGATAGCTATTACGACTACGATCGTAATTACAGAAAGTGCAGGTAAAGCAGGCCGGATGCGTTCTGTGCGGGAACCCAGGATAGCATTAAGCCCGATTCCCAGGGCAACAGGTACCACCACTATCTGCAGGATGCTGATGACCATGCCATACATATCGACACTGATCGTCTGGCCGATGTACAGCCATGTGAGCAAGGGGGTCATTACAAAGGCTATCAGCGTCGATACGGATGTCAGCAGAATGGAAAGCGCGACATCTCCTTTGGCAAGGTAGCAGATCACATTGGAGGCTGTGCCGCCGGGGCAGCATCCAAGTAATACAAAGCCTGCCGTAAGTTCCGGGGAAAGACCAAAGAGTCCGGAAAGAGCAAAACCTGCCAAGGGCATAAATGTATACTGCATTGCAGTTCCGATAACAATCACCTTCGGCCTTTTTAGAACCAGCATGAAATCTCTTACTGAAAGGGTCATACCCATCGCAAACATCACAACACCCAGAAGCATGGGGATGGTATTGCGGTAGGGAAGGAATAACTCCGGATAGAAGAGTGCAACAGCTGAGAGCATTACGGCCCATAACGGAAACAGGGTGGTGAACCTTTTCAGCATGCTACCTTTATTTTATTATTTTAAAAGTATAATGCTGGCAACTATTAAGAATGTATCCTGCTGGCAGGAGCGCACATCATTTTCAGTCCGCCACTAACAATAGAGAGCCTGAAGCAGTGCAGTTAAAAAGAAAATGTATTGCAAAAAATGTTATCTGTAATCCTCAAGCACTTTCAGGATCTCTTCTACATCCCTTGCAAGCACTTCCACTGACATTTCCATCATAAGATTGACGATGCCTTCCTCTCCGAATGTCCTGAAATCGGTCTTCAGTCCCAGAACCTTCTTACCTCTGGCATAAGCGTATCCCATTTCCCATGCTGTCCCTGAATCCACATCGCTGCCGCCATCAAGTACAGCAAGGATAATGTCTGATTCATCTATTCCCTCGATATCGTTCTCAAAGATGCACATCTGTCTCTCATGCATTCTGGATGAAAGGTTATCCTCTCCGTCGACCTGAGGCAGGAATACCTTGAATCCCATCTCCAGCAGCCTGTCCCTTAAATATATATTAAAATCTCTCTCGGCCTTCGAAAACAGAGGGCCTGCAAGGTAAATTTGTTTTTTTGATCCCATCATCTCATCCGTCCATTTTTGAGAGAATCTACATTGTTGGGATGGTTAATAATATTGATGCAAGCCAGGTGAAAGTGTGCCTCATTCTAATATTTAAAATGCTTAAATACATATAAGAGACAAATAATGTTAATATAGTACTATAATCTGCGGGGTAATAGCATCGGCGTTGCTGCAATAAGTTCAGATATTGATTTTGTACTCGATCTGCCTCAGGGGAGTTCCTTCTCTTTTCTGTATGATACTACGGAGGAGTTCATGAGCGTAATGGCATTGTTCCTTGAAGCTGGTCTGCAGAATAATGAACTTTGTGTTTGGGCTGTTTCCGGTCAGATAGCTGTGGAAGAAGGACAGAAGTTTCTCAGGGAAAGGGGTATTGATGTTGAGAAATATCTTGAAAGCGGCCAGTTGATGATCACGTCGTGTAATGAATGTTATTTTGCTGGAAAAGAGCCTGCTTCAACAAGTATCCCCGGTGCCTGGGAAGAGATGTACAATGCGGCGCTATCCGAAGGTTATGACGGGCTTAGGATTGCTGATAAGTTCACGATAGCCGGTGAAGATGCCTGGAATAGCTTTGTGGGATTTGCTAAAAAGGGTATGGAGATAATACGCGGGAAGCGTATCGTGGGTATTTCTGCTTTTCTTAAGGAAGCGAGGACCGGACAGGAGCTACTCGACATAATAGGAATGCACGATGGCACTGTCATCCTGCGTAAAGACAGGTGGACCCTGCTGCAGAGCTCGTCATACTGCAAGCCATTCCTGAAGGAAAAAAGTTTTCAGGATGGCATGCTTGAAAATATCTGGACCGGTGTATGGGCTGTTGACAGGAACGACAATATCGTGTATTTCAACAAAGGCATGGAATCGATATCCGGTCTTCCAAAAAATGAAGTGCTGGGGAAGAAACTGACCAAGTTCATACCGCGACAGGTGAATGGAGAAGAATTGAGTTTTGCCGAACTTTTTGAGATTGCAAAAGAAAGCCTGCAATCTAAAAGCTATGATGTGTTCCCGTTCATCAAACCGGACGGGCAATTCATTTATCACAGTGGGGTCCTGCTTCCCCTGATAGATGAAGATGGCACCTATGGCGGAATGATGGGTACAATAGGTAAGGTCTATGAACAGAACATCAGTCATAAGTTGCTCAGGGATAAGGTCCGGTCTATCGAGAAATTGGACGACATCTATAAAAAAAGTCCTGTAGTCGCAGTTCTCTGGAGTGCGGAAAATAGCTGGCCGGTAGAATTCATCTCAGAGAACATCACGCAATTTGGCTACATGCCTGAAGATTTCACCTCCGGACGTCTTGTTTTTGAGGACATTATTCACCCTGATGATCGTGATATTGTCAGAAAGGATGTTTCACAACTTGAGATTGAAGGGAGGGTATATTTCGCAAAAGAATACAGGTTGCTGACCAGATCCGGAGAGGCCAGATGGGTGACTGAGAGATCATATCTGTTAAAGGATGAAAAAGGTGGACCTGCTTATTACCAGGGCATACTAATCGATGTCAGTGACCGGAAAAAAGCAGAAGAGGCTGCCCTTGAGGCCGAAAAGAAGTATCATCTGATATTTGAGAACTCGCCTCTTGGGATATTCCATTTCGATGAGAACGGTATCATCACTCACTGCAATGAAAAGTACCTTGAGATTATCGGGCTTGAGAAAAAGGAGGACATAATCGGCTTTAACATGGTCACGACAGTAAGAGATGAGAACATGAAAAAGGCTGTCGATGCTGTGCTCTCAAGAAAGACAGGCCATTTTGAAGGGGAATATCATACGGCAGTAAGTGGCATAACAGTATCGATCAAAGGTCATTTCAGTCCCAATATCTCCGAGGATGGCAAATTTCTGGGAGGTATCGGCATCTTTGAGGATATTTCCGGGCGTAAGAAGGCTGAGGAAGCATTAAGGCTGGATGAATCGAGACTTGAGACACTTCTTCAGCTAAGCAGGATAACGAACAAAACCCTCAAGGAAATAGCTAATTTTGTCCAGGAAGAGGCTGTAAGACTCACCCAGAGCAAGATGGGGTATCTGGCGTTCCTCAATGAGGAAGGAAATGTCCTTACTATCTATTCATGGTCAAGGAACGTGATGATAGATTGCGATGTTGAGGAAAAGAAGTTTGATTACCTGCTCGAGTCCACAGGGCTCTGGGGCGAGGCTGTCCGACAGAAGCGTCCTATCATAATAAATGATTACCTGGCACCTGACCCACATAAAAAAGGCTATCCTTCGGGCCACATTAAGATGAAGCGGTACATGAGCGTTCCCATACTTGACGGCGAAAGAGTGGTCGGGGTCGCTGGTGTAGGCAACAAGAGGAACCCTTATGACCAGGCTGATGTCAGGCAACTGACCCTGCTCATGGAAGGCATGTGGCAGATCATCGAGCAGAAGAAGATTGATGAGACCCTGCGCAAATATGCAGGAGAGCTGGCCCAGGTCAACAGTGAACTATACAAGGCCAATGTTGAGCTCTCAGCTGCCAACGAAGAACTGAAGTCCCTTGACAGGATGAAGGATGAATTCCTGTCAAATGTGAGCCATGAGTTCAAGACCCCTCTAACTTCTATCCAGGGATACAGCCAGTTGATATCTGACGGAACCCTGGGTTCTGTGAACGACCAGCAGAAAAAAGCGGTGGATACGGTTATCCGCAATTCCGAAAGGCTCCGTAAGCTGGTGGATTCTCTTCTCTACATCAGCAGGGCGCAGGCAGGCAAGCTCACATATTCTTTCTCCATGGTGCCAATAACTTCCATTATCGATAATTCCATACAGGATCTTGCACTGCAGGCTGAAAAGAAGGACATCACTTTTGAAAAGAACCTGGGAGAAGACCTGCCTCTTATCAGGGGAGACCGGGATAAGCTTGTCGATGTAATAGTAAACCTGCTTGATAATGCCATCAAGTTCACTCCCACGGGAGGAAAGGTAGAAGTGGGTGCCTTGGTAGATAATGATAAGATTCATGTATACGTCAGTGATTCGGGTATTGGCATCCCCACAGATAAGATCCCCAATCTCTTTGGAAGGTTCTACCAGGTTGACTCCTCCATCAAAAGAAGATACGGTGGGACAGGGCTTGGCCTGTATATATGCAAGATGATAGTAGAGGATCATAAAGGGAAGATATGGGTTGAGAGCGAGGAAGGGAAAGGAAGCACTTTCCATGTGCTGCTGCCTCAGGAGTGAAACCGGAGGCAGGTGTAACCAAAATCCATATACATGTTCCCGCAATTTTCTTTTTGTACTGGACAGGTGAATAGATGAAAGTGATGATCATAGGTGGCTTCCTTGGAAGCGGGAAAACGACAACTTTGCGGAGTCTTGGCAGGCACCTTGTGGAGAAAGGCCACAAGATAGCCATAATTGTCAATGAGATCGGCGAGGTTGGTGTGGACGGCGAGACCATATCAGGCAGCGGTCTGGTCACAAAGGAGCTCACAAGCGGCTGCATCTGCTGTTCCCTGCGCATCAGCATGGAATATACCCTGCAGACACTTGTGGAAGAGTATAATCCCGATATTGTCATAATAGAGCCTACAGGCATAGCTTTCCCCATGCAGATAAAGGAGCACATCGAGCTTATGGATGTTGAGGATCTTTCCTTCTCACCAGTAGTTTCCCTGGTGGATGCCAGCAGGATAAACATGGAAATCAGCCAGGTGCCGGTATTCATAGCCAACCAGATAAAGGAATCGGAAATAGTATGCATTAACAAGATCGACCTTGTGGATGCGCAAACCGTGGCTTCGGTAACCAGGACCGTCATGCAGCTTAATCCCGATGCACTGGTGATCGAGTTTTCTGCAAAGAAAATGGATGACAAGTTCCGCATGTTCATAGATCTGCTTGCAGGGGAGAGCGAGGCGGAACACACAGGAGCCGACCTGAACTCCATTGAAATGTCAGGGGTTGGCAGCTATTCAGGAGAGTACTCCCTGCGGGCTGACAAACTGCATTCAGACAGGATCACTTCCATGCTTGTGCATCTTCTGGAGGAAATCAAATCCCGGTTGATGGAGATCAACCCCGAGTTCATTGGTCATGTGAAGATGACCCTTAAGTTCAGGGAAGGACTCATCAAGGCAAATCTTACATCGGCGCATGGAGAACCATTTGTGGAAATACTGGATGAGACCGGGGATGACGAACAGCACCTGAAGTTACTTTCTGCTGTGACCCTTGTGCCCCCGGATAAGCTTTCAGGGATAATTGAAAGCTCTATCAGCAAGGTCCTGGGGAATGAAGGCATCAACTTCGAGAAGAAAGCACAGCAGGGGCAAAAGCCCATAAACCTGTGAAGGGAAATGCATAGGGAAGCTGCAAGGCAAATCAGGGGAACTAATAACTAAATAGGATTGCCGCCTTCCTTTTCCCATGAAACTCAATCCAGAAATCGAAATCATTGAATCGCTTGCAAAGACCATCCTTGTAGCTGCAAGGACAGCACCAAAAGGGAAGGGTATCGATGACATCGTGACCTGTCTCCTGGATGGCAAGGACCGTGACGAGCTTGCAAATAAGATGGAAGAGCTGAGCGACATCAAGGGAATGAAGTTCCTGCTGCGTGATGCTAAGAACGTCAGGGATTCTGACGCTGTTGTCCTCATCGGCCTCAAGTCTTCCGGCGCATCCGGCCTTGATTGTGGCGCATGCGGCTTTGAGACATGCAAGGGCATGCTTGAGACCAAAAAAGTGAAAAAGGAGTTCTCCGGTCCTCATTGCATGATCAAGTATCTGGACCTGGGAATCGCAGTTGGCTGCGCGGCATCAAAGGCAAAGGACCTGTGCATCGATAACAGGATAATGTACAGCGCAGGGGCTGCGGCGTGTTATTTTGAGATGATGGATGCAGATGTGGCTATGGCACTGCCGCTGAGCGTCAGGGGGAAGAATATTTTCTTTGATAGGCCATCTATGAAGTAGGCGCTTGATTGGCCATTTACAGGCAGATGGTCTGCAATCACCTGAGGTAAAGAGAGTCTGCACGTGGAATGGAAAATCTAGGATAGTGCTTATCACATAGATACGGATTCTTTTTACATTTGTGTCTATCTTTTTTAATGACAAAGATTAGAGTTTGCTTCTAGCTGCAAACAAAAACACTAAAAAGAGCATTGGTAAGGTAAAGCCGGGGATTTGAGCTTCTGCGATGTCTTCTTGAGGAGTTTCTCCCCATCTGAAGACCACAGGTACATCGTTTATACCTTCCTGCTTGCAGCTAGCATCAATTATCTGGTACATCTCGTCAATTAGTGACTGGTTTACTTTCTCGGGGTTATCCCGGTCAAGTTCGACAGATGCATATCCCTCAATGTATATCCCGTAGCTGATCATAGGGCCTCCGAGTTCTTTGGAATATTGATGCATGTTCCTGTTACTGCCAAGACACTTGCCAAGCAGATTTAGCCACTCCCTCTTTTCTCCTTCGTCGGTAATGACAGGCATCGTTCCCTTGGCATCGATGAACCATGGGTCTTGCTTTGCTCTCTCGAATACCTGGGGACCATAATCAGGTAATGAGGCGGATTGGTCAGCGCCAACTGTAATTGACATTAAGAAACAGACTGATAAGAGAACTATCAATACTCTCATGATTGTGCTTTTTGGTATCATTACATCACTCTTCCAGATATGTGCCTTCCCCGGTGACAAGCTCACCATTTACGATAATCCATCCATTCTGGGGTCCGGATAATTCAGTTATAATTAATTCCCGATAACTGTTTGACTGCCATCCTCCAATCCACCATTCATTTTGAGCATCCAGTCTGACTGCAATACTAACTCTTGCATCCGGGGAAGTTTCGTAGTGAGCATAAATAATGCTGTCGTACCTGTACGAAATTGCATTTCTATAACTGGTAATCGCACCCAGGTTGGCGCTATTGTACCTAGGCATAAGGACTTCGGCATTGCCTACAGGGTTTTTTGTGTTGATAGTGTCGTTGAAGAAGACCGTCGTTGCTAAGATCACAGGCCTCGAATATGTATCCGGCCCTTCTCCCCGCAATGCAAATTTCGGTTCGATTCTCTCCGTTCTCATGGAAAGCATAGGTCCGTGTTCTGTTTTGACAAGTGTATATTCCCACGCGGGATTCTGACCATTGGTGATATTCATTATGCTTTGACTTACAGTAGATGTATTATTGACCCATGGGAGAGGAACATAGAGAGTTATGTTATTCAGGGGTAAGTCTGTTGTTATTTGAATGTCGTAGACATAGCTCCCCATGAACGTATTATTATATGCTTCCAGCTTCTTTTCTTCCCACCAGAGGGACAGCATGCCGGTTGAAACTATTAATATCAGCAAGAAGCCAATCCAGATCTTGAGCAGAGTTTTCATCCTCATTTTTTTCACCATGAATCTAACTTTAAGAAATCTTGTGAACAATATAAATGTTTCTGCATTATGTCATAAATTTTGAATTATCCCTTTTAAGTATTGATTACTTATATACTTCGGAATCTCTACTGTTCTCAGGTGGTGAAAGGGCCATAATTGCTTAATATAACAATATTTATTTTTTAATTATCATCAGATCAAACGGAGATGAGATTCAAGAAGTAAAAGAATAGGTATCCATCAGAAGCAGCATCTTCATCACCATCGATGCTGCTTCCAGATATTGTAGAATACGCTTTTAATTCATCTTCTTTTGAATATTAGTTTATATCCACTTCTATTTATATTTTTAATTAAAGCAAAAGATATAATTGCCATTATCTCATATCTGCACTAAGAAGTGCTTCAAGAACACTTCTGTGCCTGTAAAAACGTCTGTACTTGCATCAGGATAAAAGAAGACAGTTATTGAAATGCCATTGTATGGTGTTGAAATACTCGTTGGTCCTGTTCAGTTGGTATTGCTTCTGATAGTTTTCACAGAGCCGTGGAATTAGAAATAAGAAGTTCAAACGGAGGAAGTGGATGAAAAAGATATTAGTTACATTAATGTTGCTGCTAACGGTCTTTATTCCGGTGGCAAGCGCTGATATTGTCAATGATCTCGATAATAAGGTTAACGAATATAACCAGAACGCCGAATATGTACCTTCTTACCTGAAATCCCTCCTGGGGAACGAGGTCATCCAGCTGGTAATTGTTACCGATGACGGAGAAGAGAGATACATTAAAGCAATCACTGAAGACGCGTATATCACTACATTTGAAGCAGTTGATGAAAATACCGAATTCGATGCAACGATGGTCGTAGGAGCAAATGAAGCTACAGTAAGAACAATCCTTAATTCACAGAACCCACTGCAAGAGTTCATTGCTGCAAAAGACAACGGAGAGATAGTGATCGAACCCGTGGGCTTTGTAAATACTGTCAAGTACACCGTCGCGAATGTAGTAGTGAAAGTGTCGCAGTTGTTCGGTTTTATGTAATCGAAGTCAAATAACAATTAAAGGATGGTTCAGCCGACCATCGGATTCTATTTTTGTAATTGCTGACATTTTCCATTTCATGTGAGATCAGGTTGGCTTTTGTGGACAGAGGATGTTGATTTGAATCGGATTTCTACAGAGCCTTAATTTGTGTATTGTTTGCCTTCAGTATCTTGTTACTTTCATAACTGCAAACGTAGTTGAAGTTTAGACAATTATTTAATATGTGCAGGTCCTTTTATGATTTGTCAAAATTGGCTATATTTGTCAATTAACAAAGCATTGACAAGGAGAATGTGAAAATGTCACAAGAAAATAAATCTTATTATGTTATCATTGCACTTTCAATTGTTCTGGTGCTGATGTCAGTAGCGATATACGCTGTTTCACAGAACGCATCTGAAAAGGATCCAGCAAATACTATTTCCATGAACGGGTACGCTGAACAAAAAGTTGTGCCTGATACCGCAACATTGAGTATTGGTGTTGTGGTCCAGAACTCAACAGCAAAGGGAGCTGCCGATGAGAATGCGGCCTTGATGAGCGCTGTTATCAGAGAGCTAAAAGCTCTTGGATTGCAGGACAAAGAAATCCAGACATCCTATGTTTCCGTGTATCCTGAATACAACTACGATGGCAAGCCAGTTATTGTCGGGTACTCAGCTTCCAATAACGTGCAGATCACAACCACAAATCTCGATAAGCTAGGTGAT
This sequence comes from Methanolobus psychrophilus R15, assembly GCA_000306725.1. Lineage (GTDB taxonomy): Archaea > Halobacteriota > Methanosarcinia > Methanosarcinales > Methanosarcinaceae > Methanolobus > Methanolobus psychrophilus. The sequence goes on along the minus strand of CP003083.1, from coordinate 1,159,858 downwards.
ATCATCGACAGGTCCACGGCTGCCGGAGCCAATCAGATAGGAAGCATTTCCTTCTCAGTTTCAAATGATATGCAAAAAAAGCTTCGTGAAGAGCTTGTAAATGCAGCAGTTGCTGATGCGGCATCAAAAGCCGATATGCTTGCCGGAAGCCTGGGTGTTGAGATAACTGGTGTGCAGACATCATCTATAAGTGAGAATGGCGCCCCCAGAATGTACTACGCAATGATAGAAGAAGCAAAGGACTCAGGAGCAGGTTCTACTCCAATTCAGCCTGGCGAGTCTACCGTTTCAATGTCAGTACAGGTTACATACTACATTGGATAAGAAACTCAGACCTAAGTGGTTTGAACACTGCACTCTACAAAAGATCAGGAGTTGCAGAATGACGAATGCGTTGTTTGCAACTTCTCTGGTCAATGTATCAGCTATTCAGAATCCGCCAGTTGACACAGATGGTCTTCAGCAATCCCCAATCTTTGATCAATCAAGATACTACTTTTCCTGGCATTGGTAAGTATATATAGTTATATATTATGATTGCCTACACATAAAGCGTGAATTGTCCCAAGTGCAATAGCTTTAATAACAAAAAGAACGGTAAAATCAATGGACTCCAACGCTATCAATGCCATGAATGTAGATACAATTATACAGTAGAACTTAAGTCTACTGCCTCTCCTCCCTCCGTTAAAAGACAAGCTTTACAGCTATACCTTGAAGGATTGGGATTTCGTTCAATAGGACGTTTTTTAGGAGTAAGTCATGTTTCGGTTCAAAATTGGATAAAGACATTCGGACAGGAATTAGAGGATCTAAAAAGCGAAAACGAGATAGAGATCGTTGAATTAGACGAAATGCATACTTATATTGGAAACAAAAAAAATATTGTTGGATCTGGATTGCTGTTGATAGAGCTGGGAAAAAATTCATCAACTGCTCTTTTGGTAGCAGGGGAACCAAAACAGGACAAAAGCTCTGGGAGAAACTAGAGAAGAAAGAGATAGGGAAAGTGATGACCGATAACTGGAAAGCATATGCAGAGTTTCTTCCAGATGAGGTTCATACACGATCAAAAGCAGAAACCTATACAGTGGAAGGATATAACAGCATATTCAGGCACTTTCTGGCAAGATTACGAAGAAAAACAAAATGTTATACTAAGAGTCTTGAAATGCTAAAATACTCTGTTCTTCTTTTGATGAAGTATAGAAATAATGAACTAACTATACTTAATTAACAATGCCCTTTTCCTTTATTATGGGTAGTCGGCAAACAATCACCCTAAACAATCTCCTCTCTTTCTCTCACAGTGCCAAAGCGCAACCATTATAGTGCTGCAATCATGGCTTCCTCAGTAGCTCATAATAAACATGTAGTGACATCATGATAAGCGCAGGAATCATCGGTGCTTCAGGATTGCGCGGGAGCTGAAGGTTATCGAACTCCCATGCAGATTACTGGTTGAAACCTGTTTCATTCAAAAGGCATGTGGCTTCGGGCTCACAGGTGTCCAGGAGATTTTAATACGTCTTGTGGAGCTTTACCTCTAATTTTCAGAAAAGAAGATCATGATCATTGTGAATCGGGATGTTATCCCACGAGAGCCTTATGACAGCAGTTCTTTAAGCACAGGCTGGCAATGCTGAAATAGAATTAAGCAATAGGTATATCCATGAAAGTTAAAGATGTGATGAATCCGGATGTCGTTGTATGCAGCCCTGAGGATACTATCGGGGATGTTGCACGGCTGCTCAAGCAGAACAACATAAGCGGGCTTCCTGTTGTGGATGGGGGTAAAGTCGTTGGCATTGTGTCCGAAGGCGACCTGCTCAAACTGCTCGAGGTCCCGGACCGTACCGGACTCTGGCTCCCCAGCCCGCTTGAGGTATTCGAGGTGCCTATCAGGGAACTGATCAACTGGGAAGAAACAAAACGTATGCTCGACGACGTGGGCTCAAAGTCAGTGGAAGAGATCATGAACAAGAAAGTACACACGGTCTCTCCGGAAGATTCCATAGAGAAGGCTTCCGCGCTCATCACAAAACATAAGATAAACAGGCTTCCGGTCATGGAAGGCGGCCTGATGGTCGGTATCGTTACCCGCGGTGACATTATCCGCGGACTTGGCAAATTATAAGGGGGATCATATGAACTTCATTGAAGGCGGTATATGTGCGGTTAAGGGCGTACGTGCCGGCGGCATCAAACCCGGGAAGATGGGAATTGCGGTCATACAGGCAGAAGGAAACGCTGCCGGGGCCTTTACCAGGAACAAGGTCATTGCAGCTCCTTTGATGCTTACTAGGGAGCGTCTGGCAAAGACCGGCAGGCTCTCAGGCGTCATCGTTAACAGTGGCAATGCCAATGCTTTCACGGGCGAGCAGGGCATGGCTGATGCAAGGACCATGGCTTCCCTGCTGGCATCCAGGCTAGGAGTTGACGAGGAGCTTATAGGCGTGTCCTCAACAGGTGTAGTGGGGCGCAAACTCGATACTGACTGGATCAGTGCTCATCTTCAGGAAGCGCTGGACTCCATGGGCGAGGATGCAGCAGCCAGCATGAGGGCAGCACGTGCGATCATGACCACTGACACAGTTCCCAAGGAGATAGCCATTGAGATGGAATCCGGTATCCGTATCGCAGGTATTGCCAAGGGTTCAGGAATGATCGAGCCCAACATGGGCACCATGCTTGCCTTTATCTACACCGATGCCCAAATCCCGTCGAAAGAACTGCAGTCAGCTCTCACAACAGCCGTGGACAAGAGCTTCAATATGGTGGTTGTGGATGGTGACACCAGTTGTAATGACATGGCGCTGCTGACAGCTACCGGAAGCTCAGGTATCGGTCCTGAGATTGCAGATTTCCAGTCCGGTCTTGATCTTGTGCTGACCGAGCTTGCCAAGATGATAGCTGTTGATGGTGAAGGAGCCACAAAGCTGATCGAGTCAAAAGTAACCGGTGCAGCCACAGTGGAGGATGCCCGCCTTGTTGCAAAATCAATAGTCCGCTCCCCGCTGGTGAAATCCGCTATCTTTGGTAAGGACCCCAACTGGGGCCGCATCGTAGTTGCAGCCGGCTATTCCGGTGCCAATATGGACCAGACGAAGATCTCCCTGTCATTCTCAGCTGGCACTGAGGTAGTGGAGCTTGTGAAGAGCGGTAAGGTTGTACGCAACGACGAGGCTACGCTGGCCCAGCTGAAATCCATCATGTCCCAGGACGAGGTTTTCATCATAACCGACCTTGGCATGGGACACGAGAGCGCAACCGCCTGGGGCTGTGACCTGACCTACGATTATGTTAGGATCAACGCTGATTATACGACCTGATCTGTTGAGGAAGACAATGTGCAAGATATATGTGGACGGCCAGCACGGGACTACAGGTCTGCTGGTGAACGAGCGTCTGGCGGATCATCCGGAAGTGGAGATTCTGGAAATCCCCTATGAGAAACGCCACGACAAAGAATTAAGGAAGAAGCTGCTCAATGAGGCCGATTTGGTATTCCTGTGCCTGCCGGATGAAGCGGTCGCAGAGGCGGTAGGTTTGATCACAAACCCGAATACAAAGATAATTGATGCATCCACAGCCAACCGGGTGAGTGAAACATGGGCTTACGGGCTTCCCGAGCTCTCCGCCGCACACAGGAATAAGATTGCCGGAGCAAGCAGGGTCTCCAATCCCGGCTGCCATGCAACGGCGTCCATAGTTGCCCTGTATCCCCTGCTTGAGGAAGGCATCATTTCCCGGGAAACAGCTGTCCCGCTGTTCTCCATCACCGGATATACCGGCGGCGGGAAAAAGATGATCGAGACCTATGAGACTACGACAGAAAGGGCATACAAAGCACCAAGGCAGTACGCTCTGGGGCTGAACCACAAGCATGTGCCTGAGATAATGGTCCACTCCGGTCTTAAAGTCAAGCCCATTTTCATGCCGGTGGTTTCCAATTATCCAAGGGGACTGGCTGTCACACTGCCCCTGTCCGTGAAGGATCTGGAAAAACCCCTGACGAAGCAGGGCCTGTATGAGCTCTATCAGAAGTATTATGGCAACTCTATCTTCATCCGCATTCATGCAGTCGATGAGACAAAATATCTGGTGGAAAATGCGTTTGATGTGCAGGGAAGCAACGACACCAACTATCTGGACCTCTACATTTACGGTAACGGGGAGCAGATACAGGTAATATCCCGCCTGGACAATCTCTGGAAAGGTGCCTCAGGTGCGGCTATCCAGAACATGAACATAATGCTTGGCATGGATGAGACGACCGGTCTTTTGTGAGGCCGGTTCTGTAGCTGACATGGCTGCAAAAAACATATTTTCCAGACCATCTGACTGCACCTAGCCGTATGGGTAATACTCAGTGCTTTCGACTTCAAGCCCGCTCTCGTTGACGAGCAAAGTGGTGCTGCCCAGATGATCCGAGAGATACCACTCCATGCCTTCGGCTGTCTGCTTGGCTATGCGCTCGTCGTCACGGAAGAAGTAGCTGGTTGCTGTGCCATTCTCGATCTCGTAAAACTGGTTGACATAGTAGCTAAACTGACCCTCAGCATTCTGTTTCTTTACCCTCTTGCCGTTGGCATCATACCAGTACTTCTCCACAAGGGAACTGTTACCCGAATAACGGACCTCACTTAACTGGTTTGCGTCGTTGATGACTGGAGCGGTGATTATGCCTGGATTAATTTCATCCACTCAATATCTCTCAGAGAGCAATTCCTTCTCCTTTTTGCGAATGAACTCTTCAAAATCCGTTTTGTATCTCTCTGTGCTTGGATGTGAATTGATTTTCTCAATTGAACGATTGAATGAATAGTAAGCCGGTAAAATCAAAATGAATATAAAAGCTGTTGCGAATAAAGCGGCACAATACTTGCGCCAAAAAGAATCAATGGGACACATGTTCCAACCATAATATATCGAAACAATAAAAGAAACTAAGACATAAACTGCATATAGATGAAACACTCTCCTTTTCATCTCTACACCCCACGTTATTTTAATTTCAAATATCCCTCCTTTAATGGTTATTTGCACAGAACCAAATCCCAGTTTTTTTCTCTTTTGTTTGCGTGTCAAAACCGAAATTTCTGATATTTGACCTATATTTTCAATTCCCTTCACTGGATCGTAATCTTCTAAAGTTTCATCATCATCTGAACCTCTAGTTAATACTATTTTTTTATGACCCATGTCCCAATAGAAATCGCAGATAGCGGGCACCAGTTTCTCCTTTGGGATTCTAGTCGTGAGTTCTAATTCTGTCAACTGTGTTATCTCCATCAGATCACCTTAAAGTGTTCTACGATTCCTATTCATTGGTAGTTGCATGCTTACATCAATATGTATATCTGTTATCAATCTCACTTTCTTAATAAGCGGTTTATTGTGTTTCCGACTACAGCTTTAGCACTACTTGCGGCGCTTGAAACTGAAGAGCTAATACTACTTGCAGCGCTTGAAATTGAAGAACTGATATTACTTGTGGCGCTTGAAATTGAAGTCTTGGTACTACTTGCAGCGTTTGAAACTGAAGCTTTGATACTGCTTGATGTATCACCCAGTCTTGTTCTTCCGGCAGTATTTTCTTCAATTGTAGCTCCTATACCCGAACCTATATTATCGACTGCATATTTTCCTAATGCAAGTGGTCCATCCTTAGCAGTGAATACAGCCACATCATCAAAAGTAGCACGTATGCCTTTTACAATCGCAACAGCAACTCCCATTTGTTTATCCTTTTGGTATACCTTACTTAAACCTTGTATGTATGTTGTACCACCAAATATTTTAAGAGATCCTCCTCCTATACAACCTAGCCCATTAAATGCAGAGTTGGCTATCAATTCCTCAGTGCTTATCTCGTAGTTATTCCAAGCTTTTATATCACTCACAATAGAAATGACCGACATTACTCTGGCAACTAATATGAGTCCACCAACTAATGCTGCAAGCTGTGGTATATGCCCGCTCGGATCAGTATACTTCACCGGATTATTCAGCGCATAAGCATACCTGTTCAGAGCCTGAGGATTGTACGGGTCCGGCAGCATCGTATCCGGCTGTATGAAAATCCTGTACTCCGGTGAATAGTACCTTGCACCATAGTACATCAACCCAGTATCAATATCAATATCATTCTCCTGTCCGGTAAATCCATACTTCTCCAATCCACCTGACTGCACCTGACCGTACGGGAAGTACTCTGTCCGCTCGACCTCAAGGCCACTCTCGTTGACAAGCAAAGTAGTGCTGCCAAGATGGTCCGAGAGATACCCTCCTGCCATCTTCAGTTTCCCTGACTCTTTACTCGACCTTGCGGAAAATCTTTCCCAGACCCCTCCACATCCAATCCTTATATATGAATTCCTTACATAATCTCTATTCATTGGGTGAAACGCATGGAGATACAGGACTGGGAAAAACACTACGAAGACGCCTATGTAAATATCACTCGTTCTTTAAAGGATATACGCGGGGTTTTTGTTGCTTATAATAGTAATATAGATGCTATCAAGCGTCTCAGTGAAGACGAAATGAGGAAACTCATCGGTATTCTTGGGTGCAGTACCATTCAGGAGCAGGTCATTCAGTACCCTCGGGAGATAAAGGACCCCGTGGATCTCATGGCTCGCCTGGTCATATCCATGCGTGACGGGAAAGCGGCAGAGGTGCCTACTTACAACACAGACCTCCATGAATGGTTAATGGACAATCTTGGTTTTGACCGGGCACGTATGGGGGGGCAGGCAGGTATCATGTCCAACCTGCTGGCAAACCTGGGAATACAGAATGTCATCACATATGTGCCTTGGTTATCAAAGGAGCAGGCGGAGTATTTTGTGGATTCTCCCAATCTCAGGCATCCGGCTGTAGAGGGCGGTAATCTTGTTCTGAAGCACCCAAAGGAAGTTTATGATCATCAACTCAAACCCAAGGTAAACTGGATATTAGAATACTCAAAAGGTACCAATGTCTGCTGTGCAGGAGAATGTTTCACAGTTCCCAGGGATAACCGCCTCATCATATCCTCCCGGCCGGACTGGCTTCACATAGACATGAGCAATGAGCTCTACGAGCGGCTCCCGCAGATAAGGCAGAGCATAGACGGGGCTCTGCTTGCAGGCTACCAGATGATAAAGGAAGAATACGATGATGGCACAACATACAGCTATTATGTGGAGAAGGCAGTCAATGTCATCACCAGGCTAAAACAGTGCAACCCCAGGATGCAGATACACGTTGAGTTCACATCCATACAGAACCGTGTCATTCGCAAGGCCATCCTGACCGATATAGTCAAAAAGCATGCTACATCCCTTGGTCTTGACACAGTTGAAGTTGCTAATGCACTCAACGTGCTTGGATACGAGGAGCTGGCATTCGCGGTCATGAGTAAGGACGAGAAGAGCGTGGTCGCCTTGTACGAGGGGGCCGTCAGGCTGCTAAAAGACCTGCAGCTTCAGGTTGTCAACATCCATTCCCTGGGACATTATATCAGTCTTGTTTCCCGGGACCATCCGGTAGATGTGGAAGGTCACCGCGATGCGCTGCTGTTTGCTTCGATACTGGCGGCTACCCAGGCTTCCATTGGACATATCAATAGTATTGACGACACAAAGGAAGGCCTGAAAGTGCCTGTCTATGAGAAAGGCCACGAGGACCTTGGCAGCCTGGCTACCTACCTTGTGCGCAAAGGGGTATGCTCGATGGATGAGTTCGAGAGCGGATGCATCAATGCCATGGGACACAGCCTTGTAATCGTGCCGACAAAGGTCGTCGACAAGCCTGCGGGCACCGTAGGCATAGGGGATGCCATATCTGCAGGTGCCTTTATAGCCCTGCTGACCAAGATCAAAGACAAAGGGGAAAAATGTCCGGAGCATACATGAAAATCCTATGCGCTTATAATGCGAACATCGATGCAATATACAAGGTGAACGGCCTGCAGATGAGTTCATTTGCTCAAGATTATGAGGAAGAGATATCTGCCAGGTTGCAGAAGCCTCCCGGCTCGATATCATCGATACCTGACTTTTTTGCTGGACTGTTCCTCTGCATGCAGAATGGGATCGGAGCTGAATGGATGGTTCGGGATGAGGACGTTTTCCAATGGCTCAAATCAAGTTTTCTTGAAGGTTCTTTCATGCGCATGGGCGGCAATATGGGCATCATGGCAAATGTCCTGTCAGAACTGGGTGCTTCCAGGGTGATACCGAACATTCCCAATCCTTCCCCGTTGCAGATGTCCTTTTTCTCTGACAGGGCGATATACGTCCCGGATGGAGGCAGCCTCAAAAGGAGTTCCGATATCCATAACAGTGAGCCGTCAGCATATGCTCATGAAATGATACATTTCGTATTCGATTTCAGCAAAGATGATAATTTCTTTCTCAGCGGGAAGGAGATGTCAGTGCCAAGGGAGAACAGGTTCATTGCCACATATGATCCCCTTAACTTTGAGCTGCATATAGATGAAGAGTTCAGTAAGTACGCCTTCAGCAACATCAAGGAGATAGATGGTGCTCTGATAGCAGGATACCACATGCTCCGGGAAACCTATCCCGATGGCAGCGGATATGAGGGAAAGCTTCGCAGGTCCCTGGAACAGCTAAGGGCATGGAAAGACCGGAACAGTAAGCTGCATATACATGCCGAACTGGGCCATTTCTCCTCGGCAGGCATAGCCTCAGCTGTCTTCTCAGGCCTGGCACCCCTTGTTGACAGTATTGGCATTAATGAGGACGAACTTGCCATGCTTGCGGGTATGTATAATATAGATAGTTCCGGGATACTTGAAATGGATGCCTTATCCATAATACGGGCATCTGCAGCCTTATGTGAATCCTTCGGAATCAGGAGGATACTTATCCACACCCGGGAGTTTGTGATTTCAGTTTCCCCTACATCGGCCTCTGAATCTGTTAAAACATTCGAAGCCCTGCATTTTGGTGTCAAGTGCGCAGCAGCGTTTGCGTGTACCGGGAAACTGGCAGACAGGAACACTTTGCTGGCAGTCGCCTCCGGGATAGATGAAAGTGAGACCGGCAGGATGCAGATGGCAAAGCTGGAAGATAATATCCCGATTCAGTACCGGGAAAATGGTATAATTGGTGAATATCGTGGCTATTCGGTGTGCGTAGTCCCGACCAGGTTATGCATTCATCCCGTATCGACCGTAGGGCTTGGTGACACTGTATCTTCCGCTATATTCTTAAGGGAACTCGAACTTGGGTCATGATATGTACAAGCTTTTCTGTGAGGACTTCAATCTGGACTACACTCTTGACTGTGGACAGGCCTTCAGGTGGAACAAGATAGATTCATGGTGGGTGGGTGTTGTCAATGGCAGCATTGTTCGCTTGCAACAAGACCCTGAGAGTAAAGAAGTGCTTGTGGATTCGTCCCTCTCAGAAGCATACATGCAAAATTACTTTCGTTTCGATGATGACCTTGATGACATCCTTCGCCAAGTCAATAAGGATCGTTTCATGGATGAGGCTATAAGGAAATACAGGGGACTCCGGCTTATAAGGCAGGACCCATGGGAGTGCCTGATATCCTATATGCTTGCCACTGCCTGGAGTATCCCCAACATCAAAAGGGGAATATCCCTGCTGAGCAGCACCTACGGAGAGGAATTAGAGGACGGACTTTACAGTTTTCCTGAACCTGAAGCCCTTGCAGGTCTATGTGACGGTGAACTGAGGGACTGCAAACTAGGATTCAGGTCAAATCGCATAGTTAAGGCCGCAAGGCACGTTATGGATGGTAATCTGGTGCTGGATGAGCTGTTCACAATTGGCTATAAAGAAGCAAAACAGCGCCTTATGTTCCTGGAAGGCATCGGTGAGAAGGTTGCTGACTGCATCCTGCTTTTTGCATTCGATAAAATGGAAGCTTTCCCAGTGGACACCCATGTCGAGAAGGTTGTCAGGCATTACTATGGAGACCATGAATTTTTCAACGGAACTGCCACAAAGAGCAAAATAGGGGACTGGGGACGCATGTATTTCGGAGAATACTGTGGTTATGCGCAGCAGTATTTCTTTTACCAGAAGAGGCTTGAAGGCCTCATCTAATGTGAATGGTCGTAGAATTAGCAAAAATTGGAGAAACATGCACCAGTTGCTCTAGGCCCTTTTCCATTTTCTCAGGAATCTCCTGAAGTCCTCCGCTTTTATGTTGCAGATATCTTCGTTCTCCAGCACCATATATCCTTCTTTCACGGCCTGTGTAAGCTGCTTGCCCATGGAGCAGGTCGTCAGTCTTTCTTCAAGGAGGGCTTTTGCTGCCGGGTACTTCCTTCTAATGTCCGCAACATAGTTCCCGTCCTCTATGTAAAAAGCGAAAGCGTCCTCTGAACCCTTATACTTTGATATGAAGCTCTGTGCATGCTTCCGTTCCCATACCGGCGGACCCCGATGCTTCTTGACATAGGGTAATCTAGCAGAGCTCAATTCAACCATAACAATAGCTTCTTTTCCTGCCCATCTGCCGCTGTTCAGTACAATGAAAGCATGCTGTTCAAACAGTGCCCGTACACTGGATTCCATTTTGTCCAGCTGGGGGTAGAGCACATCGTCAACAATATCCGGTTTCCTGAAGACAATGGCTATAAAGGAACTTTTCCTTTCGGATATCATCTTCAGCATTTCCTGGTCACTCAGAGGCATTTCGGGCGCAGGGAAGAAGAACCCGAGGCCAGGCTCCTCCAAATAGGAACAGCACATGTCAATGAAAGTGGCAAACTTTTCTACAGAAAGGGCTGCAGCCACATTCCTTTTGGGGTCGGTTGGATCAATCACCACAAGTGGTTCATTATGTTTCACAGAGCCATGTTCCTGAAGGTCGATAACAATTCCCGGTTTCCAGTCGCATGCATTGGATAATACCTCCCTGAAGGAGCCATAATGGATGACCAGCAGTTCCGTGAGGTATCCGGAAAAGCCCTGAGTTCGCAGTTCTGAACCGTAGACACCGGTACCTTTCATGAACTGCTTAAGCTTGAGAACTTCATCTTCGATTCCTCTGATGTGCTTTTTGATGAATTTATTGTGAAAGGGTGTTCTGTCAACAGCAGATTTTATGTTCGAGGCGCAATCCACCGCAAAACAGGGAACTACATCAACATCGAATCCTTTGTACTTCATATTAAGATAGGGGTGTTCAGCGTAGCGCTCTTCAAATCTGTCCGCATCCTTTGCTATTTCCCTTGCTATCATCAGGCCGTGCTTTTCCAGCTCGTCCCTTGTAGTATGCACAGGGAACGGGATAAAGATATCCAGGTCATGCGTCCCGGAAGTCCATGTTCCTCTGGCGGCGGAACCCACAAGTTTTGCCCGGATGCCTTGAATTCCGAGTGTAGTCGCAGTGGAATCCACTTTATGAAGAAGCTCTTCTACTACTAGAAGGAGCCTCTTTCTCTCCCCGGGGGAAGGTTTGACTCTGCTGAGAACTTCAATTTCCACATTCATTATCGTATCCATTTGAGAGTTAGTTATTTTTTTCTGATATCAAGTTTTGCATATTCAGTACGCCAAACTAGCCGACATCCGTAAAGTACCAGTTTTCTATCCTTATATTCCGGTTTTTATTAACATTAGTGTGTTGTTATTATAATAACAACAAATTCTCTGGTTTTAATAAACTATTTATAGAATTAATCTTATCTATGCCCGATAAGATATATGTTCAAACCTGACGAAAAATCGCGGAGGCATTATATATAAAGAACTTTTTTGAGAGGCTTGGCCAGTTTATTGAAGATAACACCATCCCTATTATTCTCATTGCCCTCTTATGCATCATTATTTCATTCCAGGGTGCCCAGTTCATAGAGATGAAGTCAGGAACAGATACCTTCGTCGAAAAGACCTCCACATTGTACCAGGACTTTGATCACCTCTACCTAAATCTTTTCAGCACAGGATCGATAGTCATCCTGGTGGAGGGGGATGATGTCACAAATTCTGCTGCTCTTGCGGGAATGGACCGGATTCACCAGATTGCTCAGAACATTCCGGGCGTAATTGAGGTTACCTCTCCATCACAGGTAATAAAGGATGCCAATTACCGCAATACGGGCACCCGGGTAATTCCGGACGATGCTGATACTCTCGATTCGCTAATCGCTTCTGACATGCCTTCATATATAATGCCTGACAGGACACACGCAGTGATCTCTGTGGTTTTCAGCGGTACTACTTCTGACAGCATGCAGGAAGAAATCCTTCGTGAAACGCAGGCTTCAATCCAGTTTGCCGAATTCCCTCCCGGCTATAAGATAATTGTTACCGGCGATGTGGCTTTCAACAATGCGATGAACAACGAGATGAATTCCAGTATGGGTGTACTTCTTGTAATTTCAGTACTTCTGATGGTTCTGGTACTGTACATCGTCTTCAAGCATGTGCGCTGGAGACTTCTGCCTCTTCCGGTGGTCTTGCTGGGTATTATTTTCACGTTTGGGGCAATGGGCTATCTGGATATTCCCATGACAATGGTCTCAATGGCAGCCTTCCCTGTACTCATAGGTCTTGGTATTGATTACGCTATACAGTTCCATAACCGCATCGAAGAGGAATTCGAACGTAACCACTCTGCTGCTGGCGCTGTGATCGAGACAGTTAAGCATACGGGACCTGCAGTTTTGATCGCGCTTATAATCACTGCACTTGGTTTTGTATCACTTTTCACCTCTTCCGTTCCTATGGTGCAGGATTTCGGGAAACTGCTGCTTATAGGCATCATCATGTGCTTTATTGCTTCCCTGTTCGTGGGCGTGACAGTTCTTTATGGTTTCCATGAAGTTTCACAGCATCCTCTTTTCACAAAACTCAATTTCAGGAAAAAGTCAGTCCTGAGTGCAAAGAAGAAACCCGAAAATGAAGTTCATAAGCCCGATCTGACAGAAAAGCTGCTGGAAAAGATGGCTGTTATCTCTATGCGCCATCCTTTGATTGTGATTGGGATTGCAGGTTTCCTTTGTCTTGGCGGCCTGTACTTTGACGCGCAGGTTCCGATACAGACGGATGTCCAGACATTTGTTCCCCAGGATATGCCCGCACTTATTGATCTGGTCCACCTGGGTGAGATTCTGGGAGGAGACGAGGAGCTCAATCTAATTATAAAAACGGACAATAATGCCGACCCCCGACTGCTGGAGTGGATAGACCATTTTTCATCCCATGAGGTCGATAACCGGGGCCATATATATAGTTCATCCAGTATTGTCGATGCTGTCAAATCCATGAATGACGGGATGATACCTGATGATTCCCAGGACATCAAAGAATTATATTTGCAGATACCGGAAGTCCAGAGGGAGAGATATCTTCACGGAAATAATATGCTGGTCCTGAACCTGGGCATTGGTAATGCTATGGGAGAACTCGGACTGGAAGGCATCAAAGACCTTACACGTATAGTTGAAGAGGACATTAGATGGATGCCACCTCCACCTGGCACCAGTGTCACAATAACGGGCGGTTCTGTGGTGTTCTTCACGGTCATCTCGGCACTTACTTCCGGACGTATGATGATGACACTGCTTGGGCTTGTGCTGGTCTTTGCAGGTCTTCTTGTGATATACCGTGACTACCTGAAGGCCTTGACCCCGGTAATCACTATGTTCATGGTCATTGGCTGGTCAGGCGGACTGATGTACTATCTGGGAATAGAATACACTCCCATGACCGCCACACTGGGAGCTCTCATCCTGGGTGTCGGTTCGGAGTATGCGGTGCTCATGATGGAGAGATACTTTGAGGAAAGGGAGAAAGGAGCATCTCCTGAGGAAGCAATGAAGGAGTCAAGTGTTAAGATCGGAAAGGCTATTGTGACTTCCGGTCTTACAACTGTCTTCGGATTTTCTGCCCTGATAGCTTCACCCTTCAGCATGACAAGTAATTTCGGTTTCATAACTGTCCTAAATGTCATCCTGGCACTGCTTGCTTCTTTCATTGTATTCCCTGCAGTTATAGTGCTTCTTGACAAGCACCGTGAGAGCAGGAAACGCAGGAAAGATGAGCATGCTTTGCACATTATTGGTTCTGATGGAAAAATAGTCCCGAAGGAGGCAGCGTTCTGATGGATATAAATGATAAAATGCTTCTGAGGAGGTTTAGTATTGTAGCTGCTGGGCTCTGTATCCTTATGGCTGCAGTGATTCCGATTGTGTCAGCGTCCACAGCAAAGGAATTCATACCTCCCGCTTACGAACTCACTACAAACTATTTTCGTAGCTACGGTGAACCCGACATCTCAGTTTCCGTGTTGGGTGATACCGAGCTTGAGAGGGGGGAAACGGCCAGTCTGGAGCTCGTTCTTTCTAACAGGGGAATATTCTACGGTGTCAAAAGCATCACCAATGTCGGCACATCCAAGTCGGCTCATGCACGATCTTTGCAGGAGCTTGAATATGAAAAGCTCAGGACGACCGCCTATGGGGTAAAAACAAGCCTTGTGTCCGGTACAGAATATATTGCGATCGATCCTGCAACCAGTAGCCGGACATTAAAAGACCCTTTGTATCCGGGCACTTTGCCAGAAGACCCGCTGGTCTATACAGTCACTGTATCCAATAATGCACCCGCGGGGGTCTACATGCTGGAGATGCCTGTAAGTTACGAATATCAGAGCGATGTCAGAATGACTGGCGGCAAGGCAGTGACATTGGGTCTGCCAGACCTCGATCACGTGAAATACTATACGCCTGTGAACAAGATGCTCTATGTTCCGGTTATTATAAAGCCTGCTGCAAAGTTCGAAGTGACGGATGTTTCCGGCGCGCTTGTAGCCGGCAAGGAAACCACTGTCAATATCACCTATACCAATGTGGGCGAGCTTCCTGCAACAGATGTGGTTGCCAGGGTGATATTGATGAAACCGCTTGCTACCGGCAGTTCTGTCCGCACTCTGGGCACACTGATGCCAGGTGAGAGCAGGACGGTTTCATTCATCATTTCCTCAGAGGGGCAGGCACTCGATAAAACGTATGCTCTTGACACAGAGATAAAGTACCGTGATACTGATGAGGATCTTGCTTACTCCGGCAATATGAAAGCTAATGTAAGGATGCAGTCCCCTGAGAGGCAATTCAATATCACTGCAATGGCTCTGGCAGGCATACTGCTGATGTGTGTTGTACTTATAATCAAATCTTTAAAAAAGAATCGCAAAGGATAAACATCATTTAGGTTCGGAGGAATATATATGCCCAATCTGGAACACTTGAAGAAGACAACTTCGTTAATCATATTAATATTTATGATCATGCAGGCTGTAGTGCCCGCAAATGCACAGATGTCGCTAATGGACATCAAAATGCCGGATTTCTTCAATTTTGACGAGAACTATTATACGGTCTATGGCGGCCCTGACGTGAGTGCAACGCTCATTGGAAGCAATGAATTCTCCCGCGGGGATAAAGTGACTATAAACCTGGAGCTTATGAACAAAGGTGTTGTGACCGGATTCAAATCGGAGACACGGTCCAGTTCGCTTACAGATCTTGAGCAGAAGCTACAGCAGACAGAGATGGGTTATGAGGCGCAGCGAACCACAGCGATAGGTATTGTCGCTATCCTCAACTCCACTAATCCTTATATCAGGGTCAAGTCCGGTCCCCAGGAAGCGGGAACGCTGCCCAGTGGCCAGCAGGTTGAGAATCCGGTGAAGTTCAACATTGAAATATCAAAGAATGCACCGGCAGGCACGTACCCGCTTACACTTGACATGTTCTATGGCTATCAGGAGAATGTGCAGATAAGCGGTGATGATGAGACTGACTTGGGAATAACCAATATGGAAGTTGGCCTGTGGTATGCTGTAGGGCATCAGAACCAGACTGTGAATATTATTGTGAAGGACGAAGCCCGCTTTGAGGTCGTGGAAGTTGAGGGCGACCTGTGCGCCAGTCAGGAGAACCTCCTTTACGTGACGTTCAGGAACAGCGGTGAGGAATCTGTGAAGGATGCGATAGTCAGGATAAGTGCTGACACTCCCTTCAGTACTACTGACGATCAGGCTTTCCTGGGTTCGCTTGCTCCCGGAGAAACCGCAAAGGCGCTCTTTAAGATAAAGGTGGATGATTCTGCTGTGCCAAAGCAATATGCTATCAGCAGTGAGATCAGATATGAAGACAATGATGGTCACAGCCGGATATCTGACACGCTCAAGATCAGGACCCATACCTTACCCGCAAGGTCTGCTTTTGACGGACTCTCCGGGAGCACATGGACCTTTGCGATCATAGCCATCGCACTTGTAGCCGTGGCCGGATATTTCGCTTACGGCAGGTTCTTTAAGAATAAGGGATGAACTCCCTTATTTCCTCCGGGCCTACTATGAGAACACAATACTTTAATGCGATTCTTTAATTCGGTTTACTGATAATATGGCATCTCTCATCGACTCCCTGCGCAATCTCGGATTGACCGCCTATGAGGCGAAAGTATTTGTAGCTCTCACTAAGAAGGGCAGCAGTACTGTTGCTGATGTGCATGAGCTTTCCGGCATTCCCCGGTCCGCTGTCTACGGCGCGCTGAAAAAACTGGAAGAAAAGGGCATAATCGAAGTCCGAAATACCAAGCCTATGGAATATAAATGCGTTCCTCCGAAGATTGCTATTGAAAGACTGAAAACGGATTTTGATCTCGAGTCCGGCAATGCGCTCCTTCAGCTTGAGGAGATTTATGAGTCCGTTGATCCGAATGGCAATAACGAGTCCATATGGACAATAAACGGCTATCGGCATGTAACAGAAAAGATGATGCAGATAATAAGTGGTGCAAGAAAAGAACTCTTTTTGACTGCTCCGCATCCTTTCAACAGGGAAATACCAGGGGAAACTCCGCGTTTAGCTGAGAAGCACTACTGTATTATGCATAAGATTCTGCATGACAAGATACAATCCGGAGTACGGATGAGGCTTATATCCTACGAACTCGAAAAGGCCCTCTCCATTGCAAAAGATCTGCCAGGGGCTCATGTAAGGTTATATTCGAGTAAAGGTGGGGAATTGCCTTCCAAAGGCGGTATCCTCGTTGTTGACTCAAGTGAAGTACTCATCGATATAAAAGAGGCAACAGGGAATAAAGAGGACCTGACTGCCTTATGGTCTAACGGAAAGGAGTTCGTGACAATATTCAGTCACCTGCTGGAAGTCGAATGGGAGTCTTCGGAAGAGGTCAATGCTTCTCTGAATGATTAAATAGTCCTATGTTCTCCTTTTTGACAACATTGTTATAGTTCTTGTAACCAAGTATGTCAACTATCTGGTTGGTATGTTTTCCCTTGATCTGCTCCAGTTCTTCGGATGTATAGTCGGTTATACCCTTCGCGAATATTTCTTCCCCGCACCTGATCTCTATTATATCGCCCCTGTCAAAACTGCCTTTGACATTGAGCACGCCTGAGGGAAGCAGGCTCATGCTATCCATTATAGCAGCCCTTGCGCCTTCGTCTACATCTACAGAGCCTGATGATCTTGAGAGTATTATCCAGCGTATCCTGTTCCTGTGCACTTCCTGGTTTGCAAGGAACAGCGTGCCGATATCTTCGCCGCCGAGCACTCTCCTGACGACGTCTTCGGTGCTGCTGTTCGCAATTATCATATTGCAGCCGGCCATGTGGCAGATCTTGGCAGCCTCTATCTTTGTGCGCATCCCGCCGACACCTTTCATGCTTGTGGGGCTGCCTCCATAGCTCTCTACTTCGGGGGTGATCTCCTCAATGACACTTATCATATGTGCATCATCATTGCGCTTGGGGTTCTTATCGTAGAGGCCGTCGATGTCGGAAAGTATTATGAGCAGGTCTGCTTCTGTTTTGCTTGCGACCACTGCTGAAAGTTTGTCGTTGTCACCGAAGGTTGCCTCTATCTCATTGACACATACAGTGTCATTTTCATTAATGATTGGAATGACTCCGTAGCTAAGCAGTGTGGAAATGCTGTTCCTCAGGTTAAGGTAAGTGAGCCGGTTTGAGAATGACTCGTATGTCAACAGTATCTGAGCCACCTTGAGGTCATGCTTGCCAAATGAATTGCTCCACTCCTGCATAAGCACACTCTGTCCTACAGCCGCACAGGCTTGCCTGACAGGTATTTCCCTGGGACGGCATCCAAAGCCCAGTATATCGATACCTATGCCGATAGCTCCGGAACTCACAAGGATGACCTGCCTGCCCTGCTCATGCAGAGCAGCAACCTGGGAGGCCATACCGTCCATGAACCGGTGATTGAGTTTTCCATCCTCGGTACTGATGGAAGACGTACCTATTTTCACCACTATCTTGTTAAGACCGCTAAAGAGCTCTTTCCTGTTGATCACGATCAATGCCTCTGTAGTAAAGGAATAAGGGGTATGCGCACCACTATGAGTTCATTCTATATCCATTATTTCCGAGATATCCCTATCAAGTTTCCTGTGGGTGAACTTACGGGCATCAGGTCCCACGTAGTCTGCAACTTTATCTCCATTGCCAAGGAGTATATATTTGTATATCAGCAGCCCTTCCATGCCTACAGGTCCCCTGGCATGGATCTTGTTAGTGCTGATACCGACTTCTGCGCCTTTCCCATACCGGAACCCATCGGCAAACCTGGTTGAAGCGTTCACCATTACGCTTGAGGAGTCCACAAGGTCCTTGAACAGTTTTCTATTGTAGAGGTTCTCTGTGATGATGGCGTCAGTGTGGTGGGAACCATATGTGTTTATGTGATCGATGGCCTCTTCGATGGAATTTACTATCTTGATGGAAATGATCAGGTCGTTATATTCGGTGGACCAGTCCTCTTCTGTAGCCCGGGCGATACTTTTGAGGAATTCTATGTGCTCAAGGATAGCATAGGACTTCCCATCACATCGCATTTCCACTCCTGCACTGTCAAACATCCGTGCCATTGAGGGCAGAAATCTCTCAGCTACATTTTCATGGACCAGCAAAGTCTCGATAGCGTTACATACTGCAGGGTACTGCACTTTGGAATCTAAACAAACACTGTAGGCTTTACCAAGTTCTGCGTTGCTGTCAACATAAGCATGGCATATGCCGTCTGCGTGTCCAAGAACAGGTATTCTGGTGTTGTCTTGGATGAACTTTACAAATGCATTGGAACCTCTGGGAATCAATAGATCGATGTATGCGTCCATGCTTAAAAGGTCCTTTACTTCCTCCCTTGTTTCTATCAGCTGGAAAGCTCCTTCGGGCATCCCTTCTATGGATTGTGCAGCCTCCACAAGTATGTCAAATATCGCGCGGTTGGAATTGGACGCCTCGCTTCCACCCTTGAAAATAGTGGAGTTCCCGCTTTTGAGACACAAGGACATAACCTGTGGCACTACGTCAGGACGCGCCTCAAATATCACGCCAATAAGTCCTATGGGACAACTTACCTGGTAGAGCTCAAGTCCTTTATCAAGCTCAAGGGCGCTGATGGTCTCACCCACAGGGTCGTCCAGCTTAATAACATCCCTTATCCCGCTTATCATTCCGTTTATTTTGCTGTCGTTGACCTTCAGCCTGTCCACAAGTGCCTGGGGGAGCTCTCCTTTCCTTTTAAGCTTCTCTGCCAGTTCAACATCCCTTACGTTCGCCGCCAGTATAGCCTGGCGGTTCTCATCCAGTGCCCTTGCCATAGCTTCAAGGGCGGCGTTCTTTGTCGCCGTGTCAACACTTGCAAGTATTATAGATGCCCTTTTTGCCTGCATCACTTTAGCTTCGATATCTGTAACCATGAATAATCATCCGGATAAGTTTGTAAAAGAAGATTGGAATTTGTTTTTCGCAACTACAATATAACCTAATGCAAATAATTCTTTACACATATATTTGTCGATGTATTTTGCTTTCTGCCCGAACCCTGCCACAGGATGAGAACTTTCAGAACCCTTAACATAATCCTTTTACTATCTGCTAACAAATATGTAGTAAATGCCAGGCCCGGATATCCTCTTTTTCATTGCTGCCTTATTTGCAGAGATAGTCGGGACAATGGCAGGCTTTGGCTCCTCTACGATCTTTCTTCCCATAGCTTTGCTCTTCTTCGACTTCAGGACCGCACTAATATTAGTAGCGATATTCCACATGTCAGGTAATATTGGCAGGATCACCTTCTTCAGGCATGGTTTTGATAAAGGGATGTTGCTCAGGTTCGGTGTCCCAAGTGTCATATTTACAATCATTGGTGCATTGCTTGTAGATTATGTGCCACAGACAATGCTAAAGTTAATCCTTGGTGTCTTTCTTATTGCTTATGTTATACTCTCTATCTCCCACCCCGGCCTGGCCGTGCAACCAACAGGAAGGAACACCCTGCTTGGCGGCAGCATTTCCGGCTTTTTCGCCGGACTGATAGGCACAGGTGGGGCTCTGAGAGGATCTTTTCTTACATCCTATGACCTTGAAAAATCTGTCTATATCTCCACAGCTGCGGCAATCTCGCTGGCTGTGGATATGTCCCGGATACCTGTCTATCTCGCAAGCGGGTATCTCCCTCAGGAGTACTATTATTTTATCCCGCTACTTTTTCTTGTGGCAATTGCGGGTTCGCTCATCGGGAAAAGGATTGTATCAAAAGTGCCACAGGAAAAGTTCCGGATATTCGTGCTGGTTTGTATCGGGGTGGTGAGCCTGAAGTTTATTTATGATGGTCTGGGAGCTGTTTTGTGATTTGTTTTTCCCTTCGGATATGTTTATTAATAATCATTAAGTTAAGGGCAGCAGGAGATTCTCATGAGAAAACGCGAGTATATGCTGGGAAATGATGCGATAGCGCGCGGTATAGTGGAAGGCGGGGCGCAGGTAATATCCGGTTACCCTGGCACACCCTCCTCCGAGATAATCGGCACCCTTGCTTCAATGAAGGAAAGGGATTTCTATGTCGAATGGTCGGTGAATGAGAAGGTCGCCTTTGAGGTAGCTGCGGGAGCTGCTATGGCGGGTGTGCGTTCTGTCGTCACCATGAAACATGTGGGGCTTAATGTAGCAGCAGACCCGCTGATGACTCTTGCATACACAGGTATCAAGGGTAGTATGGTCATCATCGTTGCAGACGATCCCTCATGTCATTCATCGCAGAACGAGCAGGATACCCGCAGGTACTCGCAATTCGCGCTTATTCCATGTCTGGACCCATCAACACCTCAGGAAGCAAAAGACATGATGTCTTATGCATCCGAATTGTCCGGCAAGATGCAGATGCCCGTTATTTTCAGACCTACAACACGCATATCACACGGGAAATCCGATGTGGTACTCGGAAATGTAACTCAGAACAAGCCGGTGGCAGATTTCCAGAAAGAACTTGAAAGATGGGTCATGATTCCTAAAAATGCCCGGCTACGCCACATTCATTTGCTTGAGTTGCAAAAGGCTATTCTCAGGGAGCTTGAGAACTCTCCCTGGAACGAGCTGGATGTATGTGAGGATGCAAAGTTTGGCGTCATCGCATCAGGAATTGCATCTGTCTATGCAAAAGAAGCACTCCTCAAACTGGGCATAAATGCATCATTCCTAAAGATTGGGACCTATCCTGTTCCTGAGAACCAGATACGGGCCCTGATGGAGAATGTGGACCGAATACTTGTTTTCGAGGAAATGGAGCCTGTTGTTGAGGAACAGGTGAGGATAATAGCACAGCAGGCCGGTGCCAACGCTGAGATAATCGGCAAGATGCAGGGTCCTGTTCCAAGGATATTCGAATTGAACACTGATATATGTGCAGATGTCCTTGCAGAAGTCCTGGGACTTGAAAGGACTGCTGTTCCGGTTGATACCGGAGAGGATTTCGATTATAACGTCTGCAGGATTGACCTTCCGATGCGCCCGCCTGTTATGTGTCCGGGATGTTCTCACAGGGCAACTTTCTATGCTATGAAAAAAGTATATGGTAAGGATGCAATCTTCCCAAGCGACATTGGATGCTATACTCTGGGTATCCAGAGTGGAACTGTTGACACGACACTCTGCATGGGCGGGAGCATAACAGTTGCAAGCGGGATGTATCAGGCCGGTGAGAAAAAACCTATCTGCTGTTCAATTGGGGATTCAACGTTCTTCCACACCGGAATGAACGGTCTTCTCAATGCTATCTATAATAAAGCTGACATCACGGTTACTATTGTGGACAACCGCACCACTGCAATGACCGGCCACCAGCCAAATCCCGGGATGGGTAAGACTGCCACAGGTGAGAATACTGTGGAGGTTTCCCTGGAAGCGCTTTGCAGGGGACTTGGTGCTGAGTTTGTGGAAGTCGTTGATGCTTATGACCTTGAACAGACTGAAGAGGTCTTTAAGAGGGCAAAAAGTTACAAAGGAACTTCTGTTGTCATCACGAAACAGCTTTGTGTTATCGATGCAAAACGCTCCGGTATCCGAAGGAAACCATTTATTATCGATGCTGAAAAATGTACTGGGTGCAAGATATGTGTAAGGCTTGGTTGTCCTGCAATTGAATTTGACATTAAGGCTAAAAAGGCTTCTATCAATAGCATGTGCACTGGCTGCGGAGTATGTTCCCGCATGTGCAAGTTCGATTCTATCTCGGAGGTGAAGAAATGAGTGCTCCTGGAATATCCCAATTTGACGTTATCATTGCCGGCGTGGGCGGACAGGGTGCAATCCTTGCATCTGATATTATAGGCAAGGCTGCCGTAAAGGAGAATCTGTCTGTACGTGCAGCAGAAACTCACGGTATGGCCCAGAGGGGCGGTTCAGTTGTAAACCATATAAGGATAGGTTGCACACTCGGATCTATGATATCTCTGGGAGGTGCAGATGTGCTGCTTGCCCTTGAACCCAGTGAGGCGCTTCGTTACCTGGACTATCTGGCCGAGGACGGAGTTGTAATAGTAAACACCGAGCCCATACTTCCTGTCACAGTGACATCCGGACTCTGCTCATATCCTGATGTTGGGGAAATAATGGCATCATTGCAGGGAAAACGGAAAGTCGTGGGTTTCAATGCCACACAGCTAGCTGTCGAGGCAGGTAATGCACAGGCCATGAATGTCATTATGGTGGGAGCGATCTCGAATTATCTGCCTTTATCACCTGATATCATGCTAGATTGTGTAAGGGAACTTGTCCCTCCAAAAACAGTGGACATCAATGTGAAGGCATTTGAACTGGGAAGAGCTCAGACCCATGTCTGACTCTTCTCTTGCTACTTATCTTTTAATGATGTTGTTTGCCAAGGTGTTGCAAGGCCCGTCACGGCATGCAAAGAATTTAAATACTAAATATACGTTTAATGGCCCAACGTTAGATTTCAGTGAAGAGTATCTGACAAGATTAAGATTACAGTGCGAAAAAGTCGGATTTAACATGAAGTATCAGGGCCTCTTCAAGAATGCCCGCCGCGCGCAATATAGTGCGCCAAAGTGCAGATGTGTTTAAATCTTTTCGAGATGATCCCGAGTTTGCCCTTTAAGGGTATGCTAAGGTCCGTCATTAGACAATGGAAGGCAGCAGTACACTACAAGGATGCGTGTCTAAGATACGTGGAGTTCTTACAGTGATCAGACTCCCCGGAAGCGGTGGATTCAGGTGAACTTGATGGCTTTTTTGCATTCTGGCTATGCAGTGATGTATTGCCTGATTTAGAATAAAATGTGTAATTAGGAGAATAAGAATGGCAAAAGGACACAGACCAAGACGAGGTTCACTCGCTTACAGTCCTCGCAAAAGAGCAAAAAGCCACATACCGAGGTTTAATTCGTGGCCGGAGTCTGCAGGGGAGCCAAAGCTTCAGGACTTTGCAGGCTACAAAGTAGGTATGACTCATGTGATATTGGTGGACGATGTGAAGAACAGCCTCACTGAAGGTATGGAGATCTCCGTACCTGTAACAGTTGTGGAAACACCCGCTGTTCGTGTTGCTGCGATACGTGCTTACGCCAGTGACAGCTACGGTGGCAAAGCTATTGCAGAGGCATGGAGCTCCGACCTTGATCCAAGTCTCGGTAAGACCATACACTTACCAAAGACCGCAACTACTGATGCATCGCTTGAGAAGATCAGCAGCCTGATCGAAAACGGAACTGTTTCTGATATTAAAGTAGTGACCTACACTCTGCCAAAGAATCTGACCGGTGTTCCAAAGAAGAACTCCGATATCATGGAAACTGCAGTAAGCGGCTCCGACCTTAAGGCACGGTTCGAATACGCAAAGTCAATACTTGGCAGCGAGATAAAGATCAGCGATGTCTTTAACAACGGCACGTTCATAGACGTGGCAGCTATCACCATCGGTAAAGGGACACAGGGTCCTGTGAAGAGATGGGGTATCAGTATGATGAAAGGCAAGCACTCCCGTCAGGGAAGCCTTAGACAGATCGGTACCCTTGGTCCCTTCCATCCGGCCCGTGTAAACTGGAGAGTACCGCAGATGGGTCAGATGGGTTATCATCAGAGGACCGACTTTAACAAACGTATCCTTAGAGTCTCCACAAACGGTGATGAGATCAACCCAGAAGGCGGTTTCATAAACTATGGTCTTGTAAGGGGAGATTATATCCTCATTAAGGGAAGCATTCCCGGACCTTCCAAGAGACTTGTAAGGCTCAGAGATCCTATGAGGGCAAAAGTGTCCGCGATGGGTGAACCACAGCTTCTCCACGTAAGCACACAGTCCCAGCAGGGGTGAAGTGAATGGTTACAGCAAATATTATTGATTTATCTGGTAATATAAAAGGCAATGTGGAACTGCCGGCTATATTCGGTGAAACCTACAGGCCCGACCTTATCAAGAGAGCGGTCGTCGCTGCACAGGCAAACAGGCTGCAGCCCTATGGTCCAAAAATGTACGCAGGTATGGAAACATCTGCAGTTTCATGGGGTTCAGGCAGGGGTGCTGCACAGATCCCTAGGATCGTTAACGGTAGCCGCGCAGCAAGAGTTCCTCAAGCCAGGGGCGGCAGAAGAGCACATCCTCCTAAGGTAGAGACTGACAGGAGTGAAAAAGTAAACAGGAAAGAAAGGCTTATGGCTATTCGTTCAGCCATTGCATCAACCGGTAATGCGGACCTTGTAAAGGGACGTGGCCACAAGTTCGATGCACAGCTTCCACTTGTAGCTGAAAATGCTCTCGAGAACATCGAAAAGACAAAAGATATTGTCACTTTCCTGCAGGCTGCAGGCATATACACTGATGTTATGCGTGCAAAGGACGGCCGGAATATCAGGGCAGGCAGAGGAAAGCTCCGTGGCAGAAGGTACAAGAACAGGAAGAGTATCCTAATTGTAGCTTCAGGCGATGCAGCAGTATTCAGGTCTGCAAGGAACCTTGCAGGTGTTGATGTGGTATCTGTTACCTCCCTGAACGCTGAGATCCTTGCACCTGGAACCCATGCAGGCAGACTGACAGTATGGACTGAGTCTGCAATAGCTGATCTGGAGGGACTGTTCCAATGACATCGATCAAGTATCCTTTCATTACAGAAAAGGCAATGATGCTCCTGGAAGACAACAAGCTTCAGTTTATCGTTGATTCTCGTGCAAACAAGAATCAGGTCAAATCCGAGATAATGAAGATGTATGGCTTCCCTGTGGCTTCAGTATGTACTATGAGCACAATGAACGGCCTGAAGAAGGCTATAGTTACTTTCGAAGGCAAAGATGCTGCCCACGAAATAGCTAACAGAATAGGTTTAATGTGAGGTGAACTAGTATGGGTAAGCGAATAATTTCACAGAATAGAGGTCGTGGAACTCCTACATACAGGGCACCATCTCACAGGTATAAAGCTTCAATGAAGCACCCCCGTGTGGATGAAAATGACACGGTATATGGTGAGGTTCTTGAGGTTACACACGATCCGGCCCGCTCTGCACCCGTTGTAAAAGTTTCCTTTGATAACGGTGAAGAGCGCCTGATCCTTGCACCAGAGGGTATAGCAGTTGGCGACAAGATAGCATGTGGCATATCTGCTGAGGTAAAACCAGGAAACATCCTGCCACTGGCAGAGATCCCTGAGGGAATACCTGTATGTAATATCGAAGGAAGGCCAAATGACGGCGGACAGTTCGCAAGAGCTTCCGGAACTTATGCCACTGTCGTTTCACATGAACGTGGCAAGACTGTCGTACAGATGCCATCCGGTGAGCTGAAATGGATGAACCCACGGTGCCGTGCAACTATCGGTATCATTGCAGGTGGCGGCAGGGTAGACAGGCCGTTCCTGAAGGCTGGTAAGAAATACCACAAGATGAGAACCAGGGCTGCAAAGTATCCGCGTGTAAGAGGAGTTGCCATGAACGTTATCGATCACCCCTTCGGAGGAGGTAACAGGCAGCATCCGGGAAGACCGACCACGGTCAGCAGGAATGCACCTCCAGGACGTAAGGTAGGGCAGATCGCAGCACGCAGGACAGGAAGGCGTTAACCGGAGGAATAGATCATGGCAAAGAAAACATCATCAAAATTACCAAAACGAAAGGGTGAATATACCTACCGTGGCAAGACGGTTGAAGAACTTCGCTCCCTGAGTATTGAGGAATTCTCTGAACTGCTGCCGGCACGCGAGCGCCGCACAATCCTCAGAGGACTTTCCGAAGGCAAAAAGGACGTTATGCAACAGCTCAGGGACGGTAAGGACAGCTTGCGTACCCACCACAGGGACATTATAATATTCCCTGATATGGTCGGCAAGAACATCGAAGTATACAACGGTAAGACATTCATGGCATTTGAAGTGCAGCCTGAAATGATCGGACACAGGTTCGGAGAATTTGCACCGACACGTCCAAAAGTTTCCCACGGAAGTGCAGGTGTCGGAGCTACCCGTTCAAGTAAATTCGTTCCGTTGAAATAAGGTGATAATGTATGGCAAGAATTGGATATACCGTGGAACTGGAACCGAAAACATCCTCAAGGGCAATGGGTTCGGAGCTTCACATATCACCTAAGAAATCCCGTGAACTCGGGCATGCGATAAAGGGTATGCGCACAGAAGTAGCACAGAAGTATCTCGAAGATGTAATGGGACTCAAAAGGGCAGTTCCTTTCAAGAGACACCATGTAGGTACAGGGCACAGAAAAGGTCCCATGGCAACCGGCAGGTATCCTATAAAGGCTGCAGAAGCTTTCATGAAGATACTGGAAAATGCTAAGAGCAATGCCGAATACAAGGGACTGGACTCAAGCAAGATGTATCTCTCACACATCGCCACAAAACAGGGTCGTGTGATACACGGCATGATGGCCAGGGCCCGTGGACGTGGAAGCCCCAAGAATACGGACACTGTAAATATCGAGATTATCCTGAGTGAGGTGCGGTAATGGCAATAGAGAAGAAATTTGTCCAGGAAGGCTACGTAAAAGCCTCCATGGATGAATATTTTGCGAAACAGCTCAACAAAGCTGGTTACGGAGGAATGGAGCTCAACCGTACTCCTATGGGTACCCAGATCACCATCTACGCTGAAAAGCCGGGCATGGTCATCGGTAAAGCTGGTAAGGTCATTCGTAAGCTTACCCGTGACATTGACAGAATGTACGACATCGACAATCCTCAGATCGATGCACAGGAAGTCAGAAGGCCGGAGCTCAATGCTCAGATGATGGCAACACGCCTTGCTTCCTCTATTGAGAGGGGCTGGTACTTCAGGAAAGCCGGTCACAACACGATCAGAGCTATCATGAATGCCGGCGCACTGGGCTGTGAGATCGTCATCTCCGGAAAACTTACCGGTGCAAGGTCCAGGGTCGAGAAGATCGTTCAGGGTTACATCAAGCACGCCGGGAAACCTGTCGATGATATTGTCGATGAGGGTTTTGCGGTCGCGGTCAAAAAACTCGGAACCCTTGGATGTAAAGTAAGGATTATCCCGCCGGGCGCAGTATTGCCTGACTCTTTCCATCTCAAGGACATCGCAGAAGAGCCTAAAGTTGAAGCAGCAGTTGTCAGCAAGGATGCAAAAGCTGGCATTAAGACGCTTGTCGATACTCAAGCCAAAGGCGAGGTCGCTGATGAGGAAGAGACCGTTGAGGAAAAAGTATCTGCAACTACCGAAACCGTTGCTCCTGCAGAGACCACTGAAGTTTCTCAGAGCAGTGAGGATATGGGAAATGCAGCCTCCGATGAAGGGCCAGTAGCACTGGAAGAAGTTGTCAATGAACAACGCAGGCTTACAGAAGATGTCTGGCAGCACAAGCATGAGGGCTATGATTACTGGCACCCCATAGCACGTGTTCACAAGGAGGAGAAGTAATGGCGATTCTTCGATTAAACGAAATAAGGGACATGTCTCCTCAGGAAAGGATGGACGAACTTGATAAGATGAGAGATGAACTCATTCGTGAGCGTGCTCTCTCATCCGCAGGTGGCGCCCCTGATAACCCCGGCAGGATCGGGGAACTCAGGAGGACCATTGCCAGGGTGAAGACCATCCAGAGAGAAATGACGGAGATGTGAAGTGGAAATCACTCCTTCAAAACTAATATTCCATGAATTGATCGGATTAGTTGTTGAAGTAGTGGATGCCACAAACCCTGCGCTGATAGATATCAGCGGCAAAGTGGTTGACGAAACAAAGAACATGATCATTGTTCAAACAAAGGCGGGTCGCGAGAAAATGGTTCCAAAGGCAGACGCGACCTTTGTGTTTCGGATACCTGCCCGGTTATCGGGCGAACATGCTGAAAAGTATGTAAAAATCAATGGGAACCTTCTGGTCTCACAACCTGAGAACAGAACCAAGAACATAAGAAAAATACGCATGAGGTAATAATCATGGCAAGAGATATAGGATTGGATGTCCCATCACCGGAAAAGGAGTGCAATGACGTTAATTGCCCTTTCCATGGACAACTTCCTGTTCGCGGACAGGTCCTTGTAGGGACCGTCGTTAGCAACAAGATGGACAGGACCGTGGTCATCCAGCGCAAGCACGAGATGCTTATCAAGAAATATCAAAGATATGAGAAAAGGCAATCCAAGATCCATGCACACAATCCCGACTGTATTGATGCAAAGGTAGGGGACATTGTGACGATCGCGGAATGCAGGCCGTTGAGTAAGACAAAATCATATGTTGTCATAAAGGCGGAGGCTCAGGCATGAGAGGTATTAGATCTACTATACCGCGTGCTTTGAACAAAGGGTCACGCATTGAGTGTGTGGACAACAGCGGTGCACGTGTTGTTGAGATAATAGCTGTCAAAAGATATAGGGGTGTCAAGAACAGATATCCTAAGGCAGGTATTGGAGACATGTGTGTCGTGTCCGTGAAAAAGGGCACACCTGAAATGCGTAAGCAGATCCTCCTTGCTGTCATAGTTCGTCAGAAGCAGGAATTCCGCCGTCCTGACGGCCTGAGGGTGTCTTTTGAGGACAACGCTATTGTTATTGTCGATAAGGATGGAGTACCTAAGGGAACAGACTTCAAGGGCCCCGTGGCCAGGGAAGCGGCAGAGAGGTATCCAAAGATCGGAACCACAGCATCCATTGTAGCCTGAGGTGTGAGATATGGTATCAAATCAGCCAAGAAAACAGAGGAAAGCAAGATACAATGCTCCTCAGCATATTAGACAGAAATACATGGGTGCTCTCCTTTCAAAGGAACTGCGTGAGAAATACGGTTGCAGATCAGCAAGCGTTATCGTTGGTGACACCGTAAAGGTCATGCGTGGAGACCACGCAGGTACTACGGGAAAGGTAGAAGCAGTCTCCCTGAAGCACGCTACAATCGTGATCGAAGGGGTCACTGTGTCCAAGGCGGACGGCACTGAAGTTGCAAGACCTGTCTATCCTTCGAATGTAATGATCACATCCCTGGAAATGAAGGATGAACTCAGGGAAGCAGTAATTAGAAAGTAGGTGGTTCTGTGGGCAAACATCAAAAGAGAATATCTGTTCCAAACAGCTGGCAGATATCAAAGAAATCCAATAAGTGGATCACTGCAACAAGGCCTGGTCCACACAACAAGCAGCAAAGTATCCCTCTCGCTGTAGTCCTGAGAGATATGCTGTGTGTAGTCGATAATCGTGCTGAGGCAAAGCGTGTGCTCTCAGAAGGCAAAGTACTTGTTGACGGGGTCATCCGCAAGGATCTTAGATTCCCGGTCGGGTTACTGGATGTAATATCCATGCCTGTTGAAAACGTGGCATACCGCGTACTGCTTGATGGCAAGGGAAGACTTGAGCTCCATAAGATCAAGGAATCCACTGACAATAAGCTTTGCAGGATCAATGGAAAGACCGTACTTAAGGGCGGAGTGATCCAGTTGAACCTCAATGATGGCTCAAACATCATCGGTTCCAATGATTACAACACTAAGGATTCAATCATCCTTTCACTCCCTGACAAGAAAGTGGTACAGCACATCAAGTACCAGGCAGGCAACCTTGCACTGATAGTAGGTGGTAAACACACTGGTTCTATTGGTACCATCAAGGAGATCAACGCAGTCCGCAGTTCAAGGCATAACACGGTATTCATATCCGGCGACTATGACTTCGAGACAATTGAGGACTATGTGGTTGTCATTGGCGAGAAGGAACCTGCTATCAAGCTAGGTGGTGAAGTAGTTGAGTAATGTAATGAGAGCACCTGTTGTTGAGAAGGTCGTTGTTCACATGGGTGTTGGAGAAAGCGGTCAGCATCTTGTGGATGCAGAAGGAATACTCACAGAGATCACCGGGCAGAAAGTCATCAGGACTTACTCCAAGAGGACTCTTCCTGCTTTCAGTATCAAGAAGAATGAACCTATTGGATGCAAGGTCACCCTCAGGAGTGAAAGAGCTGAAACGTTCCTCACCACTGCGCTTGCGATTGTTGAAGGCAGGCTTCGCTCATCCCAGTTCGACAAGAACGGAAACGTGGCTTTCGGTATAGAGGAGCACACAGATTTCCCTGGTATGAGATATGATCCTAACATCGGTATCTTTGGTATGGACATCAACGTGGTCGTTAAACGCCCAGGCTATAGAATTAGCAAAAGAAGGATTTCCAGAGGCAAGGTCCCAACATCCCACAGGATCACAAAGGATGACACAGTCGCCTTCTTTAAAGAGAGATATTCTGTGGAGGTTATGTAATGGTTGAGACCACTAAGACATTTGGGCATGGCGCAAACGAATGCAAGAGATGCGGCAGAAAGCAGGGCCTTGTCAGGAAATATGATATTTTCCTGTGCAGACACTGCTTCCGCGAGATAGCCCACGACATGGGATTCGAGAAATATGCGTGAGGTGAGATAAATGGTATTACTAGATCCACTCGCAGATGCATTATCCACAATAAAGAATGCAGAGGCTATAGGTAAGAACTCCTGTACGATCCAGCCGGCTTCAAAGCTGATTGGAACCGTCCTGAAAGTCATGCAGTCCCGTGGATATGTTGGCGAGTTTGAGTTTATTGAAGATGGTAAGGCAGGAATCTACAAAGTGGAACTTGTTGGCAGGATCAACAAGTGTGGCGCTATCAAGCCACGCTACTCGGTAGGTGCTGCTGATTTCGAAAGATGGGAGAAGCAATATCTTCCTGCAAAGAACTTCGGTGCTTTGATATTGACTACCTCTATAGGTGTAATATCACAGTACGAGGCTCGTGAGAACAATGTAGGCGGACAGCTGCTGGCATATGTGTACTGATGACGGAGGGAAATAATGGTAAAAGAAATTAGAACAGAAGTTCCCATTCCCAGTGGTGTAACAGTCACGTTCAAGGGGAACGTCATGTCAGTATCAGGGCCAAAAGGGTCCAACCAGAGGCTTTTCTGGTATCCGGGCATCAATATAGAGGTTGCTGATTCAAAAATCGTGATTGACACTGACGTGAAGAAGAAGACCCAGAGGGCAATGGTCGGTACCTTTTCCTCACACATCACAAACCTGATCACAGGTGTGACAGAGGGCTTTGAATACCGTATGAAGATCGTCTATGCTCACTTCCCGATGCAGGTGAAGGTAGAAGGCAAGAAGCTCACCATCGGCAATTTCCTCGGTGAGAAAAAGGCCAGGTCTGCTAAGGTTCTTGGTGAGACCAAGATAAAAACGAGTGCTGATGAAGTCATCGTCACAGGTATCAACAAGGAAGACGTTGGCCAGACAGCAGCTAATATCGAACAGGCAACCAAGATCAAGAGATTTGACCCGCGTACATTCCAGGATGGAATATACATAGTGGAGAAGACAGCGTAGGTGATTTGAATGGATATAAAAACCAAACGCCTTTTCAAGGTAAGAAAGGTTCAGAAGGGTAAGAAACCCGAGTTCAAGAGGACCGATTCCCACAAATACAAGCGTCTGGATTCTAACTGGAGGCGCCCAAGGGGTCTCCGTGGTAAACAGCGCAGGCACTACAAGGCAAAGGGTGCCCTTGCACAGGTGGGCTACGGCAGCCCTCTCGTTGTCAAGGGACTTCATCCCTCAGGATTCTCTGAGATTCTTGTGAACACAGTCACCGATCTGACAAATTTAGACGCATCCTTCCAGGCTGTAAGGATAGCTGCAAAGGTCGGTGGACGAAAGAAAGCAATCATTCAGGCAAAAGCCCAGGAACTTGGCCTAAAGATCCTGAACCCGACAAGAGGTGAATAAGATGACCGATCTTACAAACCAGAAAAGGATCGCATCACAGGTCCTTGGGTGCGGGGTTCACAGGGTCTGGCTCAATCCGGAAGCAGCAGAAGAAATTGCTGTTGCCATTACCCGAGCTGACATACGTGAGCAGGTAGAGAGCGGCAACATCAAGGCAGAAGCTGTCAAGGGTGTCAGCCGTGGCCGTGCAAGAGTAAGGGATGCCAAACGTAAGTATGGTCACCGCAAAGGTCAGGGTAAGAGGAAAGGTAAGAAGGGTGCACGTGCTCCAAGCAAAGAGCAGTGGATGAAGAAGATCCGTGCTCTGAGGCAGAAACTGAAAGATATGCGTGCCGACGGCTCACTGGATAAATCCACTTACTGTAAGGTATACCGCAAGGCAAAAGGTGGAGAATACCGCAGTGTTGCTCACCTCGTGGCACACCTGGAGTCCGAGAAGCTTATAAAGCACGGGGAATGATTGATGAGATCAAATAATATGTATGTTTCAATTAGGAGAAGTTAATCATGGCAACAGGACCCAGATATAAAGTCGCTTTCAGGAGACGAAGAGAAGGGCGCACTGATTACCACCTAAGACTCAGGTTACTCCTTTCAAAGGAGAACCGTGTGGTTGTGCGCAAGAGTTCAAAGCACATGCAGGTCCAGCTTGTCGCTCCTACCCCGGAAGGGGATGTAACTCTTTCATCTGCAATCTCAACAGAACTTAAAAAGTACGGATATGACGCATCCACCGGAAACACAACGGCTGCGTATCTTACTGGTCTTCTGTTCGGTTACAGGGCACAGGCCAATGGGCATGAGTATGGTATCCTTGATCTTGGGCTGCAGGTAGCATCACCCGGTTCAAGGGTATATGCGACCCTGAAGGGTATAGTGGACGCTGGATTTGAGATCCCCCACAATCCTTCAATACTGCCCTCCGATGAGAGAATAAGGGGAGAACACATAGCAGAGTATATGGAAGGATCAAATCTGCCTGAACTGTTCGATACAGTTAAGGAAAAGATCTCTGCTGACTTCAATTAGGTGATTATATGGCATATGAATATGAAGAAGAATGGGTTCCGCAAACAAGGCTTGGAATACTCGTTCACGAAGGGCAGATCACTTCCATGGACGAAGCTATCGATTCAGGTCTTCCGATAAGGGAATCCAAGATAGTTGATATCTTATTGCCTGAGCTCGAAGATGAGGTGCTCGACATCAACATGGTCCAGAGGATGACTGACTCTGGCCGCCGTGTTAAGTTCAGAGCAACCGTCATTGTAGGGAACGGCAATGGTTTTGTAGGTCTTGGGCAGGGCAAGGACGTTCAGGTTGGCCCTGCTATCAGAAAAGCGATAGATAACGCCAAGATCAATATCATCAGGGTAAAGCGCGGATGCGGCTCATGGGAATGTACATGTGGCCGTGAACACACCGTACCCTCCGAGGTAAAGGGCAAAGCAGGCAGTGTCATTGTTGCACTTAAGCCTGCACCACGTGGTCTTGGACTTGCCGCCGGAGACACTGCAAGGAAAGTGCTTGAGAAAGCAGGTGTCAAGGACGTATGGACAAGGACCGAAGGTACTACCAGGTCTACATTGAACTTTGCAAAGGCGACATTCAATGCACTGCAGAACACTGGTGTTGTAAAGCAGCCACTGTATCTGGAAAAGGAGGCCTGAGATGTACGCTTTGGTAAGAGTTCGCGGTAACGTGAATGTAAGGGGATCCATTGAGGATACTCTTAAAATGCTCCGCCTTCACAGGGTAAACCACTGTGTGATCCTCAGCGAAAGCCCGCAAAACTTAGGTATGGTCCAGAAGGTCAAGGATTATGTGGCCTATGGTATCATCGATGCGGATGCACTCACTGAAATGCTCAACAACCGTGGAATGCTCCAGGGTGGCGAAAAGCTCACCGATGAGTATATGGCAGCAAACACCAAGTTTGCCACCATCGAAACCTTTGCACATGCAGTGTGTGATGGTAATGCCACTCTCAAGGATGTACCTCTGCTCAAGCCGGTCTTCAGGCTTCACCCGCCAAGGAAAGGCCACGCAGGGATCAAGAGAACTGTGCAGCAGGGCGGCGTTCTTGGTAACCATGGTGAGGATATCAACCAGTTATTGAAGAAGATGAGGTGAGCCGGGATGGTAAAAGGTAACACTAAAAAATTCAGGGGATCGCGCACCTGCGGTGGAGGCACCGGCAAGAACAGGCGTGGTGCCGGAAACCGTGGTGGAAGGGGTAAATGTGGTGGAAACGCCCATCATCACACCCGTGCAATGCAGCGAGGCTACAATCTTGGTTTGCAGAAAGGATTTGTCCGTCCTTTCAAGACACTGCACGACACCTCGATTGTCAATGTAGGCGAACTCGATGAACTGGCAGACCAGCTTGTAGAAGACGGTTTTGCTGAGCTCAAGGATGGAGTTTACCACATTGATCTGGATGATCTTTACATTGAGAAAGTGCTCGGTACTGGCAGGATATCAAAGAAACTGGCCATTACTGCATGTGAATTCTCAGCTACGGCAAAGACCAAGATTGAAAATGCAGGTGGTTCCTGCACAGAACCTGAAGAGTAATGCCTTAATGGCATTACTTATTTATTCATTGTTCTATATAGCAAAGAAAGCGTATATTTATTAATATTTAAGATTATTTAGCCATACTCGTTTAAAACAATAGTATGGATTTCCCAGCAAGGGTGGAATTAATGAGTCTTAAGGAAAGTTTAAAACCAATTTTTAATAAATTACCTGCGGTTGCAAGTCCCGAAGGGCACGTGCATTTCAAAAATAAGTTGATGTGGACACTTGGGATACTCGTGCTTTATTTCGTACTTGCTAACGTCCCGCTGTTTGGATTGTCACCGGATTCGATCGACCTGTTCGAATCTTATCGAGCATTCTTTGCAGGAGCTTCCGGATCATTGATGCTCCTTGGTATAGGACCAATAGTCACCGCATCAATAGTTCTCCAGTTGCTGGTAGGTGCCAATGTCATAAATCTGGATATGTCTAACCCGGAGGATCAGGCATTCTTTCAGGGTGCACAAAAAGCTCTGGTATTCGTGATGATAGTCCTTGAGGCTCTGCCACAGATAGTCGGAGGATTCGTATTGCCCGATGCGGGTATAGCGGCAACTCTTGGTATTGGTGTGGGTGCGCTCACATTTATACTGTTCCTCCAGATATGCATAGGCGGTGTGCTGATCCTCTTCATGGATGAGGTCGTTTCCAAATGGGGAATCGGCTCAGGTGTAGGCCTGTTCATCGTGGCCGGTGTATCACAGCAGATAGTTACGGGTCTGTTCAGCTGGGTCAGGGATTCAACTGGCTTGCCAGCAGGTTTCTTCCCTAAATGGATCTACATAATACAGAATGTTGGCACTGATTACCTGTTCACAGGAGACGGTATAATGTTCATGCTGATCAGGGGAGGCATACTTGCTCTTGGTAGCACGATTCTTATATTCCTGCTTGTGGTATATGTTGAAAGTACCCGTATCGAGATTCCTCTGGCGCACAGTGCTGTCAGGGGAGCAAGAGGAAAGTTCCCGGTAAAACTCATCTATGCATCAGTCCTTCCAATGATCCTTGTCAGGGCATTGCAGGCCAATATCCAGTTGATAGGGCTTCTGCTCAGTAGCAGGGGGATCACTATCCTGGGTGAGTTCCAGGGTTCGACACCAATCAACGGAGTAATGTATTATCTGTCACCGATTAACAGTCCTTATGACTGGATACCATCCCTTGTAAGGGAGTCATTTACCAGTTATGGCGCTGTTGCCCCGGCAACATGGCAGATAGCTTTACACGTCCTGGTCGATGCAGTATTCCTGATAGGTGGCGGTATCATCTTCGCTCTGTTCTGGATCGAGACTACCGGAATGGGTGCAAAGCCGACTGCAAAGAAGATATTTAACTCGGGTATGCAGATTCCCGGTTTCAGAAGGAACATAGGAAGCATTGAAAAAGTAATGGTACGCTACATTCCGAAGGTAACTGTCATTGGTGGTGCTTTCATAGGTGTCCTTACTCTCGTTGCAAGCCTGCTGGGCACTCTTGGAGGTGCAGGAGGTACGGGGCTTTTGCTTGCTGTCAGTATCGTCTACCGTCTCTATGAGGATATAGCATCCGAACAAATGATGGAAATGCATCCGATGGTCAGGTCCTTCTTCGGACAATAAATCAGGTGTTGAGTATGAACGTAGTATTATTCGGACCGCCTGGTGCTGGAAAAGGCACCCAGGCCAAAGAACTGACAAAGAAATACGGTATTCCTCACATATCCACAGGAGACATCCTCCGGGCAAATGTCCGCGATGGGACTGAGCTTGGTAAGGAGGCAAAAGGTTACATGGACCGGGGCGAGCTTGTCCCGGACACCGTACTTATTGGTCTTATCAGGAACAGGCTTAATGAAGCAGACTGTGAGGACGGCTATCTTCTTGATGGTTATCCACGGACTATCCCTCAGGCAGATGCTCTTGATGGGATTCTCCGGGAGATCGGTAAACCTCTTGAAGTGGTAATTAATATCGATGTTTCAGATGACAATCTTGTGGAAAGGCTGAGCGGACGCAGGACATGCCCAAATTGCGGTGAGAGCTACCACGTTGTGTTCAATCCTCCTGAAAAGCAGGGTACATGTAATGTGTGCGGTTCCCAACTTTACCAGAGAGATGATGACCGGGAAGAAGTCATCCGGCAGAGGCTCACTGTCTATAACCAAAAGACAAAGCCACTGATCGATTACTATGGTGAGGCAGGTATCCTTGTCAATATCGATGGCAGTGGTAATGTCGATGAGGTATTCCTGGCGGTTTCCGGGGTAATGGACAAATACAAGTAACTGATTAATAAAATAAGGTGATGATAACCCGTGGTAACTGCCAATTATAAGAAACAGTTTGAGCGAGCGCTGCTTGCTCTGGGTATTTCCATGATGATAGGCATTGTGGTCCTGGGGGAGGATTTCAGGAATTCACTGGGAAGCTCAGTGGGATTCTTCATGAATCCTCTGATCACTCTACTAGGAGAGAACAATTTTCATATTGTACTGTTCATAATGGCAGCCATAACTGCTCTTTACGCAACGCTCATCCAGAAATACACTATGGATTGGGATCTTATGCGTAACGTTCAGGAGAAGATGCGTGTGTTCCAGAAAGAGTTCAGGGAGGCACAGCTCTCGAACAACACTGCCCTGATGAAGAAAATGGAGAACCAGCGCTCTGAGATGATGACCCAGCAACTTGAAATGTCAAAGCAGCAGTTCAAGCCAATGGCATATATAAGTATAATCTCTCTGCCTCTGTTCATGTGGGCTTACTTTTACATCAACAGCCATGAAGCTGCGACCATGGTTTTCCCGTTCTGGGGCGAGCATATACTGACAGATGGATTGCTTGGTCCTTTCCATTACTGGATATTCTGGTACTTCATAGCGTCCCTGGCAGTAAGCCAGTTAATGAGAAAAGCACTGGATGTCGGTGGAATTTAATTGCTGCTGACAATCAGCGGTCTTCCGGGCAGTGGTACTACCACTGTTTCCCGTATCCTTTCCCAGAGGCATGGTCTGGAGATGATTTCTGCAGGTGAGGTTTTCCGTTCCCTTGCGAAGGAGTACGGTATGACCCTTGCAGAATTCGGAGAACTGGCTGAGTCGGATGATTCCATAGATCTCCAGATAGACGAGCGCCAGAAGGAGATAGCCCATACGAGAGATAACATCATCCTCGAAGGAAGGCTTGCGGGTCATATGGCAACGCGTGCTCTCAAGGTATGGATAAAAGCCCCTGTGGAAGTAAGGGTCCGGCGCATAGTGACGCGTGAATGTGGTTCCTTTGAACAGAAACTTGAGGAAACGAG
The DNA here is from genome assembly GCA_000306725.1 of Methanolobus psychrophilus R15. Taxonomy (GTDB): domain Archaea; phylum Halobacteriota; class Methanosarcinia; order Methanosarcinales; family Methanosarcinaceae; genus Methanolobus; species Methanolobus psychrophilus. The sequence continues at coordinate 1,121,427 of CP003083.1, read as the reverse complement.
GGAGCGCGAAGCATCGGAATCTATCCGGTACAAGGGCATATACAGTATTGACATAGGCGATCTCTCAGTCTATGACCTGGTCATCGATTCCATGAAATGGGACCAGTTCCAGGTTGCAGATATTATCTCCTGTGCGATAGAACGCTTTTCTGAACAATAGTTTTCCGGCAGGTTATGATATGAAATCTGATGAAATGATATTTGATGGCGTGAGGTCTGCTGGGATGCTACCCTCAGAGTATCCACGGGAACTGGTTCAAAGGACACAGGCAACAACCAATCCGTCATATGGGTGCTTACCTGCTGAACGTCCTATCCGGGAGTATGTGGAAATGGGTGTAGTGAACCTCGATAAGCTGCAAGGTCCTACAAGCCACGAAGTGACTGCATGGGTCAAGGATATACTTGAGCTGCGCCGTGCCGGACATTCGGGTTCTCTGGATCCGGGTGTCACCGGCGTCCAGCCAATAATGCTTGGGAGGGCAACAAAAGTGGTCTCAGCCCTGCGCTTGTCAGGCAAGGAATATATTTGCCACATGCGTCTTCATGAGCCGGCTCCTGAGAAAAAGGTGCGTACCGTGTGTGAAGAGTTCGTGGGCCCTCTATTTCAGATGCCTCCCGTGATATCTGCCGTGAAGCGTGAACTAAGGGTCAGAATGATCTATTATCTCGAAGTACTTGAGGTAAAAGACAAGTCCGTACTTATGAGAGTTGGCTGCGAGGCGGGCACATATATGCGCAAATTGTGCCATGACATCGGCATGGCTCTTGGCACCGGCGCTCACATGCAGCAATTGCGCAGGACCAAAACAGGCCCTTTCAGGGAAGATACCCTTGTGAATCTTCATGAACTGAAGGATGCTTACGTATTCTGGAAAGAGGACCACGATGAATCCTGTCTTCGCAGGGTGGTCAGACCCCTTGAAGAAGGTCTTGCCCATCTTCCAAGGATTATCGTTCGGGATAGCGCCATTGATGCAGTATGCCAGGGCGCTGCACTTGCTGTGCCGGGGATAGTCAGCCTTGAAAAAAGCATCCGCAAAGATGACCAGGTATGCATCTTCAGCTTGAAAGGTGAGGCAGTATCCCTGTCCAGAGCACTCATGGACACTGAGGAAATGTTCAGTTCGGAGCAGGGTCTTGCTGCATTGACCGAAAGAGTAATAATGGTTGCTGGCACTTATCCGCAAGGCTGGAAGAGCAAACCACGCGAAACATAATGCCGAGGTAGTCTAGTGGTAGGGCGCAAGCCTGGAAAGCTTGTGGGGCATCCGCCCCTCGGGAGTTCGAATCTCCCCCTCGGCGCTTTTTTAAAAACATCAGTCATTATGCCAAGCTTAATCCTGATGTGATCATGTAGATTACTTTTATCTGTCTTTACTTCTTTTGTTAAAGGCATGGTTGCTGACAATGAATACTCCATGGAGTTATCATGCATTACTTTTAGTGATTGCTTGCGGGAAGTGAACTGGGAGGAAGCTTCGACAGTATTTGAGCTTGCTCCTCTCGGAAGGCAGAAGCGTGACCCGGAAAAACTGAAGCGCGCTTTTGAGGCAAGTTATGCTGTTATAATTGTGCACGATTCCGGTAAACTGGTTGGCATGGGCCGTGCCCTCTGCGATGGTGAATATCAGGCTGCCATATATGATATGGTGGTGCTGCCGGAGTATCAGGGAAAAGGCATCGGAAAAGAGATTATTTCCAGAATATGTGAAAAACTGCCTGTCGAAAACATAATCCTGTATTCAGTCCCGGGTCGTGAGGGTTTTTACATGAAATGCGGCTTCAGAAGAATGCGTACTGCAATGGCGAAATTGAATCCTTTCATGTCTGGTCAGGACAGTGGTTATCTGTAATTGCAGGGGCTGCACTAGAAAAGACAGTGAAGGTCTAGCCTTCACTTATCCTTCTTCTCTCTCATGTCCTCTACTTTTTCTTTGATCTGCTCCTGTGCCTTTTTCAGATGAGGCTTGGTCTGCTCATAAGCCACTTTGCTCTGGCGTGCAAGCTCCTTCGTTCCCTTTACGGTCAGCTCGGCAGCCTTCCTGCTTCCTTCTTTGATCGCAGGGAGCCCTTTTTCATTGAACTCTTTAACTCCTCTTCTCGAAAGCTCTCCGACCCTGGCGTTCTTTTTCCCGAGCACAATGAGCCCGACTCCGAGTAGCGGGAGCAACAGCCACATAAGCGGGAACTTCCTGTCACTGTCGTCGTGGTCTGTCCCGTCGGCTATCTTCAGGTCGTATTCCTCACCCAGGTCGCCCTCATAGGCATATACAGGGTCGGTATCCTTGTATGTCTCGTAAGGTATGTCGCCCACAGCGCCGGTCTTCTTCAGGGAGAACTTGTGGCTGTCAAAATACTTTCCGGGTTGCTCCAGCCGGCTGTTCAGCTCCTGGTTGCTTATGGTATAGTCTTCCTTTGCGGCATATTCAACAGAATAAGGGGTGATGCTGATATCCGCATGCACATTTCCGGGCAGGGGTTGCACGTACAGCAGACCGTCTCTGAGATCCACGACATACTCGTAGTCATCACCTCTTCCCGGTTCGGTATAGTGTACTTTGACAAGGTACTGTTTTAATTCCTTGTCGCTGACCTTGAGGTATGCGCCATCCAGTCTCACCGCAGTGCTCCTGTTGAGCCTCTCGTAGTTTGCAGCCCGCCCGACAATCATGCCCTTCCTGTACTGTATCTCGTTTGTGGAGTTCAGGCAGCCAAGGTCAAAGAAATACTCTCCGACATCATATGCATTATTGTTATTGGCATCTATGAAGCCTTCAAACGAATCCCGCATGCTGTTGCCTTCAGTGGTGTCCGCGAAGAATCCATGTTCAATGAAGAGCCTGTCGATATCGTCAGCCTTACTGGGATTGGCCTGTTTGAATGCCAGGTAATAATCGTAGAAGTCATTCCTCTGGACCTTGAGCACTGACCAGATGTTCTCCAGGGACATGGTAATGGAATCTCCTTCCTCGTTGTTGCTGTCGTAAAGGTCCCAGAGCAGCGAAGCAACGGCGAATTCTTCCAGATCTCCCTGACTATCCCAGGGCCGGTAGTTGTTCTCCAGGCTTCCGAACGATGCGTAGATTTCCGGTTTTGTGACACCGTCCGCTGGATTGGAATCGCCGTACTTGTCAGATATTGCCAGTGCTATGAACTCAGCAAACCCTTCCTCATAAGAGTCTCCTGTATTTGGGTTAATGAAACCGTTGTGGTTGACAGTGCCAGATACCTTGCTTCCATGTGTCCAGCCTCCATAGGTGGCATACATCAGGTGGTGGGCGAACTCATGGTACTCCCGGTTCTTCGGCCTGTTGGAGTTTGAGTATCCTGCATCATTCCTGGAAATAAGTATCCGTGCATCGGAGGGTGAGTAAAGTGTCTTATCATCCGTATTGCCTACAAGCACCTTCACAGGAAGCCTGTAGTCCACGTCTGCTTTCAATTCCACAAGACAGAAATCCACTGCCTCGTGCATGTGGGCATATATCACAGAAAGACTTTTGAGGTCTGAAAGCTGTCCTGTGCTACTGCCGGCTTTATTATCCCATGCTCCGTTGAGCCTTATATTCGCCTCGATATCCTGATGATCTTTGAGCCTGAATTCCTTATGGTACCACACACTCTCGTATGTGCTGCCGCTCAGATCGTATACCTTGAAGTAATTCTTTCCATCTCTTTCGTAATTGAAGTCAACCCATAATTGTACTTTGACATCATCCTCTTTATCGTTTAACTCTATTGTGAGCGGTATCCTGAAGTCTCCGTCCTTGTCCGTACTCCCTTTGAATGTTTCACCTTTCACCTTCACAGTCAATTGAGCATACGGCATAGGATTTCCATCCGCATCAACCACGTAGCCGTAAATTGAAACACTTTTCTTCCCGGAAACCGGCAGGTTCGTTTCAAGAATAGGTGGATGTGTACCACTTCCCATTGCTATGGGTGTATATTTCTGGCTCATGACTATTCTGTGGCACTCTTCCTCAAATTCACTCACAGCATCCTCTATTTCGGACTCTTTGACTTTCATTCTTTGTATGATGTTGCCGTGATATAGGAGAAAATCATTGATCAGCACTGCATAGGTGTAGCTTACGGAGATGTCATATACATCGTATAGCTCAAGAGTGGCAGGATCTTTATGTGTGACTTTACTCGTTGGCGACCATTTCAATGAGTAATAACCTATTGATGCTCCTTCCTGTCCGAAGGTGCCATAACTATAACTGGACACTTTAGTATTTTCCGGGGGGTTGTTCAGATCTTCTTTACTGAAATATCTTTCAACCAGATACCCATCATACGTAAAGTAGCTCGTCCCCCTGCTAAAATCTCCTCGGTACAAACTTGTTCTTGCATAGTAGTCACTCTCAACATACCTGAATACAGGGGTGAAAATAACCTTGTCCCAGTAATCCGTTTCAAACCTGCTGGTTTCAGTATTAGGGAACTCTGGTGTCTCAACAGAGAAGCTTACGGGAGATGCATGCACCTTCTTTGAGATTTTGACTATGTAATCAGGATATGATGGCTTCCAGTCAGGATATTTATTCTGTATTTCTCCGGTGTTGCCAAAGAATTGGAAGATCAGGGTAGACTCCTCATCTCCGTCCTGGAAACCTGAGAACTTGACCGCATCGAATACTATTCTCTCCTGTCCGGCGTATTCTATCTGTGAGGGGTTATTTATGTCTCCCTCCATCTTTAGCAGGATCCTTCCGCCGTTCCTCGTTATATCTATGGTGCGTGTCAGTTCCCTTACCAGCGGGTCATCGATGATAAGGACTACTTTGAACATCTCTCCGGATGCTACATTATCGGGCATCTCTATCCGGACGCTGTCCTGCGCGGATGCAGGTGTCAGGGCCATGGCCACCAACACGATTGCAAGGAGGGATAGATGTGATTTACTATATCGCTTGTTTTTATTCATATTTTCGCCACATACTATTATTATATGGTAATTAATATTATTATCACATCCATTCTAAATGAAGTTTGGGCTAGCCATTGAAGGCTTCTATAAGAGTGCTTTTCAAACAATGGACTGCGAAACAATTTCAGAAGCACGTTGCTACTTATTGGAAATTTTAATATAATCGCTTGATGCATCCTAAGAACCAGTCGGTGTCATGATTTTCTTGAGTAGGGGCAAAGACACTATGTACAAATATAGATGCTATCTTTATTAAGAATGCTTAAAGCAAAAAAAGAAAAGAATAAGTTTACACTTACTCTTCTTTGCGGCGCTGCATGAAGAATGCAAGGCCAAGGATTGCTGCTACGGGGAGTGCAATTGTTGGGAACTCTGGGATCTCGAAGTTCCTTGCTGCTGAGCCTACATCAAGGGTGTTGGTGTCTTCTCCTGCAGTAATAGTCACTCTCCATTTACCAGTTGCAGATGCGTTTTCGTTGAGTGTGAGCTCAATTACACCCACATCGGTATAAGGGTCATTCTCTCTTGGCTCGAAGTTGTCCTTCAAGATATTAACTGTCATGTCGGAAGTGTCTGCTCCTGTTCCTGTAAGCGCCTGGACGTTATACGAGTATGGCATTACCTGTCCCGGTGAAGCAAAATTTGCACCGTGATAACTAAGTACCAGTGTTTGCCCTGGCTGGATTACAATAGGGTTCGTCACAGCTGTAGTTCCTGCAGCATTCCATATGGATGCATCGAATGCTGATGCGTTTCCAACTAGCATAGCTAAAGCTAGCAATACAATTACTAATCTCTTCATATGTACCCCCTTTCGCAATTTCCTGCGAAATAGTCGTTTTTATTGGGATTTACCCGGATTATTAAAGGTTATTCACGTATTTAAGCTTATTGAAGGCTTTATACAAGGATTAAGGGCTAATAAAGCCTGTTTACAATTGGTGGATTTTTTAATAAATCATCTAGCCGTAACTATGCCAACTCCCTCGAAATTATGCATAAACAGGTTGAAATAGACAAACACGATTATGGTTCGGTTATACGATGCGAATAAACACGATCCAGCTTCTGACGAATACCTCGCATACAATGTCCAATGTGTTCGTCCCGATATTTGCAGCTTCTTTGGGTGCTTCCTTCTTTGAAATAGGGCTGATAAGCGCTCTGTTCGGCCTGGCTTCTTTTGTGTCTTCGTTTATATTCGGGAAGGCTGCGGACATCAATCGTCTGCGCCCTATAGTGCTGATCGGCCTGGTGGTCTCCGGGGCAGCATTCTTCCTGCAGGTGTTCGCATACGATGCCCTTTCTCTGGCGCTTTCCAGGGCGCTTGTAGGTTTTTGCATGAGCATCTATCCGGCTGCACTCACTGTGTATATCTATTATCAGAAGGGCAGCATTGGGAAATTTACTTCATTTGGCTCACTGGGATGGATGATAGGCTATCTGCTTGCAGCCGTGATCGAGGATGTCCATTTCCTGTTCATACTCTCATCATTATTTTATTTTGTAGCTTTCCTGAATGCCTTGAAACTAAAGGATATTGAAAAACCTTCTATGAATATCAGTTATTTTTCAGTTGACACATTCTCCCGTAATATTGGCGTGTACCTCTCTATATTTGTCAGGCATGTAGGTGCGGTTGCAGTCTGGACAATGCTGCCTCTGTATTTGCTCCATCTGGGGGCCACTAATTTCTCGATAGGTGTTATTTACGCTATAAATCCTCTCGTGCAGTTCATTGTTATGCGCAGGATGGACGGACTTGATAATGAATGGCTTGTCAAGTGGGGATGCATCACATCCGGGATGGCGTTTACTTGCTATCTGCTTGCTCCCAGTTTCATCTATGTGATACCCGGGATGGTCTGTGTGGCATTTGGGTGGTCTTTCCTGTATGTGGGCGGTAACCAACTTCTCGTGAGCCGCAATGCTGAAAAGGCAACAGCTACCGGCATTCTTAACTCGGTCATAGCTGCAGCCAGTATCGTGGGGTCGATAGCAGGCGGGATAATGCTTCAACAATTCGGATATAAGGAAACATTGATTTTCGGGATTGTATGCTCTTTGCTGGGTATGGTCTTCTTCAAGGTCAGGAACAGCTCATCCCTGGCGGCCTCTGATAACCCGCAGGTGGGTAATTCCTTGGCGGACTAAACCATTACTGCAGTAGTAGCCTGCTGTTCTGGGGAAAGTATTTATGTAATAATACTGTAGTGAAGTTCGCTTTAACTACTATTTTGTGTTGCACAATAGCATTAAATACAAAAGATAGTATATACAGCCGAGTCATGTTCTATTATTTAGAATAACATTACCCGCAAAGTCGGGTGTGCCGGAGTTTCTGTGCTCCGGGGCTACGGGATGCATTGCATCCTTAAGGAGGAAATTAAATGGCAGATGAGGAAATAAGACATTTAGTCCGTATCATGAATACTGACCTTAAAGGAAGTCGGTCCGTAATGTATGCGCTGACCGGTATCCGTGGTATAGGATTAAGAACAGCAAGGATTATCGTAGACGGCACCGGTATTGACCCTAAAGGCGTTATTGGTTACCTCCCTGATGAAGATGTTGCAAAGTTAGATGCAGCTGTTGGGGAATTTGAGAAGAAGATGCCAACCTGGATGCTCAACAGACGCCTGGACCCCCTTAGCGGAGAGGACAAGCATCTGCTTGGACAGGACATACTCCTTACCTTCAGAGAAGACATAAACAACCTTAAGAAGGTCAGAGCCTATCGTGGTCTCAGGCACGAGAGGGGTCTCAAGGTAAGAGGTCAGAGAACAAAATCCACCGGAAGGCGTGGTTCCACCATTGGTGTGAGCAAGAAGAAGTAAGGTGATTTTATGGGATATCCAGGTAAAAAGAGAAAGAGCTACGATACTCCGAAGCATCCATGGCAGGCAGCCAGGATGGCAAGCGAACTTGAGCTTGTTAAAAAGTACGGTCTTCGTAACAAGAAGGAACTCTGGAAGGCACACAGTGTCCTCAGGAGATACAGGGCGGATGCACGCAGGCTTCTGGCAGAAGGTGAACTTTCAGGTCACAACAAGACTGAAGCTGACCAGATTCTGGCAAGGCTCATACGCTTTTCCATGTTGAGCACCGATTCCAATATTGATGATATCCTTGGTTTGCAGACCAACTCAATCCTTGAGCGCAGGTTGCAGACCCAGGTGCACAGACTTGGACTTGCACGCAGCCCTCGGCAGGCAAGGCAGTTCATCACTCATGGTCATATTGCGATCAATGGCAAGAGAGTAACTATCCCCAGTATGCTCATATCCAAGGATGAAGAGATGCTCATTGACTACTATGGCAGCTCCCCGCTGACCAGTGAAATGCATCCGGAGAGGCCGGCCCAGGTAGCATCTAATGTCGCAGGGGCATGAAAGGAGGAATAAGACATGGCTATAAACGGAATATGGGGCATAGCTCACATAAAATGTTCATTTAATAACACTATCATCACTGTAACTGATATTACAGGCGCTGAAACACTGGCTAAGTCCTCAGGTGGCATGGTCGTAAAGGCAGCACGTGATGAGAGTTCACCATACACTGCTATGCAGATGGCAAGCCAGCTCGCAGATATGCTCAGGGACAAGGGTATCGAAGGTATTCATATTAAGGTGCGCGCTCCCGGAGGCAACAAGCAGAGAAGCCCGGGACCCGGAGCTCAGGCTGCTATCAGGTCCTTTGCAAGAGCAGGGATCAAGATCGGCAGAATACAGGATGTAACTCCTGTACCGCACGACGGGACCCGTCCAAAAGGTGGAAGAAGGGTATAATTGTATATATGTATATAATCTAATGGATATGGACTCATGACAATGGAAGTAGACATACTGGAGATGTCAGAGAGGTCTGCAAAGTTCGTATTGTCCGATGTGAGCGCAGCTTTTGCAAACGGTATAAGGAGAGCAGCGCTCTCTGACGTACCTACACTTGCAATAACCTACGTGAACATCTACAACAATACCTCCGTCCTCTTTGATGAACAGCTTGGATTAAGGCTTGCCCTTATTCCTTTAGCCGCAAACATTGAAGAGTTCGTACCTGTTGAAGAGTGCATATGTGGTGGCTCGGAGTGCCCTGCTTGCAGGGTCTCTCTTACACTGAGTGCCGAAGGTCCGAGGATGGTCTATTCAGGTGACTTTGTTTCATCCGATGAAACAGTACAGCCTGCCGAAGCCAATATCCCCATCATTGAACTGAAGGAAGGTCAAAAGGTTGTGCTTGAAGCCATAGCTCACATGGGGTATGGTAATCAACATGCCAGATGGCAGGCAGGTGTCGCCTGTGGATACAAGAACATGCCCGTGGTCACGTTCAACAAATGCGACAGTTGCGGTGCCTGTGTGAAAGAGTGTCCTCAAGGGATCATCACAATGGGCCCTGAAGGTGCAGGAATCTCAGAAGATGACATTCTGAAATGCATACTCTGCAAACTTTGCCAGGGGATTTGTGAAATTGACGCAATTACCGTTTCCCAAGATGAACGTGCGTTTGTTTTCACTATGGAATCAGATGGTTCCTATACAATCCAACAGTTAATTATAAATGCAGGGAAGAGCATTAAGGACAAAGCCACCCGGATGGGGGAAATCCTAGAGTCCCTGTGATCCGGTCAGGAGATATATCTCCTGCAAATTTATTTCATTTGCACTCGTGCGGGGGTTGCCCAGCCAGGCCAAAGGCGCTAGGTTGAGGGCCTAGTCTCGTAGGAGTTCGTGTGTTCGAATCACACCTCCCGCACCAAATTTTCTAGCACTTCCTTACAATGAAGAAGGCATCTTAACGTGTTCAATAATCCTTTATATATCATTATGCGGGGGTTGCCCAGCCAGGCCAAAGGCGCTAGGTTGAGGGCCTAGTCTCGTAGGAGTTCGTGTGTTCGAATCACACCTCCCGCATACTACTCTTTCTGTTTTTCTTAACACTGTACTTCCTGAAAATAAAAAAGGGTGCTCTGGCATTACCAGGCAATTATTCAGTGATGCACACTTTCTGTCAGAGGTGCATGCCTGACTTCACTTACTTCTGCCTTCCCAAGAGCCTTAAGGAAGTGGGCTGCGCGTACAGTTGCATGCTGCTCCCTCTCTTCAACACGGGCCTGATAGACTCGTATTGATCGCAGGAAGTCTATCTTACGGAACTCCGGCCAGAAAGGTGCACAAAAATAGGACGCACACTCATTGCCGTTTGCCTGCCACGGCAGGAAATTGGATACGCGTTCATCGCCTCCTGTTCGAATTATAAGGTCCACATCGGGAAGTGCTGATCCACCGGCCGGGTAGAGGTGATCTGAGATCGTGTTCTCATTAATGCTGTTGAGTTCAATTTCCCCATTTTCCACCATCGTGGCTATTTCCCTTACTGCCTGGACGATCTCCTGGCGACCTCCGTAGGCAATTGCAACATTGAGGTTGAACCGGTCGTAGCCTGAGGTCACAAGCTCCACGTTCTTTATGGACTCCCGGAGCATATCCGGTAATTTATCGATGTCACCGATGGCATGAACACGCATCTTTCTCTCATGGGTCCTTTCATCCTCTCCTATTTCGTCGAACTTCAGTCCTATCAGCTCGAACAGTTTGTTCTTCTCATCACTTGAGCGGCTGAAGTTCTCTGAAGAGAATGCATAGATTGTCAGGTGCTCTATTCCCAGTTCGCAGGACCACTCAATAACCTTCTCAGTGATATTGGCTCCTTTAATATGGCCAAAAGAAGCCATCTGTCCCAGCTTACGTGCATACCTGCGGTTACCATCCATTATTATGGCGACATGTCTTGGAATAGGGGCATTTTTAACCTCCTGTGTAAGGAGATGTTCGTATCCCTTATAGATCCACGGGGGTATGTGCTTTAGCATACGGAACACCATTCAATATCAATCGAATATCTCACTCAACTATGTATGGCGTTTTGCTTTTCCATTAAAAATAAATAGGCAGATAAGGGTATTGGGATAATAATGATTGATGGTCGTAGTTGGATAACAACGATGAAAGCAAGCACAAAAATCCAATAATTAATAATTCTCCAGGACAGACTTGACTATATTCTTATAGTCTTCCTTCAGCAGATATATATTATGATCGCCGGTCACATCAATGCTAAGGATTCCAAGTCTTGTGTTCATAAGGCCGACCATCGCAGAAACTCCTCTGTAGCTCACATCAAAATCCGCATTGTTAAGATGTTCGTACACGTCACCTGTAGTGAATTTACCACCACTCAGGAATAATTTCAATACTACTTTACGTATACCCGTATCATCGCGACTGAGATATTTTATTAACCTATCCCTTACTCGCTCTTCTATCGTTTCCAGTACAAACACCTCTTTTTTCAATATGTTATTTTATCTTATAAAACTATTGTACCTGTGAGCACGCAAAACCTGCGCGCGTAATGAAAATCGTACTACTTATACCATTCTAAGATATATAAGTTGGCTCTAAACAGGTATCCTTTCAACGACCAATCCATTTTCGAAAGGATACCTCTCAACAATGGACAGATTATTCGTAATTTCTCTCACCATCTCTGCAGTATCTTCTAGTATCCACCAGGCAGTTTCGACAGATAGTTCCTTTGTTTCTACCATTTCCGGAGGGATTCCCTGTTTAATAAGTAGTTCTGTCACTTTCTGTGCAGTCATTGCGTCCTTGCATATGATCTGCCCGTAAACAACAGTGCCCTCCTCGGTTGTATCATCAAATGCTCTTGATGTGTTGCGGGCAACACGCAACAGGCGTTCCCTGAGCTGCACAGCATCCTTGTATGTTGATGAACAGAAATGCATTTTGCCTATTGTACTATCCTCGCTGAATAAGTGTCTTGTAAGTTCCATTGAGCCTGCAACGGCGTTAGATATATCACCTTCAAGTACAAAACCTTTGAGTTTCATATCCTTTGCATTTGAGTCCGAAAATTCCAGTTCGTTCATATTGAGAAAACAATCCATCTCTCTGGCAAAAAACGCGACCTTGTCTATACCTTCAATAGCAGGTATTTCTATTCCGGCCGTGATATTACACTTTCTGGCGAAACTTATGGACTTGGCATAGGGGCTGGTGTCCAGTACGTTCCACGTGGCAACCGGGGGGTGGAATCTTATCTCATCAAGTCCTGCTTCTGCAAGCCTGGACACGGTGTCTTCATCAGGTGCAAGCGAGGTATACAGATGTATATGGTGCCCCTTGCCAAATTCGGATTTGAGGATCCTTATGTAATGAAGCACCTTTTCAAGCATTAGCAGGGGCTCTCCACCGGTAATGCCTGTTCCCAGGGCATCCATTAGCCTTGCCTCTTCCAGTACATCCTGATCGCAACTGACAGACCTTTCATTCGCATAAGTAGCATCTTTTTTTCTCTCAACAGAAACCGGGCAATAGAAGCAGTCCCTTGGGCATAATCCTGTTATAAACAGAACCATCTTGGCTCCCTGCTGGCACAGCTTGCAGCCCTCGGACAGGTACGTATGGAATGATCCTGATTCAGTCTGGTTCAAGTTACTCATTTCGGACTCTATACTCTGGTCATATATAAGACTTAGTTATCATACATGGTTCAATACTTTAATGTATCATCCTTCTGATATGTTCCCGCATGCAAGGAAAGGAGGGACACATAGCAGTCATAGGGTGCAGGAAATGTTCGAGATGCGACAATTCCTGTCCTTACGGAGCTCTTTACAGAGTCGAGGGCTTTACAAGGGTTGATTATAGTAAATGCACTCTCTGCATGGCATGCATTAAAGTATGCCCTAACAAGGCATTGATCCATATCGATTAAAGCTGCACTCTTTATTTCATCTCCTTGCCGATGGAGAAAGCCTTGCCCAGTACTTTACCAACCCCATAATAATTCCGGATTTCCGGCCCGAATATGACAGGTCTCACCTTTTCTATATCAGGCACACCTCTCTCATCCAGCACGGATTCCTCTGCCCGGATGTCCATGATTTCCCCGATGAACTGCGTATGGAGCCCAATCTCAAAACTGTGTACCAGCTTGCATTCAAGTACAATTGGGAATTCCTGGATATAAGGCGCATATACCAGGTCACTTTTCACGGGTGTGAGGCCGGTAGTCTCAAACTTATTCTCATCCTTTCCGCTTGCCATCCCGCAATAGTCCGTGTGTTTCACATATTCTTCTGAAGGTATGTTTACAGTGAACGCCTCTTTTTCCATAATATTGGTGTAGCTGTAGGTCGCTTTCCGAAGAGATATGCTAACACAGGGAGGGCTTGAGCAGGAAATTCCTCCCCATGCAATGGTCGCTGCATTCGGGGTGCCGAACGCATCATATGTACCGATCACCCATGCAGGTGCAGGATAAACAAATGGTTTAGCTCCTATGGATCTTTTCATCGATATCAACTCTCTGAGCTATATTTGAACGATGGATATTGAACTTTACGGAACTTTCTGCCATATTACACAAGCCCCCTGAAGATGACCCTTGACACAACTGTTGAAAGAGTGAATATAATTATGGATAAAGGAAGCACCTGTCCCAGGTCGTACATCAGCTGAGCCCTGTCGCCTCCGTATTCAATGGTACCTGAAAAACGGGTGAGTATTATTGTGATCAGGATAAGGTATACGCCTATGGAGAGCATAAACAGGTCAGAGGGAATAGACTGCTCAAGGTCTGCCGGGGATATCTGTCCTGGCCCAGGTATCATATTTGCCGGAAGGTTCGCCATGCTGTGAGATATGTTCTGAAGTATCTTTGCAATGACTTCTGACAGGGCCATGGTGACTCCTGCTATCAGGGGTGCGAAGATGGCTGCTGTTGAGCGCATTGTGGATGTCATGTCATATAGCGACCTCTTAATGTTCTGCTCGACATCCTGCAGTTCCTTGAGGTGGTCTGCAAGCTTGACAATGGCCACACCTGCCGCCTCATGGCTTTTGTGTGCGCTCTCTACAAAGAGCTTCATGGTGGTCCGTATCCTGTCAGAGTAAATATCCTTGAATGCTCCAAACTCATCGTCAAAGATGGCTGTCATGATGTCCGCCCTGATGCTCAGCAGGTTCAGGGATATCCTCTCAAATGCTCCGGCTATCTGTGATCCCTGCATGGTCGATGCCGTATGCATGAACGCCTCCTCGGTGGCCCTGCCCTCGGATATTCTTCTGCCAAGTACGAAAAGGGCGTCTGAGAATTCTATTTCCATCCTCTTTATCTCGTCACGTATCTTCTTGTAGGGTGTATAACTCATGTTCAGGTAGAATGCAATTGCAAAGACCAGCCCCCACAGGATAAGCAGTCCAGGAGGCAGGACACCCTCAAGCGTTGCGGTTGATATAATGTTGCCGGGATTTCCCAGGACCATCCATAAGTAGCCAAGGAAGATTATTCCCATGCCCAGAACAGTCGATATCATTGCAGCAGCCGCCTTTTTTTTCTTTATGCCCGTCAGTTGCGGGTGACTGTCGGGGATATTCTGTGGAACAAAAGTGGCAGGCCTCTGCATGAGGATATATTCCGCATAGGCAAATGTCGCCAGCGGCAGTATTATGTTATACAATGCAACAAGGGTGCCTATGCCAAAGCGGATGCCTACCACGGTTATCGCAGGCATGAGGGCGACCAGTGCAAGAGGGATAAGGATGAATATGGGGTACAGGATGTATGTAGGGCTTTTCAGCTTCGATGCAAAGTTCTCCATAAGTCTCTTTGTGTTCTCCAGAACGATGTCAAGGGCCCTGTTCAGGGTTATCACCCTCTGGGCTTCGTCCGGCTCACTGGTCGAGCTCTTGATAAGATGCAGGGCCCGTTTGAAATACTCACTGTTCTTGCCCCATATGTTAGCAAATTCCAGTGTGGCATCATCCATTCCCCTGTATTCCCTGACATGAAGGTTCCATAGCATCTTTCTCAGATCCTTTGCCAGGGGCCTGTCCGAGCTCTCGCCAGCAAACCGGATAGCTATTTCCATGTTAGGGACGAGCTTCATTGACATTACTATATAACTCAGAATCTCGGGCATATCTCCCAGGGAGCGGACCTTCATCCACCGGGAGTATATTTTGAGGTACTCGCTGAGGTATATTAATGTGAGAAGTGGAAGAATAAGGCTTATAGCCACGGTTATTTTGAGCGTGGCAGCCTCGAAGCTGGTGAGCCTGAATATGATGAAATCAGCAATGAGGAAGCAAAGGAACATAAAACCTGATACCGTATACGCGAAGAATGCAGTTTCATAGGGTTCCAGATCAAGTCCCGTATATACAAGCGAATCCCTGTATTCTTCGCTCACAGCCTTATCTGCTTTCTTTCTAAAGGAAGCAGGGTTCCACAGGAGCCAGCTAAAGTTCCTGAATGTGAACTTGCAGCCGTGGTAATACCAGTTCTCTTCATTGCTCAGAGAAACCACCTGCTGCTATCAGGGCGTTTTCGTCCGTGCCAGGAAATTCATCCGTATGCTGCGCAAATTGGGGTGAGTGTTTTGATGCGAAATCCTCAAACCACTCCGACCATCTCCTGTAGATCCTCTCCGGATCAGATCCTCCCTGAGAGTTTTTCTCTTCTTCTGTGAGCAGCCAGAACATATTGTTTGCTGTGCTGACAGTGAATGATTCCACAAAGAATGCATCCTTCCTGCCGTAATCCGCCATTTTCTCCTTGATCTTTGCTCTCAGGCGTATATTCTGAGAGGCCTGGCCGATGCTCATACCCCATTTGTCTGCTATCTTGCTGATGAGCACCGACTGTCCCCTGTCCATTATATCAGCCGGTACCAGGGAATCAAGAGATGCGTTATATTTCAGTACATCAGAGAACACAGTGTCGGTGTCCCGGGGGTCCCAATTCTCGTTGACCTCGGCTATCTGGATAACCCTGCGCTTTGAAACCATGCTTCCCTCGATCCTGGTATTGCTACAAACTATAACTGCGTCCGTTGACTTGAAAGATGCAGTCGGGACGCCAAGTGTGTGCACTATACGCTCGTAGACCGAACGCGTTGATGAGCCGTGGATAGTACCTATGACCGAATTACCGGCGGCGCCAACCTGCATGGCTTCGTAAAGGACCGAAACCTCGGGACCCCTTACCTCTCCCATTACAAGGGATGAACTCCCAAGCCTCAGAGAAGCCCTAAGCGCCATTGAAGGCTCTATTTCGATGCCATATTTTATGATGGCCGATTGTGAGTTAAGTCCCTGCACCTTCCACCCCATCTCCTGAAGCTGCTCGATTGGTATTTCCGGTGTATCCTCAATGGTGAGTATCCTGTACTTCTGGGGTATCTCCAGCAGCATGGCGCTCAGCAGGGATGTCTTGCCGGCTCCTACGCCACCCGCAACAAGTACGGAGGCCTGCCCATCCATGATAAAGCTCAGCAGCCCCGCAGCCAGCGGGGATATGGAGCCGGTGTTGATGAGTTTTGGAAGCGTCCAGGGATCCTTTGCGTGCTTCCTGAACGCATAGGCTATTCCTTTTGCACTAAGGGGATCCCCGATGACCGACACGCGCACACCGTATTCCTTCAGGAATAAAGGTTATATAAAGAATGTTCCTATATTAGAAGGAGTTGAGAAAGATGAATAGAATAGAACTAGAAAACGAACCAAAATTGAAAGAACTTTTTGCTCTTATAAGTCCAGCCGATATGACAAAACAGAACTATCTGTCTGCATTGGTGCACTACACAAAATTTACTGATATGACTCCCACGCAATTGATAGAGGAGGCAAATGCAGACCTAAAAGCGGGAAAACTGATGACAGAGAGGCACGTCTTCAAGAGAATACCTGCGTTTAGACAATACTTGGAAACTCTGACTACACCCCAAGCAGGAAAACAGCATGCCCCCGGAACTCTGAACAAATATGTGAACACTGTCTGTTCTTTTTATAAATATTTTCATATAGACGTGCCAAAGCAGCCTCGCTCTAAACAGAAGGTCAAGCCTCTGAAAGAAAACATGCGCAAGGCCACAAAAGATGACATACACAAAGCACATGAGTTTGCAGACGTGCGGGATAGGGCCATTATGCTATGTGGAATAAGTTCAGGCATGGGAGCAGCAGAAATAGCAAGCCTCACGCTAAAAGCCTTTAAAGATGGCTACGACCCAAAAACTGGAATAACTACATTTGACATGAGAAGACAAAAAGTCGGAACGGACTTCATCACATTCATTTCTCCCGAAGCATCAGCAGCCATTTTAAAATATCTTGAATGGCGTGATAGACCGCCTGCCAGACCTCTAAATAAGCGCGATGTAACAGAATATGAGAAGCGCAGAACGACACCCGACAGCTATCTTTTCGTTGCAAGCAAAGCGCCCCCACAATACCTTGAAACTCATGATGAGAAAATAAGAAAATGCAAACCCGATACTATTATAAGGGTTTACAATCGCTTGAATAAGGCTGCGAGCATGGGCGGTCAAAAAGGTGTCTATAATGTCGTACGCTCACACAACATGCGAAAGTTCTTTAACAGTAGCCTTAAAAATGCTGGCTGTGATGGCGACCTCGTCGAGTACTTCATGGGTCACACCCTCGACGGTGCAAAAGCAACCTATTTTGAGGGTGACCCGGAGAAGCTCAAAGAAATATATAAAAAGTTCATCCCTTATATCACCATTCGCAAGGAATTGGACGTCTCCGAATCCCCTGAATACCAAGCCGTCAAGAAAGAAAATAGCATATTGCAAGCCGAGACTGCTCGTCACATCGTTGAGCGCTCAGAGCTATCAGACCTCCGCAATGAGAACGCTGAAATAAAATCCAAAATCAGCAACATGGAAAAATTAATCAACGATGCTGTCACCGAGCGTCTCAAAGAACTTATTGACAGTAAAAAATAATCTTATTTCATTTTTTGGATTGCTTCATGTTTGGGTACACTGAAAACCTTTCATTCACTTTTATTTTTTGAACCGCATGAAGCTTGCTGGAAAATTGTTAACGTTATCTTAAATACATTCATATATTAGTCAAAAAATATATACACGATAGCACCTCTCTTGATGCGGTTTTACTAAAAAGAGATAATTTAATCTTCACTACCTGTACAAATATGGTGTATGGCCAAAATGAAACAAAAATAAATTTGAAAGACTTCTTATGCTAGTGTTTTTGCTCAAAGGATATATATACCATTAGGTGTTAAGTAGTTATGATACTAAAAAAGCGAGGTGAGAACAAAAGTGAGATTAGCGCGTTCGATTGCATTTGAACCCGACGTGTTTGAATGGCTTGAAAATGCTCGTGGAAGACACAACCGCTCTCAATTCATAAGCAGGTTGCTTCGCGAGCAGATGAAGAAAATTCCCCTGAACAGATAAGCCCTCCATAGACAGCCCTCTAAGACTCATGGAGGACTATGAATGAACTTGAAAAATATATAGAAAATGAAGCACAACGAATTTACAAGGAGATAATCAACGAAGCACAACTAACTGGGAAACCACCACGTGAGATTGCGCGGCAAAGAGGTTTCCATATATAACCACAAACCCACATATGAAATAAAAAATAAGAGTCACACGCAAAGCAAAGAAACTCGCCTGCGCATGAAAACAACTTCAGCAATAGTTTCTACGCTGTCGAGGTATATAAACTTTGTTTTTGTGTGACTCCCATAGAAGGAGTACACTATGATAAAACCATTATTAGCGTGGGCTCTGAGAGTCCACATAGAAAACCCCGAAACAGTCCAACAATGGGCGAAGTCGACAGCATCGCCCACAACCTTATCCAGCGGCAATAGGAAGAAAGGGAACACCACCCGCCCCACAGCATCCAGAAATGCCGGGCAGGGCGGTGTATATTACGAGGAGAAAGTTTCATCCTTCCTTCGCACATCGATTAGCTCCTCAGGGTTTATAAAGAATTCTATGAGACTTCCTGGGGTGCTTTCATGAGCAACGAAATTAACTCCACAGCGCCTGCCTGCGATGAGACTGGTCGTGGTTGTAAAGGCTCACTGGAGCTTATAAAAGAGACAGGGCTCAAAATGATATCCCAGGGATGTGACTGGGATACAATTTCTAACAAATTCCGGGGACACTGGATGTTGGATGTAAAAGCACCGGAATATGATGTGATGAATTTCCTTGAGAACGCTTGGAAAGAACACACTAAACCTGTTTCCTCCACAGCGCCTGCCTGCCTTCCAACTGATGAGAGCATGGTTCAGGCTATAGGAGAAGCGATGGTCGAGCATTTTATAATTAGGGATGCAGGCAGGGAGTTTGTTGCGAAAATGATATCGGATTTCATCGACAACTTCGCAAAGTATAAAGTATCACCTATGGAAAAAGAAGCTCTGGAAAAGAAACTAATGGAGAAAGTCTATAACTACGAAGAGACGAAACAGGAAGCGCAACTTAAAGAAGAATTTAAGGGTTTCGACAGAGCGACCATCAAAGACAAAGCCCTCAAGATAGCTCAATATGGTGACCCTTACAGGTTCATACTTAATACCTACAACAAGGTCATCATCGGGGAGTTCATCACTGGAAGCTTTGTACTGCTTCAATTCTGCTGCTGTGCCGGACTCAATACAAAAGGGCTCCATCAAGCTATGTCTGGACCTTCTGGTGAGGGTAAATCATACGGAATCAAGTATATGCTCTTCATAATGCCATCTGAGCTATACAGCATGGAGAAATTCTCAGATAAGTCCCTTTTTTATAAGAAGTTCCCGGACGGATTTCTCATTTATATAGATGAGGTGAACCTATCTCAAAATGCCACAGACATCATTAAAGAAGCAACGACCAACTTCCAACACCCATGCAAATATACGACAGTAGACATGGGAATTAAAGGTGAGGATAAATCGTTGACTCTTACAACTGCAAAGCGTCTTGCCTTTATACTGTCGAGCGTCTTGCTGGACGGTGGAGAGCAATTGAGAAGTCGCTTTTTCAGCAATGAGGTCAAGCCATCCGAAGACAGAGACCGCACCATAGACGATTCTTGGATAGACATGCAAGAGAATTGTAGGTCCGAAGACGACATAACCGAAGATGTCCTTATCTGTCGCGAAATCATGCGTGATATAAGGAAGTCTACGTATCGCGTAAAGTTCTCTAAAGAGGTCGGAGACATGTTCAGAGCAAGACCTGATAAAAAAAATAAGAGGCTTCGCGAAATGCTTGCAGACATGGTCAAGTCCTTCGCAATTCTGCGCCACCACCAGAGACATAGGGACTCTAAAGGCAACCTTATAGCCACAATTGAGGACTATAACGATGCGATGGAAATATTGTCACCAAGAGAATCGCTCATAGCAACAAAACGCACCGACAACGAAGAGAAAGTCCTTCAGGTCGTTATGAAAAGGGGATATGTCAACCTGAACGACATAATAAGTGAGCTGGGTATGACAGATAACCAAGTTAATAAGGCAA
The DNA here is from genome assembly GCA_000306725.1 of Methanolobus psychrophilus R15. Taxonomy (GTDB): domain Archaea; phylum Halobacteriota; class Methanosarcinia; order Methanosarcinales; family Methanosarcinaceae; genus Methanolobus; species Methanolobus psychrophilus. Next base: position 1,101,094 of record CP003083.1, on the reverse strand, counting down.
TTAACGGCAAAGGAAGGGAATCGGACTCTGGGCTTAGAAGCAAAGTTCCGGGCTTCTTGTCCGAGAAGGTCCAAGAGACCAGCGAAGGGAAGACCACATCGAGAACTTATTACTTCGTTGCGAGCAATCCCATATACAAATTGGTAAAAGCTAAGCTCGATGAAGCTAAAAAAGTGAACGAGAAACAATATAATCCAGGAGATGATGAACTTATCAACAAGCCAGTACCTAAACCAAACATAATGGCACCTATGACAATACCGAAAATTACCTAATCGGTATTGCCGCCACCAAAATCCCCTCAACCTATTTTTTACCGATGTCGATTTTGACATCAAGCATTCTTTGCCTATACCAAAATCCCCATTCATTTTTCAAAGTGTGTGAAAATCTTCACTGCCACTACTAAAATCCCCAAAATCCCCTTTTTTGAGAGAGGTTAAGGTAGGTTCAGACCTTCATCAAAATACCTATTTTATATTGAACGCACCTATCTCTAATTTTAGGGGATTTTGGGGATTTTAGTATAGGAATATAATATAATTAATTATTACTACTGATATTGATTATATTATTGAATATTCATTGCCTATACCAAAATCCCCAACCCTGAGATTTTGGGATTGTAAAAAGAGACAACGCTATCTATAGACACTACAAGGAGGGGATTTTGCTATAGGCAGAGTTAAAAGACAGTAAATTGTTTAAAGAACTGCTATATTTCACAAAATTTTCCACTACCAAAATCTCCCTTCACAACGTCTTCCACTACCAAAATCTCAAACATGAAATAACTTTTAGAATGAATGCCTCCACAGGCCCTGCCTGCGCTGCATGCTGTCGAAAATTTTACATAACATTACCAGTAGCCCTTTTAAAGCCCTTCTGTTTCAGACCATACTTACACCTTAACCATCACTTGCGAGGGCAAGGAAGGGCAAGGATAGGGCTTTGAGTGCTGTGTTCTCATATTACGAAACAATAGCCGCAAATTCAATGCTCCGCCTCGCTGCGCTCGTCGCCGCATTAGCTCGGTTCCGCTACGCGGAGCCTCCTCGCTTTTGTGCGGCCATTGTTTCTTCCATCCCTAAAGCCCCCAACTAAACTCACAGGCAGGCCCCCTGTGGGCGGAAATAACGATATCAAGAGCCGCAAAATTATAAATAGCTGCGCTGCGGATTGTTTTTAATAATATTCGAGGAGCTGAGACTATGCAAAGTCGATTACACGAATTTGATAACTCTTACAAGCTGGGCTATATTAACCCATCACCGAAGACATTCCCAAAAAAAGAACAACGATTTTTTATAAGGGATTGTTTGGCGTTTATAAAACAAAATAAGAATGATGAGCAATTACAGATAAAATTGGATGAATGGGTCGCTGACAGAAGTCGAACGTATGGGATGCCCTTAAGTGAGGGTGAACTGATACAATTTAATGAATTTCTTAAAGAGAATTACTTGCATCAGCGCATTTACGTTAAAAAGTGACAAGATGCCCTTCTGAGGGCCGAGGCAGGGACTTGAGAGTTAGGTTGATGTCTTGTATAGGTTAGTCATGAAGCCCTTTGTACGCGATTTGTGAAAATGTCGAATAGGGTGAACCTGTTCCAAAACGGCCCTCATGTCTTTTTCAAGCACATCCTGCAACATCCAACAATCCATTGAATACCATATTAAATTGTTCGTATTTACTTTCTAGCCTTCTAAATCCCATCTGCAACCGATTATCATAGAAAGAATGCGATTTAATAAACTTCCGTTGTTTACAAGAAAGGTTTCGAAATTCCAATCCCATTTTTATAATATCTGTATAATATAGATATCTTTAAGGTAGAGTTAATGTGCAGGAATAAGGTTACTACTAGAGAACCCCAAGTAGAAACGTGCGTAATTTTTTCCATAAAGTATATATACATACTTAACACTATCGTTTTATCATAATAGTTAAATATTGTATATATTCCAGTTATAAAATTTTATAGGGGTAGGATAACATTGGATGCTAAATTTAAATATATGATTCTGTTAATAATTCTAACTGTATTTGTTTCAGGATGTACTTCTGATGATGGGTCGTCATCTTCTGACGATGAGTCGTCATCTTCTGACGATGGGTCGTCATCTTCTACCTATTTTGTAGAAGAAACAAGTGAGCCAATTCAAAGAACAAAAATTATTAAAGTGCCCTATGAAGTGCAAGAATCCTATACCGAAGAAGAACCATATACTGCATATGAAGATGAGATAATAAATCTGAAATATGAAGTCGTAAGTGCCACTAAAAGTAATTTTTATAAAGGTTTTGATGTATGGGCATATGGAGAAGTTACTGTTAGAAATGTAGATTCTGAAAGTGGAATTTTTAGCGTAGCACAAACAATTTCAACATTGAATAACCCTGATGAGTCAAAATCTACTTCAAAGTATATTGTCCCGGGTGAATCAGTAACATTCAGAGAGGAATTTGATATTAGTGCTGGTGAAAATTATAATATAAATTATTATGTAACACCGGGTACAAAAACCATTACAAAACCAGTTACTAAGTATAGAACAGTTACTAAATATAGAACAGTCACTAAATATGAAGAACGAGAAGTGCCGGTTTGATTTGAATACGAGCCTATTTCACAGCTTCCCTAACCCCTTTTTAGCACAACATAAGAGATGGTATTTATACTTTTAAGATGGATTCGGCGTAAAGAAAACAAGGGTTAATCAATATGTTTTTTAATTCAGTGTGTGGGAAGTGATTCTGCAATTAGCCTTTGCAAGTCATAAGCAGAAAAAAGGCTCAGGCGGCTTTAAAGGAGTATAACGGCAGAAATATACAAATCAGTTAGGTCTGAAACATTTGGATGTCATGCATAGCCGCTGAGCCATATATACCAATATGCTTTGAATGAATATATACTTTCTGTATTATTTCCGATAGTTATTCTTTTTTTAGTGACTGTAATGCCAGATATCGATTAAATATTTGTGGAATCGTATATTACACAGGCAGGGCATGTGGGTGAAATATGTATTCAGTGTTGATTATATAATTGATTTGGATTTATGGGAGGGCAGACAGAATAATTATTGCTCCAAAGATAAAACCAATACCATATAGTAATGCACCTATTTTCCAGTCACCAATTCGTGTAATACTTACAAATAACGCTATTATTGAAATAACAAATATAAAGAAACTTACAAACATTAGGAGTGACTCTGCTGAAGAATAATTTGCAGTTGGAGCCACTTGTTTAGATGCTTCGAGCATTTCCTCAGCAACAAAAAGCCCAAGTCCACCTTCATCTATTGGAACTCCAAATTTAAGTCCAATTAAAAAAGCAATTCCACCAGTAAATCCTTCACCTAGAGTAATTCCAGCATCTGAAAGAAAATTGTCGGACATAATTATATTGGAAAATTGTTTCTAAACTTAATAAAACTATGTTAATTCACAAGTTCAAGATAGTTTTTTAGCGGGCACTAAAAACTGTCTCTTGGTGTGTTCAAAATGGGGTTATTCTTGTACTATTCATACGTGTTTAAAAGCCCTGTGAGGGTCGAAGCGGGGCTTTTACCGAGAGGTTGATGTGCTAGTGTCAGGTACTGGTTGACCGCATTGCAGGGTATCTGAAAAAGAATCGATTCGGGTGCAGAGGTTGCTGCTCGTTAAAAGTTCGACATATAACTCTAATCTGTAAGCCCAGCACCAAAAAGGCAGGGCGTGTGGGTTTTCGTCCTCTTACGTCGGTGTGCTTGAGTGCACGCAACAGCGCGTAGGCTGTGTGCGTGGGGTTCGGGGGCGGCGGGGAGTTGCATTTTTTTGAGGGACATATCGACGTACCCCCGCATATGTAATAAGTATAAACTAATGGAGTTTATAGGGGGTATTATCCATCTTTTAGGTTCTTTATCTCCATTTACTTTATTCAAGTGTGAGATAAAAAGAGGCTACTTGAGAGTTAGTATAAATATTTATATGGAATGGGAATGATATTCTTTATCCAGTTACTTATAATCTGCCATTCTGAATGTCTATCTTGAAAACTTGCGGACGAAAAAGGTATGATTCAAAACCAGAGCCCTGAACAAAAAGCCAGAGATACTATTGATGGAAAACTAATTAATTCTGGCTGGGTAGTGCAAGAGAAAGACAGAATAGACTGGAAAGTATCGCAGGGGATTGCGATTAAGGAATATCTGACAGATGTAGGACCTGCTGATTATGTCCTCTTTATTGATAGGTCGCCTGTTGGGATTATTGAGGCTAAGAAGGCTGAGGAAGGACACAAACTGACAGCTGTTGAGGAACAGTCTTTGGGGTATGCGTCAAGCAAGCTAAAGTATTTAGATAATGGGCCGTTACCTTTCGTTTATGAGAGCAATGGGGAATTGACAAGGTTTACCGACTACCGTGACCCTAAGCCTAGGTCTAGGCCAGTTTTTTCTTTTCATAGACCTGAGACCTTTAGGGGATGGCTGGGGAAGGATAAATCACTGAGGACAAGACTTCATGACATTCCGGGGCTTGGGACAAGGGGAATGCGGGATTGTCAGGTGAGGGCAATTGTCAAGCTCGAGGAATCATTTAAAGACAATCGCCCGAGGGCACTGATACAGATGGCAACGGGTTCCGGGAAGACCTATACTGCTATCACATTCATTTATCGGCTGCTGAAATATGCAGATGCGAAGAAGATATTGTTCCTTGTTGATACCAGGAACCTTGGGGAGCAGGCTGAACAGGAGTTTATGGCCTATGTACCAAACGATGATAATCGTAAGTTCACTGAATTATATAATGTCCAGAGGCTGCGTTCGAGTTACATATCATCGGACAGCCAGGTGTGCATCTCGACCATACAGCGTCTTTATTCGATACTAAAGGATGAAGAGCTGGATGAGGATATGGAAAAGGAGAATCCTGCTGAGAAGGGATGGCAGCCTAAGGAACCACTACCTGTAGTTTATAATGAGAAGATACCAATCGAGACATTCGATTTTGTGGTTATCGACGAGTGTCATCGTTCGATATACAACCTGTGGCAGCAGGTGCTGGATTATTTTGATGCTTTCCTGATAGGGCTGACAGCGACGCCGGATAAGAGAACATTCGGTTTCTTCAATGAGAATGTTGTCAGTGAATACAGTCATGAGAACGCGGTTGCTGATGGTGTTAATGTAGGCTATGATGTGTACACTATCGAAACCGAGATAACCAAGAACGGGGCACAGATAAAAGCGAAGGAATTTGTGGACAAGCGGGAAAAACTCAGCCGAAGGAAACGCTGGGAGCAACTGGACGATGACTACATATACACATCGAGTAAGCTTGACAAGGATGTTGTTAATCCCAGTCAGATGCGGAATGTGATTAGAACCTTTAAGGACAAGTTGCCTGAGATTTTTCCGGGCAGGCAAGAAGTTCCAAAAACCCTGATATTCGCGAAGACCGACAGTCATGCTGATGATATTATACAGATTGTGAGGGAAGAGTTCGGGGAAGGCAATGCTTTTTGCAAGAAGGTGACCTATAAACCTGAGGAAGGCGATGACCCAAAGTCTGTGCTTTCGGCTTTCCGCAATGATTACAATCCCAGGATAGCTGTAACAGTAGATATGATAGCAACAGGCACCGACGTGAAACCACTAGAATGTCTGCTTTTCATGAGGGATGTGAAGAGCCGTAATTACTTCGAGCAGATGAAGGGGCGTGGCACGAGAATCATGGGATTCGATGACCTCAAGAAGGTGACTCCTTCGGTTGCTTCTGCAAAGACGCATTTTGTGGTTGTGGATGCTGTGGGTGTGACTAAGTCCATGAAGACCGATAGCAGACCTCTGGAGCGCAAGAAAGGGGTGGCTCTGAAAGACCTGCTTGCGGCTGTGACGATGGGTGCAAAGGACGAGGACCTTTATGTGTCGCTTGCTAACCGGCTGGCCAGACTTGGCAGGCAACTCACTGAGGAAGAGAAGGAAGCCTTTGCTACAAAGGCCGGTGGAAAAACATTTAGTCAAGCTGTGAACGATTTGCTTAGTGCGTATAATCCTGATGTTATTGATTCTAAGGCTTTTGAAATACAGTTGAGACAACCGGAGATTCAAGGGGGTGAGGCTAAGGCAAAAGCACAACAGGAACTTATTGATGTTGCAAGGTCGACTTTCTCAGGCGAGCTGAACGAGTATATTGAAAATGTGCGCAGAGTTCATGAACAGATTATTGATACAGTGAATATTGATACTGTAACTAGGGCCGAATGGGACAGGGACGCTGTGTTGAGGGCAGATGAGATTATCATCGATTTTAAGGCATACTTGGAATCACACAAGGATGAGATTACCGCGCTGAAAATATTTTATAATCAGCCCTACAAGCGCAGGGAAGTGACCTTTGAAATGATTAAGGAGGTGTTGAAGCGACTGAAAATGGACAAGCCTCAGTTAGCACCGACGCGGGTGTGGCAGGCTTATGAGCAGCTTGAGAAGGTCAATGGTAATTCCCCCAGAAGCGAGCTTACGGCCCTTGTATCACTTATTCGCAGGGTTACTGAGATAGACTCTGTATTGACCGCTTACGACCTGACTGTGAACCGTAACTTCCAGGAATGGGTTTTTAGCAAGCAAGCCGGAACCTTGAAGTTCAATGAGGAGCAGATGAACTGGTTGCGCATGATAAAGGACCATGTTACCAACAGTTTCCATCTGGAGCTCGAGGACTTGGATTATCAACCCTTCGACACCTTAGGGGGACGGGGCAGGATGTATCAGCTCTTTGGTGACGAGATGAACGGGATTATTAGTGAATTGAATGAGGCACTGGCGGCTTAAAAATGGAAGAAAGAAACCGATGGTTAGAATGTTCACTGAGTGATATTACTGATATTTATTCCGGTTATGGTTTTCCAAAAAATCTTCAAGGAAAATCAAATGGCAAATATCCATTTTTCAAAGTTGGGGACATATCAAAAAACGTTCAAGCTGGAAATAGATACTTAAATGAGTGTGTAAATTACATTGACGACTTGGAGCTAAAACAGTTAAAGGCAAAACCGTATCCTATTAATACAATTGTCTTTGCTAAGATTGGGGAGGCACTTAAGCTTAATAGAAGAGCAATTACTAAAGAACCAGCTATCGTAGACAATAATGCTATTGGAATAAAAGCCAACGAGGTGCTTTGTCTAGATTTATTTTTATACTATTTTCTAGTTAGATTAAAACTTGAAGATTATTCAAGAGCAACTACTGTTCCATCAGTTCGAAAAACTGATATCGAAAATATAAATTTTAATCTCCCGCCCTTCCCCGAACAGCGCGCTATAGTCTCCAAACTCGAGCAACTCTTCAGCGACCTTGACAACGGCATCATCAATCTCAGACTGGCACAGGGGCAGCTCAAAGTTTACCGGCAGGCAGTGTTAAAGAAAGCTTTTGAGGGCGAGCTTACAAGGAAATGGCGGGAGCAGCAGGTCAATCTGCCGGATGATTGGCGCTGGGTTAAAATTGATTCTATTTTAGAAGATTCAAAGAATGGAATGAAAACTGGACCTTTTGGAACATCTTTAAAAAAACACGAACATCAAGCGAGTGGAATTCCAGTTTATGGAATAGAAAACATTGGCGAAGGCGTTTTTAGAATGCCAAATAAGATATTCATCACTGAAAGAAAATTCCATGAATTGGAAGCATTTAAAGTCCAACCAAATGATATTATTATTTCAAGGTCAGGAACCGTTGGAGAGATTTGTGCTATACCTGAAAAGATAAAAGAGGGGATAATTTCAACAAATCTAATGAGAATACGACTAAATAGTAGTCTTATTTCCACAAAGTACTTTGTTTATCTTTTCCAAGGTGGCAATGTAAGAGAACAAGTAAAAGAATTGTGCAAAGGTTCTACAAGGTTATTCCTTAATCAAACCATTTTATATTCCATTAATTTTCCACTCTGTTCCTTTCCCGAACAACAAGCCATCGTCCAGCAAATTGAAACGCGCCTTTCAGTCTGTGATAAACTGGAGCAGGACATTGTGGAGAATCTGGAGAAGGCTGAGGCGCTGCGGCAGAGTATTCTGAAAAAAGCGTTCGAAGGTAAGCTGCTCAATGAAAGGGAACTCGAAGAAGTGAGAAGTGCACCTGACTGGGAGCCGGCTGAGAAGCTGTTGGAAAGAATCAAGGCTGAGAAAGCTACCGCAAAATAATATCATTATATTGTCTATTATCAAAGGTTTATAATATGTCTGAAAATAATTCATCTGTTGTATCAAAAGTGTGGAGCTTCTGCAATGTATTGCGTGATGGCGGCGTGAGCTATGGAGATTATCTGGAGCAGCTGACCTTTCTCATATTCCTCAAAATGGCAGACGAGTACAGGAAACCGCCATATAACAGAGATATTGGCATCCCAGAGGAGTATAGATGGGATGTGCTTAAGCAAAAGAGAGGAGCTGAGCTTGACACTCATTACAGGAACTTGCTGGATGAGCTTGCAAAAAAGCCGGGGATGCTTGGACAGATATTCCTCAAGGCCCAGAATAAAATAAGCGACCCTGCAATGCTCTATAAGGTCATCGATATGATTGACAAAGAAAGCTGGGTCATGATGGGTGTTGACACCAAGGGCGAGATATATGAAGGCCTGCTACAGAAAAATGCAGAGGACACAAAGAGCGGGGCAGGTCAATACTTCACACCCAGGCCGCTTATCAAGGTCATGGTTGAGTGCCTGCGTCCACAGCCAATGAAGACCATAGGTGACCCTTGCTGCGGTACTGGTGGGTTCTTCCTTGCTGCCTATGACTTCCTCACATCAAAGCAATCACATAATCAGCTTGACAAGGAACAGAGTCGTTTTTTGAAAGACAGGACCTTCGGAGGCAATGAAATAGTCCCAGGAACCCGCAGGCTGGCGCTGATGAACCTCTTCCTGCACAACATTGGGGAAATAGACGGCGAGCCTATGATATCCAACTCTGATGCTCTCATAGCCGACCCCGGAATTCGGTATGACTACGTGCTCACCAATCCTCCCTTCGGAAAGAAGAGCAGCATGACCTTCACTAATAATGAAGGCGAGCAGGAAAAAGAAGACCTCACGTATAACCGCCAGGACTTCTGGGTCACTACCAGCAACAAACAACTCAACTTCGTGCAGCACATACACACTATCCTAAAAGCAGGCGGTCATGCAGCTGTGGTATTACCCGACAACGTTCTCTTCGAGGGTGGAGCCGGTGAAACCGTTCGCAGGAAACTCATGGAAACCACTGACCTGCATACCATATTGAGATTGCCTACAGGCATATTTTATGCTAATGGAGTTAAGGCGAACGTGCTATTTTTTGAGGCAAAAGCTGCGGCTAAAAACCCATGGACAAAAGAGGTGTGGATATACGATTACAGGACTAACGTGCATCACACACTGAAAAAGAATCCCCTGAAATACGCTGACCTCGAAGACTTCATAAGTTGCTATAACCCTGATGACCGACACAAGCGCAGTGAAACATGGAGTGAAGATAACCCAGAGGGCCGCTTCCGCAGGTTCGCCTACGAAGAGATTATAGCAAGGGACAAGACCAGCCTAGATATATTCTGGCTTAAGGACAAGAGCTTAGCAGACCTTGATAATCTTCCTGACCCTGATATCCTTGCAAATGAGATTATCGAGAATATCGAAGCGGGTTTAGAGAGTTTTAGGGAGATTGTGATAACGCTCAATGGAAATGGAGGAAGCACGTAACTTGGAATTAAACAATTGAAGTGACTTAGCTTCTCTCCACATTCCCTGCCCTGTCTGATACTCACCACAATCGCCCTAACAGGGTCACTTCGCAGGTAGCACAATTACATCAAACCATCAAACAAAACCCTCTCTGTGCGGTCTGCGTGACCCTGAGAGGTGCTAATGAGCTTAAACGCAGTTCAAATTGTATAAGTCGCACCAGTATGAGAAGTTCTAGGTAACAAGGAAAAAGAACTTATGTATAGAAATATTACTTTTTTTACATGGCAAGAAAAAAAGGAACTTTTTAAAAAGTATTCTCTTTCACTTAAAAAGTATACTGATTGTTTTGCAGGCTTTCATGTATGTGGATAAGTATTACAAAATACATAAGTTTAATATGTAATTATTAGTATACTAACATTATAAGTTGGTTGGAGTATTCATAGTGGTAGATGTACAAGTAATATTAACTGTTATTGCAATTATAGCTGCTATTGTAATTCCTGTATTTATTTATAAGTTAAACATCAAAAGAAAACGATTACAATGTGTTATATATCCGAATTTATCACTCATTGACATAAAACCACAAATAAGAGATTATATAGAAATACATTACAAAGGAGAGATAGTAAATAATCTTTCAATGCTAGAAGTTAAAATAGTAAATAATGGCGATATTCCCATAACGCAACAGGACATTTCTATCCCATTAACTTTTGAGTTTAGCGATAATGCAAATTTAATATCAGATGAAGTTATAGAAAAAAATCCGAAGGAAATTGAAGTAATTGTTCTCCACAATAGTAGTAGAGAAGGAACTCTTAAATATTCATTTGATTTGTTGAATCAAAAAGATTATTTCAAAATACGTTTTACATGCATTGGAAAAAGTCCAAAACTTAATATAATATCTGCACACATAAAAGACATCAAAAATCTCGAAATAAAAGATTTAAACACAGTAGATGAGAATGAAAAAGTGTTTAATTTTTCAAATGCGTATGACCTTTTAAAAATTGTAGTGCTTCTTATATATTTTTTATTTTTAATGTATATAGTGTTTGGCGGAATATCTTTATTTACTAGTTTCCCGCTTAAATAGTATCCTGCAAGTTAATCTCCTTATGCTAGAGTATTAAATTCAAATCCCACTTTCCACCACTTCCAGCCCCTTAGAAGCCCTACAAGCACATAAAACATCAGACATACGATACCATCAAAACAACAAATAAAGCCCTAACTGAGCGATTGTAGAGCATAATAAAATGAAATCTACTTACTTTCAACAAATTGCACCCACAGAACCCTGCCTACAAGGTGTTAGGTAAAGCACCTGAATACCGTGGCAGGGCCTGTGGGCTTCTGGTTCAAATCTTTTTACGCGCTATGAACAGAAGGAACAGAAGAACCAAGGGTGCTGTGTAAGTCAAGGGAAGAGCAGGTGTCGGTTCTTGTTCAGTAGGGCTTGTATTGTTGATAGCACCTTGATAGTCTACCTGAGGGTCTTCAGTAGACTGAAAGCTTGTGTTCGATTCAAGAGTTTGATTCAATGTTTCGTCTTGAGATGGAGCTTCCATAGGGCCAGAATATGAGGACTTCATCGTAGGAGTCGTAGGTGCTGATGGAGGTGCTGATGTGTCTGTTTCAGTGATGTTTGTTGTTGTAGTGTTGCCATCAGATGTGAAGTTGAGGACGTAGGTTGTGGTTGCTGATGCATAAAAAGAAAAAGTCGCTATGATTATAGCGACGGTTAAAAGGGTGTATATGGTTTTCATGCTAGAGTCTCCAGTATTAAGGAGCCGGATGAATGGATTGAGCCGGCTTTAGTTCCGGGTGGTATGTATAGGGAAAGGGGAATACAAAGGGATTCTCCACTTGAAAGGGTTGTTGTTGGGATTGAGAAGGTTAGGGATATGGCATTTATTTGGTCTATAAGAGTTCCGCTGTTTGAATGTATCTTGAAGTCGGCAAAAGATAGGGTGTTTACTTTGACTTCTGGACCATTGTTGTTATTTATTGTTAAGGATGCTGTGGCGGTTGAGCCAGCAGGTGTGTCGGAAAAGTAAACTGGGTTTATGGTGAACATGGGTAATATTACGGGAGTTGAGGAACCTTTGGGTGTGTGGAGGATGGTTGCGCTAGAAGATAGAGATGTGGAGTCAGTTAAGGTTAGGGTTATGGAATATGTGTATGGAGGATATAGTTCATAGACTCCAAAACTTGATTTTGCATGACTTATGTTTATGGGTGTTATGGTTGGAGTTATTGTGCGATTGTCGGTTGCATATTCTGGATGTGTTGAGTTTAGGTCTGTTATTGAAAGGGTTATAGAAGATATGTCGTTATGACCGTTTAGGTCAGAGAAGGAAAAATGGAATGCATGGCGCACATTGTATCGATTGTTGGTGTGGTATTGTTCGATTGTGAAGGAATCAATGGAGGGTGCTGAAGGAGTTATATAACCGTCGATTGGGAAGTTTGGTTCTTGTGGGTCAGGTACGGTGAGAACGTTGGAACCAAGAGTGCATGTTTCTTTGAGTAGGTAATGTCCGTAAGTTGAGGTATGATTTTCTATTGAGGTATGTTCTATGTATAGGCGGACTTCAACATAGACGGTTTGGTCGTTCTCGAAATATGGAGAGTAGTATAGGAGGGAATGTCCCGGAATGTGGTCTGTTATGTTGAAGTTGTTGGAAAAGCGTGTGTCGTGAATTATATTTTCTACGTTGAGTTCAGGGCTTATGGATATTCTGTATGAGCCACTAAGATATGTTTCAGGAGATTGGAAGGTGTGATATAGGTCTCTTCCATCGTATGAGGGATATAGAGTTAAGGTGAAGTCGCATGGAATGTCTTCTCCACCTGCTAGGGTGAAGTCGTCTTTTGTGAAAATGTAGGTTTGGTCGTATGCTGATACTGGTATTGCCATAAATAGTATGGCTATTGCTATTGCTATGTATTGTTTCATATGTTGTACCCCACTATATTTATCAAACCACTATAAGTTGCAGAAAGAGTCTCAAGAGAACTGCAATGGATTGCGTGTATCTCTCGTCCCTAATTCTGAACTAACGTACATTTATAAAAAATGACTATGAGCATTTATTGTATTGGAAACAATGTTTCTAAATATAGGTACTTAATCAATTTATTTAGTAGAAAGATAAATAGGAAGATGACTACTCCAGCAGATGTTTCAGGCTCTCTATCCCATAATAGGAAGCTACGGTAACCACAATAGTCCATATCAGAATGCTCAGGCTCATCCACAGCACAATAGAGTACTTCTTTGAACCCAGACCTAGGGCAATGAGAGCAGCAAGATGTGTGCCTGTGATGATAGGTGATATCAAAGCCAACCCAGGCAGGCCGTATCTGTCCCATATGCTCATAACCTTCTTCTTTTTACCTGAAGATGGCCGGTCCTCCTCACCCATCCTGAACCTTTTCCAGACGGAATTCAATGAATGATGTGCATATACGAGAAGATATACTGTGGCCAGATTCCCTGAAAATGCCAACAAGGCAACAGCAAGAGGGTCCAGGCCAAGGGCAATCCCCGGAGGGATGACCACAAGCAACTCTATCCACGGAACAGCTGCCAGTATGAACACCAGAGCATAAGCCACCGTCCCCTCAGCATTATACAGTGTGTCCATTCCAATCATTGATGAATCAATTATCCCGGAATATATAGACTTATTGAAGTGTAGCATATGACAAATATTTACTGCCTGATGAAATATTCACAATGCTTAGAGCTTGTTCTTTCTCCAGGTATCCTCCACATCCCCTGCCCTGTCTGATACTCACCACAATCGCTTTAGATGCAACCATTTTTCAGGTCATACAAATACCTGAACTCGCTCAAAAAGTCCCTATGTAGCTGATTGTAGAGCGCAATAAAGTCATTTGATTCTCTTGCTAAACTTGAATAATCCCTTCAATCAGATTGTCAATAAAATGCTGATACTTCTCATAATGCCTACATGCAACCTCATAAGACCTCCAAGAACATGCATTTCCAAGAACGATATATTTCAAGACCTTAATAGGCTCACATGGTTGATTTTTGTCAATGAACTTCGGGATATCGAAGGTGGTCAATGCGGAAGTTTTGAGTTCTGCTCTATACATATCGAGCAGTCCATACAAGTCCTGTTCTTGCAGCCTAGAGTCCATAAAATCACACCTTTGATAGATGGTCTGACTCCCAAGTTAAAGTGGATAAGCCGAGTGAAGTGAAAGTGAAATTAGGGTTAACTAATCTTTACTTATCATATCTTGGCTCTGTAGATACCTATTCAAATCAATATTCGTAGTCTAGTTATAATAAAAATATCGTAACTATTCAGCCTACTACAATCAGCCCAATGATGCTGATTCTATTAGAATAGAGGCATTTTGACCTGAAATTTCGGAAACCCAAAAAAGCAATTATAGTTAAACACCCTTGGTTTGTAACTTATTAGTTCTAAAACCATTGCATATTGGCAGTTATGCTAATGCCATAAGTTTCAAACAATCAGTTATTAACTATAATTGCTACAGTTAAAATAAATTTGTTAAAACGATTTAACGCATCAACTTTTTACTAAGCTGGCCAATGATAACAATTTTGTCAGGCTGAATAGTTACAAAATATCAATTAAAAAGTGACTTATGGGCAATTTCAGTACCACAAGATAATAACTCTCTAGTTAAGTTTATACTTATGAAGCCCTTTTTAAAATAAGGTTTTGATATCTTTATTGTAATACGATTAAATTGTGGTGAGATTATGTACAGAAAAAAAATGATTATCATCTGCTTGATTGTGATTGCCATTATATCAACAGGCACTCTTGTCATAGAAGAAAACAATGTTATACCAAAAATAATAGATTCACAGATGTCATCTGATATTCATCAGGGAGGTACTGCCACACTCAGTGTAACTGTGAAAGCAGACCAAGGAAGTGGACCCGTAACTGTTAAACCGTTTTTAAAGGGTCAATATAATGAATATCTTTCTATTTTTCCACAATCAGAAACTATATATTTAAACTCTGGCCAGTCAAGGATAGTAGAATTCACTGTTTATGGACACGCCTTCCCTTATATTGTAGCTAGTTACTTTGATGTTCGTGCAAGTGGAACATATTATGACCACTTCGATGAAAGTACCGTATTTTTTAAAGGGGTACCTTCAACTGGTCCCAATGCTCCTGAGCGAATCGTAATTAATATAATAGCAGTTGACACTACAGGAACACCTCTTGGTAGTTCATATTCTATATATGTACCATCCGTGGATTCACGGCAATATGGTGAGTGGGGTGGTGAAGTTCCAAAAGGCAATATAGAAGTAGAAGGAGAAGCTGCATATGGTTTGATACCTGTTAATCGTGTTATTGATGTAACAAGGAACAACGAAAAATTCATTTTAATCTATAGAACAGAATCTGATGATACCCCATCGCAGATAATGTATGATAATGTTCCTGTTCCTGCGAGTGAAGCAGATGATAATTCTGAAACTAGGTTACTAGGCAATTCTGGTTCATCTCTGAGTTTACTGTTATTTGTTTCAATAATGTGTTCTTACCTTGTATTTTCAATACGTAAACCTAGAAGTAAAAAATGAATATATTCCTCAATTAATTTTTTAATGCAAGAGTAAATATTCTACCCTAATCGATTCGGCCTACAATCGTCTGCATAGGGCTCAAAAGCAGAGAGATACAAACTTATCAACCATATCAAGAAAGCCCTTCCACAGCCCTGCCTGCGCCCTCAGTGAACAGGTTCAAGGGCTAAAGCTGCTCAACGGGTATCAATGCAATGTACTCTTCACCTTTTGCAGATATGCGGCGCAACTTAATTTCCTGTCCCTTGGTCCAGCCCTCAAGTTCAACTATGTCTTTAGGTATAGTCAAGAAATACTGGTTATTGTTGTGCTGTAATTTCGGCATTTTATCACCATATGGTATAACATTATAATCTAAATATGGTGAGTATTGGTATTTAGATATTGTCGTTATATTTAATTAGATGAATTATAGGAACATGCCCAATAACATTTATATTCCTTCAGGAACATCTCAAGCACAGGGGTGGCTTCTCCAAAGGGACGGCCGCTTATAGACCGAAGCCTGGATACCATCGAGTCCATGTCATCCTGGGACAGGAAAATATTGGTGACGCACTCTTCCCCGTCCAGCACAACATGTACAGGGTTCCTGTCAGCCGGTGCATTGACATACACGTCCGTGATCCTTTCATCAGAGAGCAGGTCCTCAAGTATGCCAAGGCCGGTTGTGTACTTGGCAAGGATGTCTGTGTAGAGTTTAACTTTCGAAGGCTCCAGTGTCATTCTCCGAAGTTCGGCCTCCTCCAGTAACAGGCGTTTTCCCAGCAGCTTGAAATAGTTCCTTGAGCTGGAGGGGTTTGCGAACTGCAAGTCTTTGGGGCGATGCCTTATCATCTTCTTCCTCACGGTTTCAATAATCTCAATCTCATCAGCTTCAAGGCAATACTCCGCAGGATTTATAACATACATCTTCTCCGGCCGGTCAGTCAGCTGGTAGATAGATACGGGAAGTGACCTTTCGTTCATGTGATCAATGTCGTAGCACTCAAGGAAGACCGTATTGTCCGGAGGCTCGATGTATATCCGTGAAGTGGAAAAGGGCGGTCTGACGTACGATCTCAGGTATACTTCGTAATCTGTATCTTCAACGCCATCGCAAGGCCCCGTAACTTTAGTGTGCAAGGATCTTTTTATGTCGAGAGAGTAGGTTGACATCTCCTGAAGAATGCTCATGAAATCCTGAATACATTTTTCGCATTTCTCGTATTCTCCTGCTCTCATGTCTCTAAAACTGTACGGATCGCAGTACAGGTTGATTACAGAACAGGCCTTCAAAGGGTCCTGTCCGGCTGTTGTAATGATGTCCTCTATCAATTGCTGGCGGGTGGATGCACATTTCCTGCATTCCTTGTAGGTGCAGTTCTCATGTGTTAACCTTGCAGTGGAATAGGAGCTCAGGCGGTCGTGGAGATGTGCCATCATGTAGATAATTGCAAGATTTTTTCCTTCATAGTCCCTCTCATATAGGTTTGAGAGAACAAGCCTGTCAATTGCGGGTTCTCTGAGGAGTATGTTGAAGACATTCTTTCTGCAGACAGGGCTCTGGAATGTGGATCCATGGGAACACTCTTTGCAGTTCACGGTTATTATCCCGTGTTTTTTCGAGGACCTCAGTTTGTAGGGACAGAGCGTCTCTTCGTTCTCACTGTTCCTATTCAGGAGGGATATCCCTGATATGATATTGTCCATCAAGAGCGAACACCATGTACTTGTAGCCTTTACCTTGCAGATGAACTCGCTTTTGAGTGCATCTGTGTGTATTTCCACAAGGGTGCTGTTTTCTATATTTTCCTCATTTTGTAACTCTTCTGCATTGATTGCTCTGATATCATGCGGACCTTGTTCTTCCCCAAGGTAAATATCCGGTCTTGCTTCCGTTTTGGTCAAATCGTCTCTCCTTTTTGGATATTTCACAAAGGAATTTGACTAACTATTAAAACATTTCGAAATCAATCTGCAGATAAATTTTCTTAGTGTACTAATATTTTAAAAGTAATCGTGCCGGGAATAGTAATATAAAAGTTGGCATAATACTTTCACACGACTTCCTTTATGATATAATACCAGCAAAGCGTTCTCATAAAGGCCGGGAGATAACTATGGGAATCTATACTGTTTCACAACTGAACGACCATATCAAACAGTTACTGTGTCAGGATCCCCTGCTCAACCAGGTCTGGGTGCGCGGGGAGATATCAAACCTCACAAAACATAGTTCCGGCCATTACTATTTCACCCTGAAGGATAAAGGCAGCCAGATAAGCTGTGTCAGCTTCAGGTCGACCAACAGGTCGCTCAAGTTCGAACCGGAATCCTCCATGAAGGTCCTCATATTTGGCTCGCTGGACGTTTACACGATTCGCGGACAGTATCAGCTCCATATACTTGATATGAGGCCGGACGGTATAGGCGAATTGTACAAGGCCTACGAGCAATTGAGGGCAAAGCTGGAGGCTGAAGGGCTGTTCGACAGGTCACGCAAGAGGCCAATTCCGAGATTTCCGCAAAGGATAGGTGTTGCCACTTCTCCCACAGGTGCAGCGATCCATGATATCCTGCATGTGCTCGGGCGCAGGTATCCTGTGGATGTACTGCTGGCCCCTGCTATCGTGCAGGGGGAGATGTCCGCCCCAAGCATTGTAAAAGCCCTTGAGCACCTCAACAGGGCGGATGTCGATGTCATCATCGTAGGCAGGGGCGGCGGCTCACTGGAGGACCTCTGGTCATTCAATGAAGAAATTGTTGCAAGGGCAATATTCGAATCAAGGGTTCCTGTAATATCGGCTGTGGGGCATGAGACCGATTATACAATAGCTGATTTTACGGCAGATCTGAGGGCTCCCACGCCATCAGCCGCGGCTGAGCTGGCAGTCCCGGACAGTTCGGACCTGAAAAGGCATGTCGGCTCCCTGTCGGTACGTATGGGGAAGGCTGCAATACATTACATGTCTGAACTTTCTGACAGGCTTGATCACTTCTCCGGCAGGATTGGTCCTGAAAAGCTCAATGAATTCCTGCGCCAGAACTATCAGAGGGTGGATGAGCTGAACATCAGGCTGGAGCGCCATGCGGGAAGGGTAATGGAATCCAAGCGCACTTCCTTGAGTGGCCTGGCAGGCCGGTTGAATGCGGTAAGTCCCCTGAGCACTCTGGAACGCGGGTACTGCATTGTGATGATGGCTGACGGGAGCAGGCCCGTTCGTGGTGTGGACGATGTCAATACGGGAGACGATCTCAGCCTGAAGGTAAAGGATGGTACTATCCTGTGTAGTGTGAACGATGTGTCAAAGGGTAGTACTTAATAGAGAGAACATAGGACGGAGGGAAATGATCATGAGTAAAGGTATTGGCGAGAGTGCCGGGAAGAAGAAAGTTGCGGGGAATCAAAACGTGGTTGATGCTGATAAGAGAAAGCAAGCTGCTAATATGGATAATGAAGCCTGCGAAGATGAAACAAGCTTCGAGGAATCCCTGGATGAGCTTGAAGCCCTGGTGGACAGGCTCGAAAGAGGCCAGCTGCTTCTGGACGAAAGCCTGGAACTGTTTGAAAGAGGCATGAAACTTGCCCGCATATGCAACAGGAAACTATCAAAAGCAGAAAGGAAGATAGAGTTGCTCATTGAAGAGAATGGAAACCTGAAGACCGTGAGCTTCATGGAAGAATAGCGGGTGTCAGGCGCTTCCCTGGATTAAAAATAGTGGGCTTAAGCCTTATTCTCATCCTCAAAGTAACGCCTTGCCAGCAATAACGTGCTGCTTCCCAGCAGGATCAAGAGGAATATTGCTATTACCATTCCTTCTGTACTGAAATCCTGCCATGAATGGACCGAGGCCCACATGCCGCTGCGGGTCACAAAGGTGGCAAATACCACAAGTATGAATGATGCCATCGCAAGCAGGGGCGCAAGGAAACCATATTCTCCGTGGGATGTGCGTGTCCTGGCGTGCAGGAACGCAGTGGCTGTTATCCATGGGATGAGTGATGATGTTTCCACCGGGTCCCATGACCAGTACCAAGCTCCCCATCCAAGCACTTCGTACGCCCAGAAACCTCCGAGTCCGATGCCAAGGGTAAGGAAGAGCCATGCTATACGCATCCAGTCCCTTGCGATGTTTGTCCATCTGCCATCTTTTGTAAGGAGGTTGGCAACGGCTGATGCAAAGGGTATCGTGAAAGCCGCGTATCCCAGGAACAGCACCGGCGGGTGTATGGCCATCCAGGGGTTGCGCAGCAGAGGGTTCATGCCCTGCCCGTAGGGTACTTCTACCAGAGTTGCAAAAGGGTCCCAGTAATTGATTCCGATGCCTGTGCCTGCAATGGTGTAGGTGGCAAAGGGGTTCTTGATGACCAGTATCAGCAGGAAGACCGATGCGATGGCAAGAGACACCATTCGGGTGATGTTCATCAGTTTCGTATCTGCGAGTTCTTTACTCTGTCCGGTGTACTGCACAAGTAGTAGTATTGCAAGTATTGCCCATGCCCAGAGCAGTAGCGAGCCTTCCTGGCCTGCCCAGAGAGCCGAGACCCTGTAATACCATGCAAGGTCCATGCTGGAGTGGCTGTAAACATAATAGTAGGATGCATTGACTCTCAAAAGGTGTGCAATGAGCAGCACTATGGATAGTGTGGCCGATATCGCACACGCCATCTCCATATTTTTGGAGCGGTTGCTGTGGGTGTGCCGTCCTTTCAAGTGATAGGCAAGTGAAAATACTGTGGCTCCCAGTCCTGTGAGGAAGGCTACCCAGATAAGGATCATCCCAAAATTCATGCTTTGCCTCTTATGTTCTTATCCAGTTTCTTAACCCGGGATCTTCTATCGCTTCCGTAATCTATTGCGATGAGTGCAGTGATACCTATGACCATCAGATAGAAACCGCCCCAGAGGAAGTTTATGTAGGGTACGGTTCTCATGTACAGGTCGACCTCTCCTTTTTGCAGGCTGATGGCCCTGGGAGCGATGAAGAGCTCTTCGGTAAGCCCGCGGTGTATATAGGTAGTCGTATAACTCTGGCCCCACTTGAAATCAGTAATGTACTTTACCTGCCCTTCCCGGAAGTAAGCTCCATTCCTGTATATGTCAAAATCCACCTCAGTTGTGTAAGCGGATCCGGGATACGTCTGGTATGGCTCGCCTGAGTAGTATGAACTCATATTGCTGACCCTTATTGCATAGTCCTGCCCAGGGAACTGCCCTATATTACCAGAACTGATCACATTTGACCCTTCAACTTTCATATTGGCACTAAGCACTATTCCGAGCAGGATGAACAGTATTCCCAAGTGGATGATGTGTGCGCTTGCACCCCTGGCTGTTGCGACGAAGGAACTCCTTGTGAATGTTTTTCCGATCTTGTATATGGTTGCAAATACGGCAAGCGCAATTATGGGAATGGAAACATCTATGGCCAGGTTCCCAAAAGGCGATATAAGTGCAAAGAAAGCTGCAAGTGCCGTATAGCCTGCTACTATCACTGCAGTGTTCTTCTGTCCCAGATAGCCTGCGAGCATGCACACGCTCAGCAGTATTACAAGCCCTGCCGTGGGCAAAGCTGTCCGGTAGTTGAAATAACTGGGTTCAAGACGTATCTCCGCTCCTGTGGTCAGCTTTGCAATAAGCGGCGTAAGCATGCCCATCAATATTATTGTTGCCAGGAGTAAAAAGACAACAACAGCAGCAAGCATTGTATTTTTAGGTGTCAGTAGGGGCCTTGTATTTTTCATCTGTTGTCAGCCTTAATCTTACAATATGTATGTAATATAGAGTTTTCTCTTGCATGCATCATAATTTAAATAGATGCTGTGCAATCATGTGCATACAAACGTGCTAAAACGGATGGACATAATGATAGAGATACTGCTTACTGCTCTCTGGCTGATGCTTCCTGCATATATCCCAAATTCAACTGCTGCCGTATTTGGTGGCGGCAGGCCCCTTGATGGTGGAAAAACGCTTAAGGATGGGCGCCGCATACTGGGTGACGGAAAGACATTCCGTGGGCTCATTGCAGGTACTGTGTGCGGAGTGCTGCTTGGCCTGCTGCAGATATATTATATGTCACGGCAGACCACTATCTTTGGAATAGAACTTCCATCCTTTGGCGAGATGCCGGGCGCCCTTGTGGTAATATTCGCGCTGGCTTTTGGGGCACTGCTTGGGGATCTTTCCATGAGTTTCTTTAAACGCAGGCTGGGACTTAAAAGAGGTGCTCCACTTCCGGGTGTTGACCAGCTTGATTTTGTGCTTGGGGCATGGGTACTGACATATATTGTCGCACCATCGTGGTTCACAGCCAATTTTACATTCTACGTAGCACTTGCAGTAATTCTTGTCACTCCTCTGTTGCATTTTTCTACAAACATTGTCGGATACCTTATAGGGGTAAAGAAAGAGCCCTGGTAAAGCCCGGGTGTTATATGCTTTTATTTATGATTTTACAGTAGATGGGGATATGTTTTCATTAATCCAATCAGGTGATCATTATGCCAGGATCAGAGAAAAGCAAACAGTTACTTACCGATGCACTGAAAGCCTGCGGAGCTGTCAGGTTCGGGGATTTCACACTTGCCTCCGGAAAAAAGAGCACTTACTACATCGACATCAAGAAAGCAAGCACTGACCCTGCGACCCTCAGGATCATTGCGCAGGAAGCTACAAAGGTTATAGCGGGCATGCAGGTAGATGCGGTTGGCGGCGTGGTGCTTGGCAGCGTCCCCCTGGCTACTGCCGTGTCCCTGGAATCCGGACTGCCACTCTTGCTTATACGCAAAGATGACAAAAGCTATGGCACAGGCGGGCGTTTTGTGGGTGAACTCCGAGCAGGCTCAAAAGTACTGCTTCTGGAGGATGTGACCACAAGCGGTGGTTCTGTGAAGGATGCCATTGAAGCGATACGCGCACAATGTGGTGAAGTTCAAAATGTTATTACTGTGGTAGACCGTGAATCGGGAGCTACGGAGAATCTCGCTTCCGTCGGTGTGAAACTTATACCGCTTGTGAGGGCGAGCGATCTGGTCTGATCCTTGCGGAGTTTTCACAGGAAAATGAAATAGTAAATTATTTATTACAATAACTAGCACTTTAT
Organism: Methanolobus psychrophilus R15; assembly: GCA_000306725.1. Taxonomy (GTDB): domain Archaea; phylum Halobacteriota; class Methanosarcinia; order Methanosarcinales; family Methanosarcinaceae; genus Methanolobus; species Methanolobus psychrophilus. Next base: position 1,078,644 of record CP003083.1, on the reverse strand, counting down.
GCTATTCCAGTTTCTGATGAATCAACGGTCCGATTACGGGCCTGAATCATGCCCTAACAAACAAATCCCTATCGAGCAACAGGTCGTAGTCATAATTGTTTCAATAACGAGGTTTTAAGTCATGAACATTCTAGTAGTAGGTGGTGGCGGAAGGGAGCACGCTATCACGGCAGCACTGGCGAGGAGCAGGAAAGACCCTTCTCTATTTGCGGTAATGTCAAAGAAGAATCCGGGAATCGCAGAACTATGTGAGGATTTCCTTCTTGCCAAGGAAACAGATGTTGAGAAGGTAGTCGAGTTCGCAGTCAGGAAGAATATCGAAATAGCAGTCATAGGGCCCGAGGCTCCGCTTTCCGTAGGCCTTGCCGATGCCCTGGAGGACGCCGGTATCAGTGTTGCCGCCCCTAAAAAAGCAGTGGCACAAATAGAGTTCAATAAGGGCTGGGCTCGCAATTTCATGAAGGATAATGGAATAGCAGGCTGCCCGAGATTTGAAGTGTTCACGGAGAGAGGGCCCATGGATTCTTTCATTGGCGAGCTTGGCGATGTTGCTGTCAAGCCTGCCGGCCTTACAGGTGGCAAAGGCGTAAAAGTAATGGGCGACCAGTTGCCTGACCTGGATGCTGCTAAGGAATATGCAGCAAGCCTGCTTGCAACCGGCAGCGTGGTCGTGGAGGAGAATCTTAAGGGCGAGGAATTCACCCTGCAGGCTTTCGTGGATGGCGAGCACCTGGCTTTCATGCCGACGGTGCAGGATCACAAGCGTGCCTTTGAGGGCGACCTTGGACCCAACACCGGAGGTATGGGCTCTTACAATGATGCGGGAGAGATCCTGCCATTCCTTGTGGAGGAAGACGTAAGCCAGGCAAAGAAGATTATGCTGGATACTATCAGGGCCCTGCGCAGCGTCACAGGCGTCGGTTACAGGGGAGCCCTGTACGGCCAGTTCATGATCACCAGAGCCGGGCCCAAAGTGATAGAATTCAATGCGCGCTTTGGAGACCCTGAAGCTATGAATGTGCTGTCCCTTCTGGAGACCGACTATACGGATGTGCTGTCAGCTATTGTTACGGGTACGCTTGACAAGCTTGACGTGAAGTTCAGCAGAAAAGCGACTGTGTGCAAATACGCTGTTCCTGCAGGCTATCCAGACGCGCCGACGAGTGACAGGAAAGTCACTGTGGGAAATATCGGTGATGCCCTGCTCTTCTATTCAAGCGTCTATGAGAGTGATGGCAAGGTCTATACGACAGGATCAAGGGCTGTGGCAGTGGTGGGTGTTGCGGATACTATTGCTGAGGCTGAGAAGATCGCACAGCATGCGCTGGACAATCTTAAAGGGGACCTGCATTCCAGACGGGATATAGGCACTGCAGGGCTCATACAGAGGCGTATCGATCACATGAGGACGATACGCAATATGCAGTAACTGACCAAGGGAATGATAGCATGAAACATCTTATCTCAATGGCTGACCTCTCGCAGGAAGAGATCATCGAAATCCTTGATGTGGCAACAGACCTGAAGGAAAAGCGTGTGAAGGGCAAGGTCACTGACCTTCTGAAGAACAAGAGTATCGGGATGATCTTCGAGAAGTCATCCACGCGCACCAGGGTGTCTTTCGAGGTTGCCATGAACGACCTCGGGGGCCATGCGCTCTACCTGAACCCGAGGGATATGCAGCTTGGCCGCGGAGAGACTGTGGGCGATACCGCCAAAGTGCTCTCGCGCTATCTCTACTGTATTGTCGCAAGGGTGTACAGCCACGATACTGTTAGTGAGCTTGCGGCACACTCCGATGTGCCCGTCATCAACGCACTCTCTGACCGGGAGCATCCCTGCCAGATAATCGCAGACCTGATGACCATCCGCGAGTACAAGAACCGGCTCAAGGGCTTGAAATATGCCTGGGTCGGCGACGGTAACAATGTGTGCAATTCCGCCATCCTTGGATGTACGCTGGTGGGAATAGAAATCGCGGTTGCCTGCCCGCCCGGATATGAACCCGACCCGGAGATAGTGAAACAGGCCAGACGGCTTGGTGGCAAAGTGACGGTCACCAACGACCCCGCAAAGGCTGCAAAGGATGCCGATGTCCTCTATACCGACGTATGGGTGTCCATGGGAGATGAGGACGAGCGCGAGAAGCGCCTCAGTGACCTCGCCCCCTACCAGATAAACACGCAGCTTGTCAATCTTGCAAGACAAGATGCCATCGTGATGCACTGCCTCCCCGCACACCGCGGCGAGGAGATCTCCGCTGAGGTCATGGACGGCCCTCACTCCGTAGTCTTCGACCAGGCCGAGAACCGTCTGCACTCACAGAAAGCCCTCCTGCTGAGAATGATGGCCTGAGGGCCATCCCCTATATTCTCACCCAAACACAAAGTTTAACTAGAAAAAGCGCTACTAAGCATCATTCACAATGCGGGAGTCGCCCAGCCAGGTCAAAGGCGCTAGATTCAGAGTCTAGTCTCGTAGGAGTTCGTGCGTTCGAATCGCATCTCCCGCACCAGGAATTCTTTTTTGGGATATGGTTTACAAGAAAAAACAGAACTCTTGATTTTAATTTACGAATTTTGTTGAAGTTTTACCTTTTTAAGCAATATAGAATTATTTATATATGTCGCATGCATTCTAATTTTATAGACTGTTAGGAGCATATCATGAATCTCAAAAAACTAATAATAGTAGCCATGCTTATTATAGTGTCAACTTCTTGTGTTGTAGCCGCTGAACAATTGAGTAAATATGAAGCTACAAAGATCGCTACACTTTATACTTATGAAAATGAATTTTGTGAAGCTTATGGCCCTTATGAATACAATCATAATTACTATTATGTTTGCTCTATTTTGCAAAATAATGCATTAAAAACCCAAATAGTAATTGATGCGGGAACAGGTGATGTTGTAACAAATGAAAATACAGCAAAATATATAATAAAACATAATTTAGCTCTTTATTACTTGTATGATGAAGGAAGTTACCAATTAGACATAGATAATGCTGATGTTTATCGCCAAAATGCTAACACCTATAAAAGCGATTATGAATTTTGGATTTCAATACGTGATCTTGCTAGCACAGCAGAACAAAAACAAAATGCACAGAATGCGGCTGATATTTCTCAAAGTATAATGCTGAAATATGAGAATTTGCTTAATGCAACAGAAAGGATAATTGAAGTCAAAAACAAAGTTAAATCTGGAAGGACAGTACAAAATGCAAAAGATATCTTGGAAGCAGAGGAATCGTCATATTATGCAGAAAAACAGCTTTTAACTTCTTTAGATGATGCTATTGTAAAAACCCCTTTAATATATGACAATATTTTGAAAAGTACTTATCTTTACGGTATTTCCAAGGAGGAATGGAATACATACAGAAATAACGATATTACGACCTTAAAATATAGCAAAGACATAAGAAAATCGAATATTGCATACTGGGAATCAATGGAGAATGACATAAGTAGTGATGCACAATGGTATTATGAATCTATGATGGATAGAGTTCAAGAGTTTGAAGCGGTAAATAAAGCCCCTAGCTTTACATTGAGTCTTTCTTGTGTTGCGCTTTTATAGTGTTCAACGCAACTTACTACACGTATTAATGTTTATCTTATCTTATGGCGGGGAAAGAACAAATTCTGATTGACCGAAAGGTAATTCTCGACGAGATTAACGATTTGATCACACACGAGAACAATTCAAGAGTGTTGAAAAGGCTCTATTTTGTTAAATTTAGATATTTAGGGGATTCTGTAGAAGAAGCTGCTACTAAAGTAGGAGTGACTAAGAAAACAGGATATTGCTGGCAAGAAAGTTGGAATAAAGGCGGCTATACCGCCTTAATGCCAAATTTTGGCGGAGGTAGGAAATCCAAACTTACTGATGAACAAAAAAAGGAATTAAGAGCTTTGTTGGAAAATAAGGATTACTGGACTACAAGAGAAGTCTGGAAGTTAATAAAGGAAAAATATGGCGTAGAATATTCAGAGAAACAAGTAGGAGTTATACTTCACAGTTTTAACATGTATCACTCAAAGCCATATCCCCTTGACTACAGAAGACCTAAAAACGCTGAAGAGATCTTAAAAAAAACTAACCGAAGCAATTCCAAAAAATATTGGTCAAGATGAGCAGTATATCATAGGTTTTCTGGATGAATCTTCACCACAAACAAAAGCAAACACGCAAAGATTATGGTCATTTAAAAAACCGTTGATAATAAAAAATACGGATTACGTTAAAGCAAATGCATTTGCGTTTTATTCGATCAACGGGAACAGTATCATTGATTTTATGAAAAGCTCAAAAACAGAAGATGTGTGTGAATTCCTGGAAAAAATTGTAGAGCAAAACCCAGGGAAAAGAATAATTCTTGTTCTCGATAATGCAAGATCGCATCATGCAAAGAAAACGATAAGTAAAGCGAGAGATTTAAAAATAACACTTGTGTTCCTACCACCTTATTCACCTGATCTAAATCCAGTAGAATTTGTCTGGAAAACAATCAAAAGAGAAGTGTCAGTCAAATTTGTCAAATCAAAAGAACATTTGAGGAATATTATCAAAATGGAATTTATGAGGATAGAGAGCTCATTATCGTTTGCAAAAAAATGGATAGAAACATTTAATGCACAAATAAAAAGTGTGATTTGTTGAGTTAGAGACTATAGTTGTAATGCTTCTTAAACGACATCTTTAAACAAACTCATAAGATAGCATATGCTAACTGGCATATGCAAATTCTTTTTCTTCAAAAGGCTGAAAAATTGACGTTAGGTATAGCCTTATTCATTATTTCTATTCCTTCCACATTTCTAGCTGTTCCCTTGCATGAGCATTAAGTGTAAATGGTTTATCAACCTTAGCATTCTTCTTCATGTAATGTAAGTATTCTAAAAATATACCTAATCTGTATATGCTTTTTTTTATAAATCCTTGATATCAATAAAGGTGACAAATTGATGTGGACAGTAGATAACAACAGTCTTGTTTTGAAGGTAGTGAAATCATGAAAAGAGATATAGAAGGGGAAATTTACCATTTGGATAAAATGATAACTGTCCTCATGGAGCTACTTGAAGAAAGGGTATATTAGAATATGAAGAATGGGAGAACAAGATAAAAGAGAAGTTGGACGAGGTTAAGGGTTAACAAAATTTGAGGATTTGGAGGATAAGAGTTTTATTCTTCCTCGCCTTTTTGCATATCCTCATATTCTTCGGTATTAGCATCCTCATCTAGTGCATAATTTTCATTGCCATATGTCTTTTCATATTCATCCTCAAATGCTTTGACAATAGATACCATTTTATTGTATTGCTCGTCTAGGAAATTAAGCAAATTCTCGTCTAATATATTATGCTGAGTGTCTGTAATAACTATCATGTCAGTGTGTTTAAACCCCACTCCAGGTGTTTTTTCGGATACTTTTTTAGCTTTGTATGTGGTTAGCAGTGCTTTAGCTATGGAACAGTTTGTATCATATTCATCGGCCATGAATGTTGTCAATGCGTGCGGCCTGCCTGATCCAATCGCTGCATATCCCAAGGGATTAAAAGATGCAAAAACACCGGGGTTGCCAACAATGTATAGATGCGCCCCTATACTATCAACTCCACCAATTAAAAGTTCCACGCCCAAATCATAAGAATTTATTTGATCATGTATATCGTCTACAACATCTGGCCTCAACGTTTGATGCAAATTGAAAAACATCTCGAAACTGTCGATACCACGCGGTTTTAAAAATTCATACTCGATTTGCCTTCTCCGAATTGCTGCATATGTTTGTTGTACATAATGCACTATTTCTTCAACCGTTAAAGATTCAATATCATCTGCTTGATTTACTTGAGCGGTTACATAATTTATGATTTCATGTTGAGCAAGCGCGTTGCCCGCAGTTGCCACTAAACATGTACTCGTAATTGAAAATATGGCATTGGTAAGTATATATAGTTATATATTATGATAGCCTACACATAAAGCGTGAATTGTCCCAAGTGCAATAGCTTTAATAACAAAAAGAACGGTAAAATCAATGGACTCCAACGCTATCAATGCCATGAATGTAGATACAATTATACAGTAGAACTTAAGTCTACTGCCTCTCCTCCCTCCGTTAAAAGACAAGCTTTACAGCTATACCTTGAAGGATCTGCTGTACGGCCAAGGCGGATGTACGGTACAGCAGATTTCCTCAGTTGAAATGCTTTTATATGTAACTTTGAGAAACAAGTTGTTGGTAAGAAAGTGTCGGTTATGGATGAAAAGTTGAAGAGACCGATGTTAACATGGTTACCGTTAGGGAGTATAATATTGGCGGTGTAGAAAGTCGGGCAATAATCAGACTTTCTACACAAAGCCGGAAAAATCCTCATTAAAACTAAGAGAAATACTTAGATACTAAAATAGATGGTCAAACTTCATCTTGTGAAATCTTTTTCCATTCATGAAATCTTCTCTATGAGTGGAATAATCCCCTTCCAGCTCACAAGTACCAATAATCATGCCCCCATCACCAAAATCCGCCTATCGCCTACTTCTCCGGCACGGGCAGCACTTCCCGCGCCGCCGCTGCCCTTGAGCGTAACTATACTTAATTAACAATGCCATATTTTATTCTTCTTCAAGACTGACTATCCCCTATATAAATTATTTTCATTTGTCCATACTCCTCACCTTAACAGAACCACTAAATAGGAAACTTTTTATAATCTATAACTTTAAACAGAAACTGTCCTACTGAACATTACTGCCGGAGATAAATAATGGCTTTAGATGGAAGGGATTATACAAAAAGAGATAAAAATGGAAATATTGACTACTCGAAAAACGTACATTCTAAAGACTTAGATGAATTTGTAAACGAATCCTATAAAGCTGCGTTGAATGATGAAGAATCCAATGCAAAATACTGTGAATATTGTGGGAAAAAACTTGAAACATCTTATGAAAAAGAAAAAGTCATGAGGACCAGGATTGAAAATGGAGTTGTTTCTAGTTATTTTGTAAATGAAGTAGTAATGAAATACAAATCAGAACAATGTTCAAGGTGTGGAAAAGAGTTTTGCCATGAGTGTATGGATTTGGTTCGTGAAACCAATTACGATGCTGCACTAAACAGATTATGTCCGGATTGTTCAAAAACATATAGTGAGGAAGGCAGCGTAACTAATTTTCTGTAAAATACAATAGTCCTGTACCTCTTAGAATAATTGGACAAACTAAGAAGGTACAGAACCATGAATTTATATGACCTGCTAGAAGATTATTTTGTCGATAGAGAAGATGCTGTAAGAACTCTTATAACCTGGTTCTTGAACCAGGTTATGGAAGTTGAGGCCTTACAGCAATCAGGTGCAGGAAAATATGAACGTAACGAGAACCGAAAAACCCAGCGTAATGGTTATAAAAAGAGATTCTTTACAACCAGGCATGGAAAGCTGGAATTGCTGAAACCTCAGTTGCGTGATGTTCCGTTTACGACACAAGTCTTTGAAAGATATTCTCGAACAGAGAAAGCATTAGAGAATGCAATCGTAGAATCATATCTTCAGGGAGTATCGACACGAAAGGTAAAGCATATTATCTCTCAACTTGGAGTTGAAAATGTTTCTGCATCAAAGGTATCCAGGATATCCCAGGAACTGGATGAAAAGGTAATGGAATTCCTATGCAGACCCATTGAAGAGGAAATCAAGTACCTGTTCGTTGATGCTACTTATTTCAAGATAAGAGATAGTACCCAGTACAGGAACAAAGCTCTGTTTATTGTTGCTGGTGTGAGGAAAAATGGACATCGGGAGATCCTGGGAGCAAGGATTGCAGATGGGGAAGATGCAATGTTCTGGGAAGATCTCTTTAGTGATCTTAAGAAAAGAGGCCTAAGAGGAATTGAGCTAATCATCTCAGATGGACATAAAGGCATCCAGAAAGCAGTAACATCTTCATTCCCAGGATCAAGCTGGCAGATGTGCCAGGTTCATTTGATCAGAGCTGTATTGAAAACCATACCTAAAAAACATCAGAAAGAAGTAGCAGAGAAGATCAAAAAGTCTATGGAAAATCCAGCACAGGTAACGGAAATAATTAAATTTCTTGAGGAAAGGAGGTTTAACAAAGCCATTGAAACAATGGAAAGATTCTACTTTGATACTCATAATTACCAAGCATTTCCAAAAGAGCATTGGAGGAAGATAAGGAATACGAATATCTTAGAAAGAATCAACAAGGAACTCAAAAGGAGAAGCAAGGTCATTGGGGCATTCCCCAATGACGAGTCGCTATTGAGACTTGCAGTCTCAATATTAATAGACATCAATGAAGAATGGATTACTGGAAACAGATATTTATCTATGGAAGAATAAGAACAAATAGAGGTACAGGGAATTTACAGCAAATTTGCTACACTGCCGTGAGGAATGTAAACAAGAAAGTTTGGATCAACTTAAGGTCAAGATATGAATGCAACCATGTGTATGAAAACAGGGGACTGAAGGAATACAGTACAAATTGCAAGACATATGAAGAGACCTGTATTTATTGTGGTCATAATAACCAGACATTTGAAAGTTCAACTCCTATCAATCATAACTCTCACCAGAAGTATTGTAAAAACTGTGGTGATGAAATAAAAAAGGGTCAGAAAATTGAAAGTGTAATGAAAACAGGTATTACTAACGGTGTAGTTAGCAAAAGGTCGCGAAAAGGCATTGTAAACACGACTTCAGCATGTTCAAATTGCGATGAAGATTTCTGTAATAGCTGTTTGACTTATCAAAGGGATAAGTATAGCCACGAAGATCTTTACTTATGCAGTTCTTGTTTACGTGAATACAAGAAAACATTGGCGGAAAAACAAAATGCTCAGTCCAAAAAAGAAAGGTTTTCAGCACAAAATGCTTTTGGTACAAAGCGTGAAAGTACGAAATCAAGGAAAAATCCTCTATACCCTATAGTAAAATAATTGCCCTTCTTGTGCTTATCTTCGCTGTGTCAATAATATGGCTCTATGGTGACACCATTCTATCAACTGACTCTAATGAAAATTCTATTGGTTCTTTAGCCAATACAGTTTTCGTCAAAGCTTCTGGTGAGCCTGTAATCTTAATAAATAATGAATCTGCAACTGATCCAACTTGGGAAGAGTTAATGGCATTTTTAAAAGCAGATGACACTGATAGAATACTTTATCAAGAAGGAAGTTTTGTGTGCTCTGATTTTGCAGAAAGACTTCATAACAATGCTGAAAGAGCAGGAATTCGTGCAGCTTATGTGGTAGTGGATTTTTATGGCCAGACAGACGGACATGCTTTGAACGCATTTGAAACTACTGATAAAGGTTTAACTTATGTAGACTGCACTGGTTCTGATATCAGATTGCAGGAGTTAGATAGCTTTGATAAAATTGCTTACATTAAAAAAGGAAAAGAGTACGGTATTGTTTCAATATATTACACTAATACTCCTGAATACGAATTTTATGAACTACGTAAAGATAATGTACGCCTCAGAGGCTTTTTTGAAAGTATGGGTGTTGTCAAAGAAGTAGATATGTATTGGAAGTTGTAGTTTTCCAACGCATTCAAGTAACTTTAGTAGAATTGAAAAAATGATAACGACATTGACGGAGGTTTACAATGGGGCTGGCTGACAGGGATTATACAAAAAGAGATTCTAGGGGCAATATTAACTATAAAAGGGATACGAATATCGAAGATTTCGTGCAACGAAGTTATGTCCAATCTGTGAAAAAGCGGAATTCAAGCTTATACTCCAAAATAAAAAGCAAGATTCGCAGATTATTGAGATTATGAAATAGCGGCAGTGTTGAATATAATTCCTTCAAGTTGCAGCTAAATATGAGATTTTAGGAGAGAATGGCATGGGGATTGATAGATTAATACTTGATCAAAAGGAAAGAAGCAAACAATCGATGAAACATCAAAACATGAATCCGACTGAAACTCGCATAAATGAGGTGCCATCAAACCAACCATTTGACAAGCAAACTGAAAATACTTCTCCGTCTCTTAAAAATAGAAAAAACGATAACATCGTCATTACAAGAAGTCCTGAACATCAAGAGAAGATTGATAAGGTAAAAAGTATGCTCAATTTGAAATAACTTGTCTGATTAATCCGTCCCTTGAAATTTACTTTCCAGGCTCTGTAGACCTTGTTTTCTACTTTATTTTCATAATCCTTCTAAATGATTAAACCCTTGAATATATTACAAATTCATATCTGCCCTAATATTTTATACTCTCATCTTCATACTCTACTTCGATTTAATTTACAATCCTAATCACAAAAAGAGGGACCAACATCATGAAAGTAATCGCAATTAATGGCAGCCCCCGGAAAGAGGGCAACACAGCCGCCCTCCTGAAAGAGCTTCTTTCGGGGCTTGAGGGCGAGGGCGGGGAGACAGAGCTTATACACATAGGCGGGAAGAAGGTTCACGGATGCACTGCCTGTATGAAGTGCTTTGAGATGAAGAACGGGCAATGCGTGTTCGATGATGACCCGATTAACGGGTGCATCTCAAAGATGAGGGAGGCGGACGGGATTGTTATCGGGTCGCCGACTTACTTTGCTGATGTGTCAACCGAGGTGAAGGCGCTCATCGACCGCGCGGGATTTGTATCTATGGCAAACGGGGGCTTCCTTGCGAGAAAGGTGGGGGCTGCTGTGGTGGCTGTGCGCAGGGCCGGGGCGGTGCATGCTTACGATTCCATCAACCATCTCTTCGGGATATCGAATATGTTCACCGTGGGCTCTTCTTACTGGAACCTGGGGGTGGGGCTCAATCCGGGGGATGTGATTGATGATGCGGAGGGTATGCAGACCATGAGGGATCTGGCTTCGAACATGGCATGGCTGCTGAAGAAGATTCATTCCGAATAATGCGGGAATCTGGTAAATGGGAAATTGCGGGGTAGAAAACCTGTACCTTGATTAGGCACAAGAGCTCACAGAAAACACAGGGTGTGAAAACACCGGGAGAAAATACATGCGGTCCTCTGGGCACTCCGTGTTCTCTGTGGTTATGACTGGAATACAGGGTTTCTAACCCTGTCGTGAAATCTCACTTCCAGGTGATCCTTGCGGGCTCGCGTCCGGGGATACCATATACCTTGTACTTCGGATATCCGAACATCATGGCATACTGCACTTCTTGTCCTTCCGGCAGGCCAAGCTCGTCTTTCATTTCCTGGCAGTAGGATGCGGCTATCTTGAGGAACCCTGCCCAGCAGGCACCCAGTCCGAATGCCGGAGCGGCAAGCTCAAACCATGAGAGGGCGATGAGGCTGTCAGTATAAGCCATGGGGTTTGCAGCAGCCGCATATGCGATGGCAACATGCGGGGCACCACGGCAGATGGGGTCCTTTCCGCTATCATATGCAGCAATGAGCGCTGGAATGATTGGCTTCAGGGGGTGCTCTATACCGCTGTCCATGATACTGCGCATCCAGTCGATGGTAATGTGCGCGAGTTTACGTACCTGTGCCGGGTCATGGACAATGAGCCAGTGTACGGGCTGGTTGTTCATCCCGGAAGGCGAATAGCGCACGATATCTATTATGTCCTCTATGGTTTCCCTGTCTACTATCTTATCCTGGTAGTTACGTACAGACCTGCGCTGGCGCATGTACAGTCCAAGGCTTCCGGCAGTGATATCCTGCGTCGCCTCTTCAGAAAGTGTCGGGTACCGGGTATCATATTCAGGCAAAATGGCTCCTTCGGGACAGAAGGCTTCGCAATTACCGCATTTCGTGCAGAAGGCTCCGACCTCATCAGGCATGAACGGCATATTGCCTTTACCTTTCATTATCAGGCCAAGAGCGCAGATCTCGATGCACGTGCCACATTTCGAGCAGGTGTCCGGGTCAATAGAAATTGTCATCATGGTGTAGAACTCCACTAATTACTGGCAAGAGAGACTAATAAACATTTGCACCCCTGATTCTGACAGCTTGCACAATATGTCTATATTCTCAAATGCTGTAGCAATAGCATGGCAAGTTACAAAATGCTCGTAAACGATGTAATTAAGAAAGCAGACATCCTTCTTGAGATAGTGGATGCGCGTTTTCCACAGGAGACAAGGAACAGTCATGTGGAGAACGATATAATCCGCACGGGCAAGCCTTTCATAATAGTCCTTAACAAATGCGACCTTGTGTCAAAGAAAAGCCTTGACGATTCCAAATCCGCACTCTCATCCATTGCGCCAACAGTCTTCGTATCGGGCAAGGACAGGTCCGGCACGACTATCCTGAGGCATAAGATAATGGAGATCGCCGGAATAAACAATCTCAAGGACGGGGATATCCTGGTAGGCTGTCTTGGCTACCCCAATGTCGGCAAATCATCTGTCATTAACGGTGTGACCGGGAGGCACAGGGCCGGCACATCGTCCATATCCGGCTATACAAAAGGAGTCCAGCTTGTGAACGCAGGCTCAAACATCAAATTCATTGACACCCCCGGAGTGATACCTTTTGATGAACACGATGAATGCATGCAGGGCCTTCTGGGGATAAAGGATGCAACACACCTGAAGGACACCCTTGGTGTAGCCCTCAGGATGATCGAGATACTATGCGCTGAAAACAAAGCTGCCCTTGAATCCTTATACAACATAACTATCGAAGGACAGGACACCTATGGAATTGTCGAACTCATAGGGCAAAAGAGCAATTTCCTGAAGAAAAAGGGTGAGATAGATGAGATGCGTGTGGCCCGGAAGGTAATCGATGACTGGCAAAAAGGGCTGCTTGTAGCCTGACCGAATATGCCGGCTTTCCCTTGATACGGTTTATACGTAAATGTTTTAGGCCAGTACGCCAATCTGGGGTGAGATATCCTATGTCTGAAATTCGCGCAAAATACTTTGGTGTATGCACATCCTATCACCATTCCAAAGGCTGTAATTGTCCCCGGTGCCCTTCCTATCCTGGAAATGGCACATTCATGTTCTGTGCCAAAGGCAGGAGTTCCAACGTACAGGAAAAAGCAGGATGCTTATGTGCCGGGTGTGAGATTCACAGAAAGTTCAGATTCGAAGGCGAATATTTCTGTCAATAGCCTCGCGAAAAAGATTTAATCTGTTGCATGCCTTAGGGTATGGCATGGAAACCGCCATGAGGATTCACTGTTTGCAGCACCTTGAATTTGAGACACTGGGCAATATTCCGGGATGGGTGCAAAGCAAGGGGCATGTGCTTTCAAAGAGTCTTCCGTACATAGAAGCAGAATTCCCGGACATCGATTCTTTTGACCTGCTGGTCATTATGGGTGGCCTTATGAGCGTATATCAGGAAAGTGAGTATCTCTGGCTTAAAAAGGAAAAAGACTTTGTCAAACGTGTTATCGAGGCCGGTAAAGCTGTTCTCGGTATCTGTTTTGGTGCCCAGATGATCTCAGATGTCCTGGGTGGAACTGTTAGCAGGAACAATTTCAGGGAGATAGGATGGCACGGTGTAGAACTGACATCTCTTCCCGGGAATGAGCCTTTCCAGGAGGGCCTGCCCCGGAGTTTTACCGTTTTCCAGTGGCATGGCGACACTTACACCCTTCCGGCCGGTGCAAGGAGGCTCTTCTCATCAGAAGCCTGTAGGGAGCAGGGTTTTGTCTACAGGGATAATGTGCTTGCTGTACAGTTCCATCCTGAGGTGGATGAACAATGTATATCAAATCTGATAACAAACTGCGGTGCTGACCTGAAGGATGGAGGCCCGTATGTACAGGAAGAAGCAGGTATCCGTAACCGGCCGGAAATGGTGGAAAGCTCTGCCGGGATAATGTTCTCTATCCTTGACAGGTTTGAATACCTGCACAGGGACACCGCTGCCAGGGTCAAAGGGGGCCTGGTGTGATGTTCCATGAAGGGGATATGGGTGCAGATATACCCTCAGTTCGAGAGGCTATGGAATTATGCCGCAAGCGCCCTGTCATCTATTCTGATCTGGACCATCTGAAAAAAGGCTCCACAGGATTCCTGCACGGGCTTGGCTATTCAAAAGGAGATATAGCTCTGGCTCTTGACCTGGAGGTCCGGGAAGTGGAAAACAATCTTAAAGGAACCGGTTTTGAGCTGGATATGGGGAAAATATTGAAATTCAAGGACCGTTTGCCTTCAAACATTGGTGATGTGATCGTTATCCGTATACCTCCGTTGTTGAAGGACGGGATGCATGTATACCTGAAGGGCAGGGTCATCCAGTGCATTCCCAAAGGTGAAAAGTGCGGGCTGCTTATCGAGTTGCTGGAGGATGTTGCCTCGGAAGTCCCTACACTTGCCGGAAAGATGAAAGGTGAAGAAATTACAGTTCCACTGGAATGGTATGTCCCCTGAACATCCTTTTGTCAGGTTCCTGAAAATCTGTTTCTTAAAAGTAACTTACATATTTAAAGATGTATCATCTCTTTTCAAGGAGCCGTATCAGGTCTCTCTGGTCAAATCCCTGCCCGTATACGTTATACCTGCCAAGCAGACAGCGACCGGTCCTTCCCGGCCCATGGAAATCAGAACCGCCTGTCATTAAAAGATCGTTTGATCTTGATATGTTGGACATTGTTTCGACCTGCTCTTTTGAACTGTTCCCATAGAATACCTCAAAACCATCCACTCCGTAATCTATCAGTGACCCTGCGACAAAGGGCAGTAGTTTCATCTCATCATACATTTCCAGCGTCCTGAGAAGGTGCGCGCATACAGCTATGCCTCCTGCCTTGTGGATAGCCTTTATGGTTTCATCCGCGGGGAATTTCTTCATCTCTATGGAATGCGGCGAGGTTTCTGCAAGCCACTTGTTATGGAAATCGTAGTTGTTCATGCCTTTGTTCAAAACAGACTGCGCAATGTCGTGCCGGGTTGGGATTCCGCTGACCTTCTCAAGGGCCTGCCTGTCTATGATCCATTCGTGGGATTCAAGCATCAAGCAGACCTTTTCACAGTATTCGTCTGCATTGCGCTTTGCCTCATCCAGCATTATGAGAAACGCTTCTTCCTTCCTGTCAAAACCATAGCCAAGAATATGGAGCTCGATTTCGGGAAGGTCGAGTCTGCTCGTGAATTCAATGCCGGGTATAAAGGTAAGATTCCTTCTGGCACATTCCTTTTCTACGATGTCAAGCCCCTCGACCGTATCATGGTCTGTGACGCTCAGTGCCCGCAGTCCTGACTCATGTGCCAGTTTCACAACCGTTGCAGGATCCATGTCTCCGTCTGAAAAGGTTGTGTGCGAGTGTAAGTCTACAATAATATCTATTTTTACACCTTCGTAAAGTATGATAAATTAACAAGCAAAATTATTAACCTTTATCTATATAAACCATTTTAGATAAAAATATTAGGTAATAAATACAAAAAAGAAGGATGAGGGTTTCCCCTCTGCATCTATGAGATTATCTCGTCATCTGTCCTGATGCCGACAATCATTTCCACAGGGGAAACGAATATTTTGCCGTCACCAAACTTGCCTGTGCGTGCATTCAGTTTGATCGTATCTATGACCGGATGAACATCCTCGTCGCCAATCACCATTTCGATCTCAACCTTTGGGATCATGTCGACCTTTATCTGTTTACCCCTGTACTGAAGGCAGATTCCTCTCTGAGCACCGCGGCCTTTCACTTCATGCACTGTCATTGCAAAATATCCTTTTTCCTCCAGTGCTGCCTTGACATCATTGAGCTTCTCAGGCCTTATTATAGCTACTACTTTCTTCATTCGTATTACCTCAGGCTGATGTGGATTCTCCATGCTGTGAGATATCCAGTCCCACGTATTCTTCTTCTTCTGTGACACGCAGTCCCATTACCTTGTCCACTACTTTTGCCAGCAGGTAGGTCATGCCGAAGGCATAGGCTACAGCAACGGATGCGTCAAGAATCTGTATGAAGAACTGGTTGACATTGCCATAGATCAGGCCGTCAACTCCTCCAATCGCTGCACTTGCGAATATGCCTGTCGCAATGGCGCCCCAGAGACCTCCCATGCCGTGGATGGCCCAGGCGTCAAGGCTTTCGTCAAGGCCCCTGCGCACACGGAAGAGCAGTGCACCATAGCACAACAGCCCTGCAAATCCGCCGATGAAGATGGCATACATCGGGCTGACAAATCCACATCCCGGTGTGATGGCCACAAGGCCTGCGATGGCTCCACTGATCATACCCAGGGAGCTTGGCTTGCCCTTGAGCCATGATGCTGCCATCCAGGTTATAGCGCCGGCTGCAGCAGAAACATTGGTGGCTACAAGCGCATTGACTGCGGTCCCGTTGGCTGACAGTGCACTTCCGGCATTGAATGCGAACCATCCGAACCACAGGAGTGCTCCCCCGAGAAGTGTCGTGGTAATGTTATCGGCTTCCATGCTGTATTTCCCGTAGTCCATACGATTGCCGATTACAAGTGCCAGCGCAAGAGCACCAAACCCGGAGCTTATGTGGACAACTGTACCTCCTGCAAAGTCGAGGGCGCCAAGTGAATGAGCCCAGCCTCCTCCCCAGGACCAGTGTGCAAGGGGGTCGTATACAAGGGTTGTCCAGAGCAGGCCAAGCACTATGAAAGAGCTCAATTTGATGCGTTCTGCGATACCCGATGTAAGGATCGCAAGGGTCACACCTGCAAAGACAAGCTGGAATACCATAAAGAGCATGTCCGGTATGCCTTCCCCGTCAAGCCCTACTCCCCTGAGTCCTATGTGGTCCAGACCTCCGATGAATCCGTGTATGTCGGTCCCGAAAGAAAGCGAATAACCAAGAAGCACCCATTGGATGCTCACAATCGCAAAGGCGATGAAAGACATAGCTATCATCGAGATGAGGTTCTTCTTACGCACCATCCCTCCATAGAAAAGCCCGACGCCTGGTGTCATCAGCATCACAAGGGCCGTACATATTATTATGAAGGCCGTGTCTCCCGAGTCTATCGCCATTTTAAATCCCCCTTTTTAACATCGATACCGCTTTTCTGAAAGCTCTGTCCATGGTTGTTTTTTCCATAAGCTCCACCAATATTTTTGCTAGCGTGTGATTGAAATAATGTTCCTACTTCCTAGCTTATAATATTTAAATCTTTTTGTGATTTGTATTTGTCTGTTGATTACGTTCGCTATCTTCAATCTCAGGACAGAGTGGTATGTATGCTCAGTAAAATTCTGCGGCTCCCGAAATTCACAATTATCAGATTCAATGCATGTATTTTCGGCGAAAACACTATATTTATATATGTATGATTTTATTATATTATGTATAATAGTTGGAGTTTTTAATCATGGTCTCTGATAATAACGGTTCTAAATTAAAGATTGGCAATCTGTCCGGCGCTCACATGGCCATCGGGGCTGCTGCTATCTTTGTTTTTGCGATATTGACACTTGTTGCGGCTTCAGGCATGATCTACATTCCGCTTTTGACCGAAATACTGGGCACAGACAAACCTGTTGACCTGGGTGTTGAGGCCGACCCGGTATTGTTCGATGAACTGGTCCGGGAACAGGGCATAACACTTGCAGATCCGATGTCCGCGTATACACTCACCAGCAATATCGTCTACTCCGATACTTCACCTATGGATATCAGCTTTTCAAGTGCACAATTAAGCTCGTATCTGCAGGCAACTATAGTGTTCAACGCAACTTACTACACGTATTAATGTTTATCTTATCTTATGGCGGGGAAAGAACAAATTCTGATTGACCGAAAGGTAATTCTCGACGAGATTAACGATTTGATCACACACGAGAACAATTCAAGAGTGTTGAAAAGGCTCTATTTTGTTAAATTTAGATATTTAGGGGATTCTGTAGAAGAAGCTGCTACTAAAGTAGGAGTGACTAAGAAAACAGGATATTGCTGGCAAGAAAGTTGGAATAAAGGCGGCTATACCGCCTTAATGCCAAATTTTGGCGGAGGTAGGAAATCCAAACTTACTGATGAACAAAAAAAGGAATTAAGAGCTTTGTTGGAAAATAAGGATTACTGGACTACAAGAGAAGTCTGGAAGTTAATAAAGGAAAAATATGGCGTAGAATATTCAGAGAAACAAGTAGGAGTTATACTTCACAGTTTTAACATGTATCACTCAAAGCCATATCCCCTTGACTACAGAAGACCTAAAAACGCTGAAGAGATCTTAAAAAAAACTAACCGAAGCAATTCCAAAAAATATTGGTCAAGATGAGCAGTATATCATAGGTTTTCTGGATGAATCTTCACCACAAACAAAAGCAAACACGCAAAGATTATGGTCATTTAAAAAACCGTTGATAATAAAAAATACGGATTACGTTAAAGCAAATGCATTTGCGTTTTATTCGATCAACGGGAACAGTATCATTGATTTTATGAAAAGCTCAAAAACAGAAGATGTGTGTGAATTCCTGGAAAAAATTGTAGAGCAAAACCCAGGGAAAAGAATAATTCTTGTTCTCGATAATGCAAGATCGCATCATGCAAAGAAAACGATAAGTAAAGCGAGAGATTTAAAAATAACACTTGTGTTCCTACCACCTTATTCACCTGATCTAAATCCAGTAGAATTTGTCTGGAAAACAATCAAAAGAGAAGTGTCAGTCAAATTTGTCAAATCAAAAGAACATTTGAGGAATATTATCAAAATGGAATTTATGAGGATAGAGAGCTCATTATCGTTTGCAAAAAAATGGATAGAAACATTTAATGCACAAATAAAAAGTGTGATTTGTTGAGTTAGAGACTATAATAATGAGGGCCCACTGAAGGACATACAGGTCCGTCTCGGAAGCGGAAACCAGGCCGAGATGTCCGGCTATATAGATTTGAACGAGTTCGGCTATAATTTCAAAGGACCGGTATATGCAGAAGGCACCTTCCAGAAGGCAAGTGACAGCTCGATAAGTCTGGATATCTCAGGCGCAAAGGTAGGGCTTTTACCGCTTCCTTCAGGCAGTGCCAAGCAGGGAGAGCAGGAGCTTGAGAATCTTATCAATTCCCATCTATCAAAGATGCCCGGGCTGAATATAGAAAGCCTGGAAGTTGATGATGGAAACCTGAATTTCAAGGGGGACTTCCCCAAGACATTTGAGTCCGCAGATTCCTGATGAACATCTTTTCTAATTCAGGGCATACTGCCTTTTTTTCTTTTTATCCTGTGCCCTTGCTTTTTATCTATATTCAAAGGCTATTTATTTCTATATGGGTTATACCACTCCCATACAGTTCATTTTGATCATACATACTTACGGAGACTAAAGAATGGCAATCCACCCAATAGAATATCGCTATGGTACAGACGAGATGAAACATGTCTGGAGTGAGGCGAACCGCCTTGAGAAGGTCATGAAGGTCGAGGTAGCACTTGCCAGGGCTGAGGCAGATATAGGTCTTATTCCCCAGGAAGCTGCGGAAATCATTGAAAAGAGCATCAGTGCCGTGGAGCTTGAAAGAGTAAATGAGATAGAGGACGAGATCCACCACGATATGATGGCCGTTGTGATCGCTATCTCTGAGAAATGTGCAGGGGATGCCGGTAAATGGGTACACTTCGGTGCAACCTCCAACGACATGCTGGACACTGCAACTGCATTGCAGTTCAAGGAAGCCGTGGCAATTCTGGAAGAGAAGATGCACAGGCTGCTGGAAGTGCTGCTGTTACAAGCTGACGATCACAAGCATCTGGTATGTGCAGGCAGGACCCACGGGCAGATAGGCGTACCCACGACCTACGGACTGCGCTTTGCCATCTGGGCATCTGAGGTCGGACGTCACATCGAGCGCCTGGAGCAGCTCAAACCCCGCCTCCTTGTGGGACAGATGACCGGCGCCGTGGGAACACAGGCGGCTTTTGGCAAGGATGGTATCGAGATCCAGAAACGCTCCATGGAATACCTGGGCATCGGCTCCGTGGATGTGTCCAACCAGATCATCCAGAGAGACCGTCATGCAGAGTTCGTGATGTGGATGGCCAACACAGTGACCACACTGGACAAGATTGGTACTGAGATCCGTTCCCTGCAGAGAAGTGAGATCGCCGAGGTGGAAGAGAGCTTCAGGAAGAAACAGGTAGGTTCGTCCACAATGCCCCACAAGCGCAACCCCATCAAGTCCGAGCAGATATGCGGGCTTGCGAGGATAGTGCGCGCCATGGTGGAGCCGGAACTGCTGAACAACACTCTCTGGGACGAGCGCGACCTGACCAATTCCTCTTGCGAGCGCGTGGTTTTCCCGGAAGCCTGCATCCTGACCGATCATATCATTAAGCTTGGTATCGGCGTTATTGAGAACCTCAGGTTCTACCCCGAGAATATCCGCCGCAACCTGGATCTGCTCAGGGGTCTGAACATGGGAGAGGCCGTCATGATAGAGCTTGCAAAGCGCGGCGTCGGCCGCCAGGAAGCCCATGAGCTTGTGCGCTCCAGTGCCATGGAATCTCACGAATCTGGCAAGCACTTCAAGGATGTCCTGCTGGCTAACCCGGATGTTGCAAAGTACCTGAATGAAAATGATATCATCAACCTGGTGGACCCAGACAGGTACATAGGCACCGCCGTGGAACAGGTTGAAGCAGTTGTTGAAAAACTGAAGAGGAAATGATCCTCTTCGTTATCAACTCTCAGTTTTTTTAATAATGCCGTTGCATCATCATTATTTTTCGTATATCTGCTGCGCAAGATAATTCTCGATACCCATCTGTTGTATCTCATCCAGTTGGGCTTCGATCCAGTCGATGTGGTCTTCTTCATCCTTCAGGATCGACTCCAGAAGTAGTTTGGTATTGTTATCTCCCAGCTCCGCTGCCACACGGATGCTTTCGTTATAGCCCTTGATTGCCCCTTCCTCAGACCAGTGGTCGTGATCATGCATCTTCGCTACTGCATCTCCGATACGGATCTCATTCAGATTGCTGACTATGGGCCTTCCTTCAAGGAAAAGGATGCGTGCTATCAGCTTCTCTGCGTGCTTCATCTCTTGGATGGATCGCTTCTCGATCTCATTATGAAGTCTCTTGTAATTCCAGTCCTCGCACATTTCAGCATGGACAAAATACTGGTTGATAGCGGTCAATTCCTCGGCTAAACGAGCGTTCAGATGCTCAATGATCTTTTCATTCCCCTTCATTATGAACCTCCCCTCTAAAAGTATGGTTTCCACAGTTTATAACCATATCTACAATTTCATAAATAATTTTTAGGCATTGGTAAGTATATATAGTTATATATTATGATAGCCTACACATAAAGCGTGAATTGTCCCAAGTGCAATAGCTTTAATAACAAAAAGAACGGTAAAATCAATGGACTCCAACGCTATCAATGCCATGAATGTAGATACAATTATACAGTAGAACTTAAGTCTACTGCCTCTCCTCCCTCCGTTAAAAGACAAGCTTTACAGCTATACCTTGAAGGATTGGGATTTCGTTCAATAGGACGTTTTTTAGGAGTAAGTCATGTTTCGGTTCAAAATTGGATAAAGACATTCGGACAGGAATTAGAGGATCTAAAAAGCGAAAACGAGATAGAGATCGTTGAATTAGACGAAATGCATACTTATATTGGAAACAAAAAAAATATTGTTGGATCTGGATTGCTGTTGATAGAGCTGGGAAAAAATTCATCAACTGCTCTTTTGGTAGCAGGGGAACCAAAACAGGACAAAAGCTCTGGGAGAAACTAGAGAAGAAAGAGATAGGGAAAGTGATGACCGATAACTGGAAAGCATATGCAGAGTTTCTTCCAGATGAGGTTCATACACGATCAAAAGCAGAAACCTATACAGTGGAAGGATATAACAGCATATTCAGGCACTTTCTGGCAAGATTACGAAGAAAAACAAAATGTTATACTAAGAGTCTTGAAATGCTAAAATACTCTGTTCTTCTTTTGATGAAGTATAGAAATAATGAACTAACTATACTTAATTAACAATGCCAATTTTTAAAAGCAACCTGGGCCAGGAAAAATCGGCTCATTCTCGGTTATTTTGATATTAACTTGATATTCGTATAGTGAGCCGTGAAAAAGGATATTTCACCAATGCTGCCACTTTTCAAACGCATCATTGGTGGATGGATCGAGGTCATACTTTCTGAATATCAGAAAGGTCGCAGTCCTAGTCAATCTTCTCGTATTTGGACGGAGGCGCTCCGCAGATCGGACAGTTCCCTTCAGGTTCACCTTCATGGGTATGCCCGCAGACACTGCATACGTAGTAGTCGGTTTCCTTATTGTTCCCTATCTCGGCCAGTGCTTTCTCATATAGGCTGGCGTGGATCCTTTCCACTTTGTTGGCAACCTCAAAACTCCAGAGAGCCCTGTTGTCCCCTTCGTTCTTTGCTTCCTCGATGAACTTAGGGTACATATCCTCAAATTCGTATGTTTCCCCGTTTATGGCCTCTTTCAGGTTGTCCATTGTGGTCCCGATGCCACCCATGCGCTGAAGATGGTTGTGGGCATGGACCGTTTCTGCCGCAGCAGCAGCCCTGAATAGTTTAGCTATCTGAGGATACCCTTCCTGGTCTGCTTTCTTTGCAAAGGCCAGGTAGGTTCTGTTTGCCATCGACTCGCCGGTAAATGCCGCTTTAAGGTTATCTTTTGAGCTCATGTATACTCCCCTTTTGATTTTTAATGTTCTTTTACCCTATTTATCATCTCATATATTATTTTAGCGTCCAAAGTATCTGACATTTAACTATCAAAGTAACTGGTAAGGCAGAGCTTGTGGAATATTGCGGAGTGCTCATAGAATTATAGGAAGTAAGCAGACTTTCAGAGGATCAGCGGCAAAAAAGAAGCATCACTACAACACCAGCATGTCTGAAAATGACTTAAAATGAAATTGCTAACCGGGATGGTTAGCTATCTTTATTCAAATTAACCTTAACAAACTTCCAGAGCCCTCAGGAGTTGCTTGAGATCAGCCTTGGCACTCTCGACGAAAACACCCCTTGTACCTGAAATTATAATGGTCCAGTCCCCGCCGCTGTACATCCAGTTATGCTGGGGTACCCAGTTCATCTTGTAAAGTTCTGTATAAGCGCTTGCCAGAGCATCGAACATCATATTCACTGCTCCGCAGAACTTGGCGGTCGTCTGGGCCATTTCTTTTGGCATCTCAATCTTGGCCTTATAATCCACAAGTTTTCCTTCCGGGCTGAAGATACCGGCTGCCATTACGCCTTCAAATTTCAGAAGCTCATCTAACGATAGGTTGCACTCTTTTCTTTCCATACTCTTACCCCATTTCAAATTAAGATGATTTTAATCATCCCTAACGAAATAGAGGCATATTGCCGTATATAAGTATATGGCAGTGCATCTTTAATTTTCTAAAATATGTAAGTTGTAGGTGTAACCAACTTCACGGGCCTGCAATGTGGGAATTCTCACTTCGCCAGCACTTTCCTCAGGAACTGCCCCGTATGGGATACTTCGCTCTTTGCAATCTCCTCGGGTGTCCCTTCTGCAATAACCTCCCCGCCTCTGGCACCGCCTTCGGGTCCCATGTCAATGATCCAGTCTGCAGTCTTTATCACATCGAGGTTATGCTCGATGACTATTACGGTATTGCCTGCTTCCACAAGTCTCTGGAGCACTTCAAGGAGTTTCTTCACGTCATCGAAATGCAGTCCTGTGGTAGGCTCGTCAAGGATGTAGACGGTCTTGCCGGTGGAGCGCTTGCTAAGCTCGGTCGCCAGTTTAACCCTCTGGGCCTCGCCGCCTGACAGGGTCGTGGATGACTGGCCAAGTTTTATGTATCCCAGGCCCACATCGTAAAGTGTCCGAAGCTTACGGTTAATGGCCGGTATGTTCTCAAGGAATCCAAGGGCCTCCTCAACGGTCATGTCCAGCACCTCGGCTATGTTCTTGTCCTTGTAAGTGACCTCCAGGGTCTCGCGGTTGTAGCGCTTTCCGTGGCACACTTCACAGGGTACGTACACATCCGGCAGAAAATGCATCTCGATAGTGATTATTCCATCGCCGGAACATGCCTCGCACCTGCCGCCGCGTACATTAAAACTGAAACGGCCTGCCTGGTATCCTCTTGCACGGGAGGTCTTTGTCTGCGCAAAAAGCTCCCTTATGGGTGTAAAGAGATTAGTATAGGTAGCGGGATTTGATCTTGGAGTCCTTCCGATAGGTGACTGGTCGATGGTTATGACCTTATCCACGTGCTCAAGGCCCTCTATTTCCCTGAACTTTCCTGGTATTTCCCTGGCCCTGTTAAGTCTTTTCGCAAGCACCTTGTTCAGGGTCTCATTGATTAACGTGCTCTTGCCAGAACCGGATACCCCGGTAACGCAGATAAGTATGCCCAATGGGAAAGAGACGTCCACATCTTTGAGATTATTCTCGCCGGCTCCATACAGCATAAGCATGTTCTTAGACTTACGCCTCTTCTCCGGGATATCTATCTTCAGTTTGCCACTCAGGTATTTTCCAGTGTTGGAGTCTTCATTATCCATTATCTCTTCGAGGCTGCCTTCTGCAACTATTTCTCCTCCATGGATTCCGGCTCCCGGGCCCATATCAACTACGTGGTCCGCGCTGCAGATAGTTTCCTCATCGTGTTCCACCACAAGTACGGTGTTGCCGATATCCCTCAGGTGCCTGAGGGTGTTGATGAGCCGCAGGTTGTCCCTCTGATGCAGGCCGATACTGGGCTCGTCAAGGATATACAGCACTCCCATCAGGCTTGAGCCGATCTGGGTTGCAAGCCGGATACGCTGTGCCTCTCCTCCGGAAAGGGTTGCAGCCGACCTGCTCAGAGTCAGGTAATCCAGTCCTACATCAACCAGGAATCCAAGCCTGGCCTTTATCTCTTTCAGGATAAGGCGGGCAATGGCATATTCACGTTCGTTGAGCTTTGCCTCCAGCATCTGGAAAAAGTGCAGGCATTCTTCAACAGACATCCCGGTAACTTCAATGATGTTGTAGCCGTCAACCTTTACCGCGAGGCTGGCAGGCTTGAGCCTTTTTCCCTGGCAGACAGGGCAGGGTTTCGTACTGATGTATCGTTGCATCCTGTCTTTACTGCTCTCTGATTCCGTTTTCTCAAATACCTTGGACAGATTTGCAATAACTCCCTTGAACCTGCCAGTATGCCTCCAGGTGCCACCGTTCCTGCCGGTATGGGAGAAGGGTATGGGTTCCTCGCTGCCGTAGAATATGATGTGCTGTATCTCCGGGTCCAGTTTGCTGAACGGTATATCCATGGAGAATTTCTTGTACCTGGCAAGTGATTCCAGGGATTGCATGTAGTAGCCGTCCTTGGTCTTGCTGTCCCAGGGCTCGATGGCACCCTGAGCCAGGGTCAGTGTCTTATCCGGCACTATCAGGTCAGGGTCGAATTCCATTGAAGTGCCAAGTCCGTGGCATTCCGGACATGCGCCCTGCGGACTATTAAAAGAGAATGCTGCGGGTTCCATTTCTTCAAAGCCGATGCCACATTCTGAACAGGCCAGGTTCTCGCTGAAGGTCATTTCCTCGCCATCAACTATCTGCACAGTAAGAGTGCCTCCGCCCTTTTCAAGAGCAGTTTCCACTGATTCCGATAGCCTTTCCTCGATGCCTTTCTTTATTACAAGCCTGTCCACAAGTACTTCGATATTGTGCTTGACATAGCGTTCAAGATCGATACTGTCCACATCTTCCAGCGAGTGGATCTCGCCATCTATACGTGCCCTTGTGAAGCCGTCGGCAAGCAGGTCCGCGAGCAGTTTCCTGTACTCGCCTTTCCTTTCCCTTACAACCGGAGCAAGCACATGTATCTTTGAATCCTCCGGGAGTTTCATTATACTGTCCACTATCTGGTCCACGCTCTGGGTCTCAATGATCCTTCCGCATTGTGGACAGTGCCTGATACCTATTCTAGCATAGAGAAGTCTAAGATAATCGTATATCTCGGTCACCGTGCCCACAGTTGACCTGGGGTTTTTGCTTGTGGTCTTCTGCTCGATGGATATGGCCGGGGACAACCCTTCTATGTACTCGACATCAGGTTTTTCCATAAGCCCCAAAAACTGCCTGGCATACGCTGAGAGCGACTCCACATACCTTCTCTGCCCTTCGGCGTAGATGGTATCAAAAGCAAGGGACGATTTCCCGGAACCGCTGAGCCCTGTTATCACAATAAGTTTATCCCGGGGCAATGTCAGGTCAAGGTTCTTAAGGTTATGTTCCTTTGCACCTTTTATTACTATATTACTTAAGGACATGTCTATATTTTCATAAGGTGGTTAGTAAGTAAAGTTTGCGGTAACTATTATTTGAAATTAATTTCACCGACTTATGTTCTCTGTTGTCTGGCAAGACACCTCCAATTGAAAGAAATTAAATATGTTAATGGTTAAACAAAATTTTTCCTGATAGAAGGTTATATCATGTAAAACCCTATTAAACCAGAATAATATATGATACAAAAGATAAGACCGAGGCGTCAATTATGGTAAAATGGAAAAGGGATCTTGGACTGGAAGGAAGGATGGTCCTGACGATGTTCCTGCTGGCTGCAGTGTATCTGCTCTTCCTGGCATTCCTTGCTTCTATGGGGACTTCGATGGGAGTCATGCTGCTTTTTATAGGTCTGTTCATGGGGCTGCAATACTATTATTCTGACCGGCTGGTCCTGTGGTCCATGAAAGCCACAGTGGTCTCAGAAGAGGAGGAACCCAAACTTCATCAGACCGTGACACGGCTTTGTGCTATGGCCGACCTGCCAAAACCCCGGATAGCTATTGTAAGGACTCCTGTGCCAAATGCCTTTGCTACCGGAAAGAGTCCGAGCAGTGCTGTAGTTGCAGTCACTACCGGATTGATGGACAGGCTCAACCAGGGAGAGCTTGAGGCCGTGCTGGCTCATGAGCTGAGCCATGTCAAGAACCGGGATATGACCATACTGACCATAGCCAGTTTCCTCTCTACTGTCGCCTTCTACTTTGTGAGATACAGCATGTATTTTGGAGGCTTCGGGAACAACAGGAAAAGCGGAGGCAACATAATTGTGATCTGGCTCGTCTCTATCGGCGTATGGCTGGTCAGTTTCCTGCTCATCCGTGCTCTTTCCCGCTATCGTGAATTCGCTGCTGACAGAGGTGCGGCAATGATCACCGGAAATCCTGCCAATCTTACATCTGCATTAATGAAGATAAGCGATGTAATGCCACGGATACCCACGGACGACCTGAGAAAGGTCGAAGGAATGAATGCATTCTTTATCATCCCGGCGGTCTCGGGTTCCATCATGAACCTCTTCTCCACTCACCCTTCAATGGAGAAGCGCATAGCTGCACTTGAAAAGATACAGAGGGAGATGGAGTCCTGATGGGACTGCGCGATATGCTTGATTCCGTGCTTGGAAAGAGCAAACTGCCTAAAGCAAATACCGACCGTCTCTTTGCGATATCTACTGCCGTAGTGACCATGGAGCTGAACCTGAACCTGGCGCCTTCAAGCTCCGCAGGTATCTGTTTCAAGTCCATGGATATGTCAAGTTACCAGGCGGTCAGGGAAGAGATAGAAGGCCTGCTTAAGCACAGTGCGGCTGAAACAGGCACTGACTACAGGCTTGAGAAGGATGAGTATAATTTTCTCTGGGTGATTCTCAAAGACCCTGATTTTGAAGACCTTGTAACGACTATACACATGGTCTCTCAGACACTCATAGAGGGCGACTTCGGTGAACAGTTGCTGTGCGCCGTGTACAGGTTCGAGAGCAACGGCCCTGTCTACTGGATATACAACTTCAAGCAGGGAAGCTACTATCCCTTTGTACCCCGGGAAAAGAACAAAAGGGACAACTCCATGGAAATGAGGCTCAAATCTCTCATAGAGAAAGAATTGCCCGTTGAGAAAAATCTGGAAAAATGGCATCCTCTCTGGGGAATGCCATTCTGAGCAGTTCAGCCTTCAAGCAAGCCGTCGCCTGTAAAGATCTCCCTTGCCTCTTTCAGGGTCAGGTCGTCCGGCGGGACGATAACGTCTGATTCCCTGATGTCGGCGTCATCAAGCTTCTTTCCATTTGAGCGAATGCAGTTTAACAGATTTAAGAGTTGGGCCTTGTACTCTTTTTCATTTCCACTGGCCACAAGTTCCACTATTCTGTTGTCAATGACGTTTAATTCATCAAAGAGACTGCTTGGAACCTGGTATTGTCCTTCTTCGGATATCCGTATTATCATTTCCCCGCCTCCCTCTTCAGTCTTGCAAGCTCGCTGTCAACACCTGATTGTGAATTGATCTTTGCAAGCTCCCGGTCTATGTCATCACCGCTGCTTGTGAAATCTTCCAGTGTGCCGGTCTCGATGAGTTCATCAAGTGCTGAAGCGCGAGCCTTCATATCTTCTGTCTTGTTCTCCGCACGGTCTATCGCAAGGCCGATATCAGCCATTTCCTCGCTTATCCCTGAAACGGACTCACTTATCTTGACCTGGGCCTCGGCAGCAGAGTACTGTGCCTTGATTGTCTCTTTCCTGGTCCTGAATACCTCAACCTTGGTAGAAAGGCGTTTCTCGGCTGCGACAAGTTTCTCCTGCTCCTTTTCCAGTTCCTCTATCTGTGTATCGAGGCCCTGGATCTGGGTGCCCAATGAGCTCTTTCTCTCAAGTGCCAATCTTGCCAGGTCTTCCCTGTCGGCATTGATGGCTTCCTTTGCCTGTGCGTCAAGTTTCTCCATGCTTTGCTGGAGCTTTGAGCGCTGCAACTGGAGCCTCTTCTTTGAGGTCGTTACCTCAGCAACTCCCCGTTTAACATTCTGCAGCATCTCAAGTTGCTTCTCGTAAGAATAATCAAGCGTTTCTCTCGGGTCTTCCATCTTGTTGACCAGCTTGTTCATTTTAGACTTAACTACGATTCCCATTCTGTTGAATAAACCCATTTTCTTCCTCCGGGTGATTTTCTCAAGCACTGATATTGGCTCATCCTGTATCTGTCTGTCGGATATTTCAAATTCTCTTGGTAGATATCCTATGAAGTCACAAAAGCATAATATCTTTGTCCTGCAAAAGATATTGCTGTTTCACACATTATCATTCTTTGGCAGATGGGTCACTATTTTGTACTTTCTCAAATCCGGTGTATTTTTGTAACGCTCATCTATATTAATATGTAGAAGCCAAACATAGAATACCAACTAAAAGAAGGAATCAATATGAAAACACTCGTAACATACATGTCACAGAGCGGAAATACAAAGAAAGTAGCCGAAGCGATCTATGGGGAGCTTGCAGGAGAAAAAGAAATTAAAGCGTTATCCGAGGTTAAGAGCCTTGAAGGTTATGATCTTACTTTCATAGGTTTCCCTGTACTGCAGTTCGACATTCCTCCAAAAGTGCGCAGTTTCCTTACGGATAATACAAAGGGCAAGAACATTGCAATATTCATGACCCACGCTGTCCCGGAAGGTTTTGAAGCCATCCAGTCCTGGACAGGCTCATCCAGGCAAACAGCAGCAGATGCAAATCTCCTTGGAACATTCGACTGTCAGGGTGAGCTTGCCCAGCCTGTTATCGATATGCTGCTAAAAGCAGAAGACCCCCAGATGAAAGCATTCGGTGAGATGGGTCCGTCCACCAAGGGACAGCCTGACGAAAGCCGTCTCCAGAAGGCACGCGAATTTGCCAGGGACATTCAGGCCAAGCAGAAGTAAAGAAGTAAACTATCTCGTCACTCAGGAAGATATCACATGGCAGATCAGAAAAAAGCTCCGGTATTCTGTGAGAACTATTGTTTCATCTGCAAAGGAGCACGCGCCGGGAACAGCCTGTGCAAGACTTTGCAGAACCTTGAGCTGAAGATAGTAGGGAAGAAAGGATGCATATGGGGCAAGGCAAGGACACAATATTATGGTGTCACGCCGGATAAGCCGATTCCAAAGAACGTAAAATGAATAGGAGGCTGAGGTGAATTATCACCTCTCCTGCCTTCATTTTCATGTTTCTCTTCCTTCTGAGTTTGTTTTCAGTTTGCCTTGATATACTCTATCATTTTCGGTGTCAGCAGCGGTGCTATCTGAGGAAGCATGTTGGGCATCAGGTTCCCCATTGCCGCAGGCATGAGGTCCGGCATCTGCTCCTTCATATGAGCTGGCATAGGTACTCTCTTTTCAACCGCTACAAGCATCTTTGGCATCACCTTGGGCATCAGGGATGGCATGAGCAGGGGCATCATTCTTGGCATCATGGGCTTCATCAGCGCATCCATTCCCGGCACGTACTTTACGGTCTTCATCATGGCCCTCATGTATAAAGGCATTGCACCGATCATGTCAGGCAAGAGCTCCACCATCATCTCTGTCATGTTCTCCGGCTCCATCAGCTCGATCATCTTCTCGAATGTGACCCATGCCTCAAGTGCCACATTGGTTGTATCGGGGATATCGTATCCAAGGCTGCGGGCTGCAAGTGCTCCAAGGTCCTGTATCTCCATGTTCACATTGTTGTCCCTTGCTGCGACCCTGAACTGTACAAGGCAGCAGGGGCAGAGTGCGGCCATGATGTCCGCTTTCTGGTCTTTTGCTTCCTGGAGACGGACATTACCTATCTTGCTTGCCACCTCCGGCTCATCAATGAGCGTCACAACAGAGCCGCAGCACAGTGCTCTCTCCCTGTTGTGCTCCATTTCCCTGAACTCCACACCCGGTATGGCCTTGAGCAGTTCTCTGGGAGCATCGTATATGCCGGCTCCGGCCCTGCCGATGTGGCATGAGTCGTGCCAGGCGACTACCTTGTTCAGGGGCTTTGTGAACTTTGGCTTGAGCACATCGAGCTTATCGATGAGCACTTCAGAGTAATGCTTTGCCTCGATGCCGTAATCAATGCCCAGTTTCTCCGCCCACTGCGGGTAGATGGTCCTCCACATAAGCAGGCAGGCAGGACAGGACGTTACAACCGTCTTCACTCCCTTCTTCTGCATATTGGCGGTATTCATTCTCATGATCTTCTCAAAGAGGTCCCACTTCCCTGCGACAAGCATCGGTATTCCACAGCATGATTCCTTGTCCCCGAGATATGTGAATTCCACTCCTGCCTCGTCAAGAAGGCGCACGGTTCCTACAGCCACATCCTTTTCGACAAATGATGCAGTGCATCCTGCAAAATAGGCTACTTCGGCCTTGTCCTTTATCTTGGCCCTGATATCATCAGGCAGCCACTTATCCCTGTCCTTCCTGTAACTGGCCCAGATATTCCTCTCATTTTCAAGGCTCTGTGCCATGATCTCAAAGGGCGGGATGGTCATCATCTTCTTCTTCTGGACAAGTTTTTCCCTGAGAGTCATCCAGGAGCGCTCGATGGGCAGGTCCAGCTGGCAGTAATGGTCGCACATCTCACACGTGGTACATGCAAGGAAAGTATCAGCCTGTTCCTGGTCAAGTTCCATCCTCCCTGCAAAGTACTCCTTAAGGAAGAACCATTTTCCTCTTGGTGACTGGGATTCCCATCCCCTTCCGTAGTACTGGTCACACTCATTAACACAGTAGCCACACTGTGCGCAGGTGAAAGCATGTGAGATGATATCGCCAGGTATACCTTTCTCTTCCCTGAACTCCTGCTGGCTGACCCCTGACACATTACCCATTGCGCGTGCCATTGGTTCAAAGGCTTTTGCAAAAGAGAGCCCTGTCTGCATCAGCGGCTTGCCTGTCAGTGTCTCAGGATTCATGATGTCATCAGGGTCTGTGCTCTTCTTGAGCTCCCGTATCTTTGCCAGCCTTTCACCGAAGACCTTCCCTGCCTGTTTCGAGAAGTAGAGTCCCGAGGAATAGATCCTTCCTCCGTTGTCTTCTGCTATCTTCACTATGCTCAGGGCCAGTGGGAATGCAAGGTTGTACCTGAAAGATCTTTCCGAATGGGGCATGAAGCAAAGCATGACAGCTTCATCACCTTTCACGACCATACCTTCCACCAATACCGGGAGACCTATCTTCCTGCCGATATCATCGAATACGGATCCGATCTTGTTCACAGGCACGACTACTTCTGCAGGGATAAAGGACGGGCCAAGTCTCTTGACCTTCATTGACCTGAACCATTCCTGTATCTCATGCTCTGCTATCTCTTGCGGCAGTACTTCCCCGCCTGTCTCTCTGACGATATCCTGAAGTCCACTGACATCTCGTGATGCAGGGTACACGAAATTGCATATGTACGACTCAGGCAGCTGTGGCCTGTGATCGTCCACCGGCTCTCCATAGTGAGTTTTAGGCGGAGCCTGGTTTTTCATATTTGCCCATTGCGGGTTCAGGAAAGAGATGGCCCATATCGGGATCTTTTTCTGGCCAACTTTTCCGATGGCTGCCTGCATGCTCTGAGCATCCTGGAATTGTGCAGAAATGGCAGCGTTCTTCTCATGCTCTCTGACCCGCAGGGTTACCTGTGTAATTATCCCGACAGTCCCCATTGTACCAACGATCTTCCCAAGCTCGTCACCTGAGAAGTCCCTTACCTCACCGTCTGGCAGTACCACACGTGCAGACTCCATGGTGTCCTGCGACCAGCCGTATTCATAACTCCCATAACCTACACCATTCTGGGCAAGCCAGCCACCGACAGTTGCGGATAATGCACTTGACGGAACGGCCTGTACTGACAGGCCTTCTTCATTCAGTTTTGTTTCAAGGTCATACCAGATGATTCCCGCTCCCACAGTGACTCTGAGGTTTCCTTTATCGATGCTGATTATTTTCTTCATTGGGGTCACATCGGCTATTATCCCTCCCTTCGTGGGAATGACGCCTCCATAACCGGAAGAAGCGCCTGCTCTTGGCACAAGGGGAATGCTGTGCTGGCGTGCGAAGTTCACAAGCCCGACAGCATCCTCCTCGTTCAATATTTTAACAATTGCAGCAGGTTTTGTATTGCCAAGCATCTTTTTCACAAGGGCTGGCAGTGCACCTACATCATGAGTGTAAAAATGCCTTTCTTTTTTGCTGAAATTAACCCCTTTCCCGAACATGGATGAAAGCTCTTGTTTTTGTTCATCCTTTAACTCATAGGTCGTATTTGCCATGTTTATCTCCCATTATTTGTCATTATGCAATCTCTGTAATTATTTTCAATGAAGTTTAATTTAAATCCTGCCTATATAAATGCGCTTGAATACTGCAGAATAAGCCTTAATTCAATCAGTTCCATATTGCGTAATATCAAGGGTGTGAAAGAGGATGAATGAAACTATGCATTTGCCGGATAACAAAACCAAGATCGTCTGTACTATAGGCCCTGTCTCTTTCTCAGAAGAGGTTTTGAAGGAATTGATAATTGAAGGCATGAACGTGGCGCGGCTGAATTTCTCCCATGGGGACATGGAGGAGCAGCGAGAAGTGATCAGGCGGATACGCAAGATATCCGCAGAGTTGAACAGGGTTGTGGCAATAATGGCAGACCTGCCGGGGCCCAAGATAAGGGTAGGTACTTTTGAGAAGGAGCCTGTATTCCTCAAAAAGGGGGAGAAAGTTATCCTCACATCACGGGATGTCATAGGGAATGAATCGCTTATCCCGGTTAACTACGACCGGTTATCGCACAGTGTGCAGGCTGGCAAACCAGTCTATCTCAATGACGGCTTCATACAATTGCAGTGCACGGGCACAGAGGGTGAGGATGTCTATTGCGATGTGGTAGTGGGTGGCCCCCTGTCATCCAACAAGGGCCTGAACCTCCCGGGCGCTCGTATATTCATTGATCCTGTCACAAAGAGGGACCTGGAAATAGTTGATTTTGCACTTGATGAGGGCCTGCACATCTTCGGTGTGTCTTTTATCGAATCAGGGGAAGACATCAGGAAACTACGTGAGCACGCAACAAGGAGGGGGAATGACATATTCATTGTTTCCAAGATCGAACGTGAAAAGGCTGTCAGGAATATTGACAGCATCATAAGGGAAAGCGACGGTATCATGATAGCGCGCGGGGATCTGGGTGTGGAGATTCCCATACAGGATGTGCCTATCGTCCAGAAGGATATCATACATAAGGCCAACCTGCTCAGCAAGCCAGTGATCACGGCGACCCAGATGCTTGAGTCCATGATAGAGAACATACGCCCTACAAGAGCGGAAGCAACGGATGTTGCAAATGCCATCATTGACGGCACTGATGCTATTATGCTATCTGCAGAGACTGCTGTAGGCAAGTACCCGGTAGAGACTGTCAGGATAATGGTAAAGATAGCAAGATCAACTGAGGCATGGAGAAGCAATACAAAAGAAGGTCTGACTCTTATGAAAAAGGCTCTGAACCGTATGAATCCGGGTGTAGATGACATGATATCCATGCAGGTCAATGATGCGCTGCAGGTCCTTCCGGTCCGATATGTGGTGACTCCCACGGTTTCAGGGAAGACTGCAAGGAATGTTTCCCGTTTCAGGCCAGACAAATGGATACTTGCATTCAGCCGTAACTCTCAGACATGTGAGCAACTGGCACTTCAATACGCTGTTCATCCTACATTTGTCAGTGAACTCAGGGACGACTGGGAGATCACGGTCATCGACTATCTGAAGAAATCCGGAGCAACAGGTGCAGGTGATATGTTCATTCTGACACAGGGACAGCCTTCCGGGCGAGGCCGGCCGGGCGGTACTAACATGCTGAAGTTCATTCATGTGGAATAACAACAAATACCGGACGCATAATATCGAATGGACTCCCACTTTCCTCTTTTTATCATACTCGACTTATATACACAATTATATTTATATATGGATATAGCTATTTTACTAGTTGATATCAACGCGTAAGAATCTCATGTCTCTTTCCATCACAAGAGTTGCATACTGTAATGAAGCTACATCCAATAGTCGCCCGGTTTTCTTTGCTTCTGATGCTCTTTGGCCTTCTTTTCCTGCCAATTGCATCGTGTGAAGAAAACGTTTATGTGATAGGGATACTTTCCCACAGAGGTCCGGACCATTCCCTGAACACGCTGGCCAAAACGGCAGAATACCTCTCCGATGAGGTCCCGGAATGTAATTTTGAGATAATGCCTTTGGATTATGACGAGATATTTGATGCAGTAAGCAACGAGGAAGTCGATTTTGTCCTGACAGACCCCTTCCTGTATGTGGAACTGGAATCCACCTACGGAATTAACAGGATAGCTACTTTGAAGAACCGTTGGGATGGTAACGCCTATACAGAGTATGGGGGGGTTATCATTACCAGGTCTGATAACACTAACGTCAATGAGCTCACTGACCTTAAGGGCAAGTCGTTGATGGCAGTGGATGAGCATTCATTCGGAGGGTTCTGGATAGCTGTGCGAACCATGGAACAGAGTGGTATCGATTATAGGAAAGACTTCAGTCACATATCTTTTGGAAGAACACACGATGCCGTAGTCTATGCAGTGAGGAGCGGGAGTGTCGATGCAGGTGTTATCAGAACTGATGTGCTGGAGCAGCTTGAAGCGGAAGGGAAGATTAACCTTTCGGAATTCAAGGTGATCAATCAGAAATATGTGGAAGGTTTTCCTTTCCTGCTCAGCACGGATCTCTATCCCGAATGGGCATTCTCAAAGGTGAGTTCTACCTCCCTTGATCTTTCAGAAGAGGTAACAATTGCATTGCTCAGCATGCCCTCTGATAATATTGCGGCACAGTCAGGTAATTATGCAGGCTGGACTATCCCTCTTGATTATGCGCCAGTGCATGATCTCATGAGGGAATTGCGCCTGGGTCCTTATGAGAACTACGGCAGGGTTTCCCTGAATGAGGCTATAGCACAGCACTGGTACTGGATGATTCTCTTCTTCATGCTGCTGGTGCTGATAGTCACGTACGACCGCCTGACAACAGAGAAGATAAAAAAGGCAGAGCTTGAAAGGTCTAACAAACTCAAGGACCTCTTTACGGATATAATGCGGCATGACCTCCTGAACCCGGCCGGAACTATCAAAGGTTTCAACGATGTGTTATTCTTTAAAGAAGAGGACGAAGAGAAAATAAAGATCATTAAAACAATCGACCGGCAAACCGACAAGCTGATATCCATGATCGACTCAGCCGCAAAGCTTGCAAAACTTGAATCCTCTAATGAACTGGAACTGAGTAAGAAGGATTTAGGAGCTGTAATGAGGAATGTGGCTGAGAGCTTTGATCACGGCCTCATGGAGAAGAACATCACACTGGAGCTTGCAACTCCTGGTAAATATCCCTCCAGGGTCAATGAGATCATAGAAGAGGTATTCTCTAACCTTATGTCTAATGCTATCAAATATAGTCCTGAGGGAAGCAGGATAAAGGTAGAGATCATCGATGCGGGAGCTTACTGGAAGGTCCATGTCATCGATAATGGCGATGGCGTGATCGATGAGAACAAATCACGCATATTCGAGCGTTTTACACGGGCCGACAGGAAGGGTATAAAAGGTTCAGGTCTTGGACTTGCTATCGTCAAGAGGATAATCGATCTGCATAACGGGTTTGTTGGCGTGAATGACAATCCGGAAGGCAAAGGTTCCGTGTTCTGGGTCGCCCTCAAAAAATGCGATCATGGTGCAGGTATGCATTAATCGGCCTTTCTCAGGACTATGGACCCGTCGCGCATACGCACTTCTATATATTTTTCCTTTTCAGGCTCATGCTCATATTTATTGTACAGGGCAGCGTCTATCCTGCCGGCTGCCATTATTTTATGCATCAGGGCAGCGTCTTCTTTACCCATCCTTACCTTCCCGACGGGTGGGTTTGTCTTTACCCTGCTTCTGGAATAGATGGTGCCACCTGTCATCCCTGCGCCGATGTAGCCCTTAGCATTCTTAAAGGCAAGAACGCCGCATTTCATATAGGCGCCTGCAAACTCACCTACGCTTCCAAGGACGGCTACAGTTCCTCCATTAAGGTGAGATCCGGTATTCATGCCGGCATTACCGTTGACAACGACCATGCCTTCATGCATGAGCACACCTGTGCCATTGTACGCATCACCTTCTACGCGGATGGTCAGGGGCTTGGTGCAGCGTGCTCCTATCGTTCCCCTGAGGATGCCGTCGTTGAGTAAAAGTGTCCTTTCATCTGGGTTATAGCTGTTTGACGCAAGGACGTCGTTTCCAGGTCCGTTGCAGATGATATCGGTTATGGAGCGGAACTTGCGATAGTTTTCGATATCTGACCTGACTTCGATGATATTCCCCACTGGCTCGCCGATCCTGCCCCTTACATAGAGTGTGCCTGCAACCATTCCCATGGCAGCTTCAGGTCCGACATCCCCGTCCACAAATATCCTGCCTGCACTTTCCAAATTGCCGCTCCCCCCCAGGTGCTGCACGTCAACTCCTGCACTGTAGGCGAAGTTCCTGCCGACATTTCCTGTTATCCTTACGTCCTTTCCGTTTTTCAGTGCCATCACAAGGTCCCGATAGCTCAGTTTGGTGCCTTTCTGGAAAGGGATTAAACTATCAGGATCTAATGACTTGTTGTGCCAGTGAAAATTGAAAGTATAGTCCAGCAGGTAGTCTGCACTAGCTGTTAATTCTATTTTGACCGGCATATTAATTTATCCATGGATAAGCTTTGGAAGGCATCGTGTGCATACCCATATGCTTTCCATGTTGTGCCTGGCAGGCATAAGATACGCTTTGTCCTCGCCACAGCCGCAACTGAAGCACTGGATGGATGTATCGGTTTTCTTAGGTTGCGCATGGGCTTTTTCAGGGTTGAACTCAAGAGTGTGCCTCTGCTCTATGGTAATTGCGCCAACAGGGCATAATCCTATGCAAAAGCCCATTCCATCGCAGAGATCATCAGAAACCACCTTTGCCTTGCCATTGATAAGCTCTATTGCTCCCTCGGCGCATGGTGATATGCATTTTCCGCATCCTGTGCATTTCTCTTCGTCGATCTTGACTATTGATCTTTTAACTATGTTAAACTCCCCCGGATATCTCAATGATGTGTTCCCACAACCAGTTTTATATTTGCATTGGTAATAGTCCTTTTTATCTCTTCGATATGAGGACACTCAGGGTAATTATCCATCTGCATGCAGGAACTTAGATGGATGACATCCACTCCATGTTTCAGGAGGGATTTTACCAGTCTGTGAACCCTACGCCCGGAACATCCGCCGCACGTAAAGAATGCCATCATCTCAGTATTCTGGCCGTAATTGCTGAAATGCACCGTGCGCCTGTTGAAAGCTTTGAGGCAACCCACGCCCGGACATGTCTCTGATACTATATCACATCTTATTACTGCTATTTTTGTTGCAGGTTCAATATCTCCGATAACATCAGCTCCGCTTTTAAGAAGTTTGATACATTAAATAAAAGCAGGGAAATTTCCCCGGAAAATGCTTATGGCTTATAAGCCGATCTCTTTCTTGAAGCTATCAATGCCCATCTCATCGATAACTCTGCCTAGGCGGTGCTTTGAACCGTTGGTCTTGCAGAAGCTGATGATCTTGTCAACAAGCTTGAGTACTTCATCCTCTGACAATTCATCTGCAATGACATCAGCAAGTCTTGGTTTGATAGCTGCATTTCCTCCAACCATGACAGTGTATCCCTTAGGGGTACCCATGACTCCGATATCCTTTATGGCAGGTTCCGAGCATGAGTTCGCACATCCGGAAACAGCCATCTTGAATTTGGATGGAAGTGGCATTCCGTGATATAATTCATCAAGTTTCAGTCCGAGGCCGACAGCGTCCTGTTGTCCGCGCTTACAGAATGTCGTACCCGGGCAGATCTTGATACTCCTAACACAAATACCTATGGCAGCGCCTGGTTTAATTCCAAGTTCCTTCCAGGCATTATCGAGATCCTCCTCCTTCAATCCTACAATCGCAATTCTCTGGGATGAAGTTACCTTCAATGTTGCAGCGTTATACTTCTCCGCAACATCTGCAATCTTACGAAGTTGTTGAGCTGAAACAATTCCACCAGGTGTGTGTGGTGCAATAGCATACGTTTCCTTATCTCTTTGCAGGATAGCTCCCTTTTCAAGTAGGTCTTTTGACATATTAATTCACTCCTTCATCCAAAATAACTTCTGGAACATACAGGTATATCATGCAGGGACATATATATCCGGTAGTTTCTAATTGGATACTATGAAAGACTGTACCATATACAAAACAGTTGATATAATCGGGAAAAAATGGTCTCTTTGTATTCTTCTTGAACTGTACAAGGGTGAGCAAAAGCAGAAACGCTTCAATGAGCTCAAAACCCGGCTTCAGGATGTTACTCCCAAAACACTATCTTTAAGGCTGAAAGAACTTGAGGAACAGGGCTTTGTCAGAAAGGTGGTAGATAACTCATCAGTTCCCATCAAGTGCGAGTATTCCCTAACAGAAAGCGGCGAGGAGTTCCTTAATATCATCCAGAACATCAAGAAATGGGGTCTGAAGTGGAAATTCGAGAATGATGAATGTGAGAACTCCAACTGCAAGTTGTGCCAGCTATGATCAGGCAGCGAGGCAAATAATCCTGCAAAATATGTATTAAGTAAAAGTTTAAGTAAAAGGATGAATTACACAGGATTGTGATTCTATGGTTAAACAGTTAAGAAGGCTTAAACATGACAGGATGATCGCAGGCGTGTGTAGTGGTGTTGGGGAATACCTCGGTGTTGACCCTGTAGCCATAAGGTTGATTGTGGCCGCTGCAACTTTAATGAGTTTTGGTTCAGGCCTGCTGGTCTACCTTATTGCATGGGTGATCATACCTGAAGAAGGATAAGGACTTTTATTTATCCTTAACCACAGAAAGGTGTCAGGAAAGCCATTATCTCTTTTAATTACCAAAACCATAAATAGACAGTTGTTCATTTATAAATGGGGACAAATAAGCAGCTCGTAGTAAACTGGGCACAGGTGGTAGGGTGTGGATAAGCTTTCAAAAACGCTTCTGGTATTCCTGTTGATACCATTGTTTTTCATAATGGTGACCGGATGCATAGGGAATAATGATACCGGACCACAGGCTGATACTGCCGGTTCGGATAATGAGCTGTATAAAGCCCGGGGGCAGACAGTATGATGATCTCAAGCAGTGCTTTTGAGAACGGTGGGCTGATACCTGTACGCTATACATGTGACGGTGAGAATGTCAATCCTTCTCTTGAAATTGAAAATATACCCGAGGGAACGAAAAGCCTGGTTTTACTGGTGGATGACCCCGATTCTCCTTCAGGCAATTTCACTCACTGGTTGGTATGGAACATACCACCGGGATCGCAGATAGATGAGAACAGCATTCCCGGAACAACAGGAAAGAATAGTTTCGGACAGGCTATATACGGAGGCCCGTGTCCATCTGCAGGGACACACCGATATCATTTTAAAGTATTTGCACTTGATAAGGAACTTGATCTGCCAGGCGTGTCAGGGATAGAGCAGGTCAAGGAGCTAATGCAGGGTCATATCCTCGCACAGGGACAGATGACAGGTAAATATGGCAGAGCTTAAAGGTTTATCGTACTATTATTTCAAGAGGATTCGTTAATGCAAAGCAATTTAAGATCTGATGCCATGGGAATTGTATCACAGGCTATCGCTGCTGTGAATCCATACGCATGTGTTCAGCGATCCGTGCAGAGGAAAGGTGACATTTTACACATCGGAAGCCGATCCTATGACATCGCATTATATGATCATATTTACGTAGTTGCTTTTGGGAAAGCTTCTACCTCCATGTCTGCTGCGCTTGAGGATATACTGGGTGAAGAAATCACCGAAGGCTACGCTATAACCAAGTATGGTTTTGCAGGTTCCCTTAAAAAGATAAAAGTGATGGAAGCAGGCCATCCTATACCTGACGACAACGGAGTTCTCGCGGCGAAGAAAATACGCGATTTCCTTGAGAAGACCGGTCCGAAAGACCTTATATTCTTTTTGATCTCAGGCGGCGGCTCGGCGCTTATGACCCTTCCTCGCAAAGGCATTGCCCTTGCAGATATCGTCAATCTCACCGATAAGCTCCTTCGCGTCGGAGCCACCATCGATGAAGTAAACACTGTACGAAAACATCTTTCTGCTGTAAAGGGCGGAGGGCTTGCAAAGATTGCATACCCTTCCGAATCCGTGAGCCTCATTCTTTCGGATGTTGTAGGCGACCCCCTGGATGTCATAGCCTCAGGCCCGACTGTGGCCGACACGTCAACATTTGATGATTTTCAGGAAATAGTGCTCAGATATGGCCTGCAGCTTTCCCCGGCGGTCCAGGGTTTGCTGGAAGACGGTCTTGAAGGTGTTATAGAAGACACTCCCAAGCTGGACGGGCCCATATTTGAGAAATGCTATAACTATCTGGTAGGCAATAACTTCCTTGCACTTCAGGAAGCCACAAAAAAAGCAAATGAACTTGGCTACAACACTCTGTTGCTGACATCCTCACTCGCGGGTGAGGCAAAGGAGGTTGCAAAGGTGATCGCATCCATCGCAAAG
This sequence comes from Methanolobus psychrophilus R15, assembly GCA_000306725.1. Lineage (GTDB taxonomy): Archaea > Halobacteriota > Methanosarcinia > Methanosarcinales > Methanosarcinaceae > Methanolobus > Methanolobus psychrophilus. Next base: position 1,037,253 of record CP003083.1, on the reverse strand, counting down.
GAGGAAAGTTCAAAGGCAATACCGTTACCTTTGCCGGTGTGTATCCTTGCAGGCGGGGAACCTACTGTCACTATCAAGGGCAGGGGTAAAGGTGGAAGATGCCAGGAGCTGGCCCTTTCTTTTGCTCTGGAGGTCGAGGGCCTGGAAAACATGCTGCTCCTGGCCGCAGCGACAGATGGGAATGACGGTCCAACAGACGCAGCGGGCGCTTTTGCAGATGGGGATACTGTTGATAAAGGACGGGATGTGCACATGGAAGCGAGGATTATGCTACAACATAATAATTCGTACCAGTTCTTCAAGGAAACCGAGGAACTTTTTATCACAGGTCCTACAGGAACTAATGTAATGGATATATACGTCCTGCTTGTAAGAGCGGACATTTGATCTTGTTATTTTTCAGATCTCTATGTCCACACTATAGACCTTTTCAGGGTTCTCCTTGTGGATCTTCCAGAACATATCCTCACCATACTGCTCTGCAAGTTTGAGTGTCCTTTTCGGGATGGTTTTTGGCCCCAGCACAGCTCCCGGCCTATCCGGGTCGTCGATGTAGTCTGTTTCCATCATGAACCTTGTTCCCTGCTGCAAGGCTTCTTCAATGGCTCCCTTCCCTGCAAGCACCCCGGGAAATATCCCGAGTTTCTCACACACGCTGACCAGAGGCGGAGCGTAGTGTTTGACAACCCTGTGCAGTTTTATTCCTGTCTTTGTGGCTCGCTCCGTTATATCAACAAGTTCCGGCTCCTCCACGCTCTCCGTGTGTAGCTGGACAGCGCAATCCAGATCGGCTGCAAGGGAGAATGCGTGTTCCATTACTTCATTTGATGCGTTCCAGACGTCCTCCGGAACAGGATAATGAGGCCTTCCGCTCTTAAGGCCCACGGCGAGCCCTTTTTCCACATAGCCAGCCGCAATGTCAAGTCCGCCTTTCATGGTCTCTTTTGCTCTTTCAAGGTCCATGTATTCGAGAAGTTTGCTTATTTCTGCAGGGTGTACTCCAAGCACAGGGAAAGACGTGACACCTGTCTGGTTTATCTGCCTGGAGATATCGATGGTCTCTTCAAAAACAGCTATCTGGTCTTCAGGTTTTGTGACTTTTATTCCCAGGGTCCAGCTTGGCTTCATAACAAGGAAGATATGTGTGCCGCCTGCATCCTGGAACTCCTTAACTGCTTTGAGTCCCCTGGCTCTGGGATCAATATGCATGTGTTCGTCTGTTATCGGGAACGGGGCTGATATCTTCATCAGTTAAAAATAGCTTTTATTGAAAATAACTCTGTTGCCCGCAGGGCAGTTTCAATTGTTTTTGAGGTGCATGTGAAAATATCGATAAAATATCCCCAAGGCTTAAGAATCAGATGTGCATTAAGGTGGTCGGTGAAATTTATATGGCCAAGAAAGCAGCGGTAATTAACGGAGACGGAGTAGGTCCCGAACTGGTCGATGCGATGCTGAAAGTAGCGGAGGCTGCAAATACAGGTGTCGAATTCATTAGGTGTGATGCTGGTGCCACATGGTGGGAAAAGCACGGCGGTAACTCTCTTATTCCGGATGGAACGTGGGATACACTAAATGAGGCTGATGCATGCTACAAAGGTCCGACAACGACTCCGGGAGTGGTCGGAGCGCCAAGGAGTGTAGCAGTTTCCATCAGGCAGAAGTACAATCTCTATGCCAACGTAAGGCCCATAAAGACGTTCCTGAACACCCCCAGACCTCTTGGTGATGTCGACTTTGTATGTGTCAGGGAAGGCACAGAAGGTCTTTACATTGGTGAGGAGGTAAGGCTCACAGACGATGTGGCCATAGCCATCAGGAAGATAACTCGTACATCAAGCTCAAAAGTTGCAAAGTATGCTTTCCAGGAAGCAAAGAGAAGGAACTTTGATACTGTCGTAGCCATCCACAAGAGCAACATCCTCAGGCGCACATGCGGTCTCTTCCTTGAAGAGGTGGAGAAGGCAGGCAAGGAGAATGAGGGTATCGAACTCTGGGAGTATCACATTGATAACATTGCCCAGCAGCTCATAAAGAATCCCCAGTTGTTCAACAACAAGGTCCTGCTCTCGACAAACCTGTTCATGGATGTTATCAGCGAGGAATGCTCGGCACTTGTGGGAAGCATAGGTCTTATCTATTCTGCCAACATCGGCGATGATTATGCAATGTTCGAGCCGGCGCATGGCTCCGTGCCAAAGTACGCAGGCCAGGACAAGGTCAACCCCGTTGCCACTGTTCTTGCAGGTGCATGGATGCTTGAATATCTGGGCGAGAAGGAGCAGGCAAAGGCAATTTTCAACGCCACCGAGAAAGTAATCACAGAAGGCAAGTACCTTACTTACGATCTGGGCGGTAATGCCAAGATGAGCGAGATGACTGACGCCATTGTCAGGTATGTTGAAGCAGAGATGAAGTAATCCTGCTTTACATTTTACTTTTCTACAAAAAGGATGCAGGCGAGGTTCATGCCTCGCCATGACATTACCTGGTTTTAAGAACCGATACTTATTCTATTGATGTATCTTCAATCCACACCGTGCATATGCGGATCCCTGCTGAACTTGCCTGCCGGTGATTCCTGCGGATTATCCTCTTCATCCTGCCGGTGCATCTCCTTGCTTACCATCGGATTGAACATGAAGTATTTTTTGACGTACGCAAGGATCTCTTCATCGGAAATACAGGAAACCCTTTTATCATCGTTATAGAGTTTCTGGATCTCCGCCTGTATTTCCCGGAGGCGCTTATCGTTCTTTTGTACTTCTATCTGCACATTCATCAGTTCATTGAGGGCTTCCTGGACTTTGTACCTGAGAACCTCGATGCCCGATGAATCGCCTATAAGGAATGTCCTCTTCCCTCCTACAATCTCAGGCGGGAAGGGCTCATAGGTGAAAGGATTCTTTATTACTCCGGCAGTATGGATGCCTGACTCGTGGGCGAACACATTGTTCCCGACAACGGACTTGTTTCTGGGGACGCGGATGCCTATCTCCTTCTCCATGAACTTGCCAAATTCCACAAGGCACTCCAGATTGTACTTATCAAAGCCTTCGATACGCCTCATCAAAAAGAGCAGGATCTTTTCCATCTCTGCATTGCCTGCCCTTTCCCCGATGCCAAGGAAAGTGACGTTGGACCAGTTGGCTCCGTGCCAGTATCCTGCAAGGGAATTAGGAACCGCCAGCCCGAAATCATCATGACAGTGAGTTTCAATGTTCTTTACATTCAGCTCATTTTTCAGATGCTTTATAATGGATGGCAGGCCGTAAGGCTCATCCACACCTTCAAAGGGCACACCGAATCCAATGGTATCACATATACGTATGGTACAGTCGGGGTCGATGTCCATTATCTTTTTAACAAGCGGGAACACGAAATTATAGTTATCGGCACGTGTCATGTCCTCAATATGCGCCCTGGTCCTGAGACCGTGGTCAACAGCATACTGAAGAGCATTCAGGTATTTATCTTCCGCAGCCTCACGGCTCTTAAGCCCCATCTTGTCAAAGATATGTGGGTCGGATACAGACATGAGGATACCTGTTTCCTCAATACCGTCAACCTCAAGGACCATGTCTATATCTGCAGGATTTGCACGGGCCCACCCTGTAATTTCCGGGAATTCATATCCCAGGTCCTGCATGAGTTTTATGGCTTTCCTGTCTCTCTCATTATAGACGAATGTTTCCAGCTTTTCAATGCCAATCCTGTGCAGATATTCATATATTTTTACCTTGTGTTGGCTTCTAACAACTATGCCCGGCATCTGGGCACCATCGCGTATTGTACTGTCACTGATAGAGACTTCCTGCCCATGTGGCAGTTTTATCTTTGGAAGGTCATCGTAGTCCCTGTATATCTTCATTATGTTCCTCCTTCTTAGAGCAAGTTTCTTAGTTCCCGGAATAAGCGACTTTCTCTAGAAACGGCAGGATTGTTTTTGGTCTGGGTAACGACGTTTTAACTCCGGGTAAACGAGCGTTATTCAACAACCAGTCTATTCTAATAGACAACTCAATCCTTAAAATGCTTTTCTTTCATCAAGCTATTGCCAGGTTTACATTCTTATATACGTGGACTAACCTTATATCTTTATAATTTAAGGTGGTAACAGGATAATTATGTGGAGTCTACTGCTCAAAAAGTTCGAAAAACACCCTGCGCAACAGAAGGTCCTCAGACTCATGTTCGAGCGCGGCTTCCAGGTTAACAATGAAGGCAAAGTTACTTCCGGCAAAATAGAGATAGCTCACACCCAGCTCGCAAAAGAGGCAGGGGTTGACAGGCGCGTTGTTGATTCAACCACCGAGGTCATACTGGGTGATGATCTCCTGAGGAATATATTCCAGAATGTAAAATCCATTCCTCTTCTGCGCGAAGTTGCTCCCCTGCTTGGCCTGGGTGTCATCATAATAACACCTGATGATGCAGCTCATACCGGAATAATAGCTGATGTCTCAACAGTTATCGCGCGCCATAAGATAAGCATCAGGCAAGCGGTCTCAGATGATCCCTTTTTTACAGCGGAACCCCGCCTGACAATAATCACCGATGCAAAGGTCCCCGGAAGTATTGTTGAAGAGCTACTGAACCTGGATACTGTAAAAGGTGTGAGCATTTACTGAAGAGGACTTTCAGGGCTGTCAGAGCACAGCCTTCGCAAAAGCCCTGAATACTCCGAAAAGATGCCTGGAGTTGGCAGGGTTCAGCATTTTTTTTATCAGTATGGATGGATGGTCCATGTCCCCGTAGGCAGTAATAATTTCGAGGATCGAAGACTTATTCATCGAGGCAAGCAGGTCATTCATCTCGTCATCTTCGAGCCCACCCAGGAAATCATGGATCTTCATTCCGATGGCAAGTTCCCTTCCCAGTTTTGCCCTCCATCTCCGGTCGTATTCCGCAAGCTGGCCCGCTGATGTATCGTTCTCAAGCGCTGCTGCTGCTGCCACCTCTCCAGCTATCTTTGCACAGGCGGCACCTGTGTATATACCGCCTCCGGATGTGGGTTTGACCTGCCCGGCTGCATCGCCTACGATAAGTGTTCCTTTAGCATAGGTTTTGCTCAAGGGACCTATAGGTATGCCCCCAACCACAAAGTCAAGCTTGCCTCCACTATACCGGGACGCCACATGACTGTTATTTTTCAGAAGCCTTTCAAGGCAGTCCATGGCACATTCGGAGTTTTCGCAATCTATGGCCAATCCAATGCGGGCTATTTCCTCGTTCACAGGGACAACCCATCCAAAGAAACCAGGGGCCTGCGAGCCGACGAACAGTTCCACAAAATCCGGGTCAGCGCTCCGGTATGGAGCTTCTATCTGTATGCCCGGAAGGATTTTTCTCACCTGCCCAAGTCCTGCCATCCTTGCGATGCCACTGCGTACACCATCGGCACCAATGACAACTTTCGTTTCCAGCTGCAGGCTGACTCCATTCCTTATTACTGACAGGACCTGGGTATCTCCCTTATTTTCCAGGCCAACTGCCCGGGTGCTCATCCATATATCAGCCCCGGCTGCGAGTGCCATGGAAGCGAGGGTGCGGTCAAATATCTTTCTTGAAACCACATAGGCCTTTGTCTCTTTGCCATCTATGGTAAGGCAGGTGCCGTCCATCGAGTGCACAAAAGCACCGCGAACCTTGTTCAACACAAAGTTTTCCGTAGGTCTTACCCCACACTCCTCCAGTGCCCGTTTGCTCAGAAGTCCTGTGCAGCCCACCGGTGATCCGATGGATGCGTGATCCTCTATCATCAGCACTTTCGCTCCATGCTGAGCAGCATACCTGGCTGCAGTGGAACCCACAGGTCCTGCTCCTACAACAATGACATCATACTCTGTCTTCATTCCTTCCCATCCATTACAACCTCTAGCAGGTCGCTGAAGCTGTTGAGTATATGGTCCGGCTTTTCCTTGATGGGTGTCCTGTCCTTATCGGGGTTCCTGTCCCCATAAACTGCATAGGCTGCCATCATCCCAAGCTGCTTGGAGGGCGCGATATCGCGTCTTAAACTATCGCCTACAAAAAGTGTCTCATGAGGCTTTAACCCCATTGAGTCCAATGCATGTACAAATGTCTTGTGGGAAGGCTTCTTCCAGCCGGTTATGTCGTAAGTGAAGAGAGAGTCAAAGAGTGAATAAAGCCCAACTTTTTCCAGCCTTGCTCTTGCATTGCGCATTTCGGCATCTGTAAGGAGGCCAAGCAGGATACTCTTTGATCTAAGTTCCAGAAGAGTGTTCTCCACACCTGGGTACAGCTCAACTGACCTGACCTTCTCTTCCTCATATATCCTGCAGCAGTCAAGGAAGATGTCCTGTGAGAAGCAGTCGTTGTCTGTCAGGTAATCGCTGATGTTCTTCACGTTCTCAAATCCGTGTATCTCCCGGCGGAAATAGTTGAATAGCTCATGAGCATCACCTTTTCCCAGATGCTCCACAATGGATGTACAGGCAAGAATCTTGGCATGGACGAAATCAAAAAGAGTGTTATCCATATCAAAAAGAATGCCTTTTATTATAACTCATTCCTCCTTTTCAACTGTCTTTTGCCTCAAACAAACAATACCTGGCGGGTATATATTTAATTCCCTTTAGGTAAACACAACAGAATGCGTTTTTTGTAAGGCAGTTTTTTATTGACGTAAGAGGCTTGAGGAAATACCAATTGCTTTTGCAAATCCTTTACTGTTAGTTCATTCCTATACTAAACAGAATGTAGAGAAAGGTTTGTTTTTATTTCATCAGGTATAACTACTATGTGTACACGTCTTGACAACCTCAACCAACCGAATTTTCAGATGATGTGTACTGACCACTGAAGCACCTCTTGCAGGTGCTTCAAAAACCCGTTTACTTTTAAAGGACCTTTTTTTCAGCTTCATCCTACTTTGTTCATACTTACTGTCATCTTCTTATACTGCCAGATATTTCTTTGCAAGGCTTCGCTTGTCCAGACTCTCCGACCTGTCTATATAGTATTGAAAAAGTTCCTCTCCCCATTGCAAGGCTCTTGGCCTGGAACTGACAATAATTCGATTTGTGTATCTGCCATTCCTGTCCATGAGGGATAGGGAGAGTAGTCTGTCAGTAACTATGATACTCACTGGCCTGATGTCCTCTCTATATATAAAAATGTGCGAGCTGCCGTTCTTAAAAAGAGCCTCTATCTCCATTTCATAATCTTTCCTCATAGACACAGACAAAGGATTCTCGCTGGGCATATCCCCAATATCCTTGATCAAGTCATCCTTCAGGACATCATACACCTGTTCGGTCATTATTACGTTTACTTTGATTCCTTTTTCCAGATAACTGGAAAAAGGCAAAAAGTAGGAGGGATGATAAACAGAGATGAATGCCGATATTCTGCTGGAGCCGTTTATTCTTTTGAGTATCTCTTCCTGTTGCTCGAATATACTTGGGATGTTTGGCTCAAGAACCTCTGATTGTTCCAGTTCCCCTATTCTGTAAAGCAGTTCCCTGGGTATGGGGCTTAGGTCGTGGTCAGACCAGTACTCCAGCTTCTCCTCATGCACATTGAGGCTCATCAGAAGGTTTTGCATGTTCTCGACAATAGCCTCTCCTGTCGGAGTAAGGGAATAGATATCGTTCTCATAGGTCACAAGATTCCACTCAAGCAGTTTCTTGATCTGGGGAATCATGGATTTCCATGGAAAATCAAAAATCTCTCTTATTTCTTCTTTAGTTTTCCCACCTTCCTTTAAAAACAGCAAAAAATCCTTTCTTTTCTCTGAAAGGAATATAGTATCAAGTAAAGAACACCTCATTACAACCCCTCTTACCTATTTGTTTTGTATGAATATAAACTATTCCGAAAGCTGCCTGCCAATAAGTTACCTTGTGTCCTTTTTGTGCTGAAAGAAAGTTCAGTAGTATTATTGAGTAATTAGGCCTGCTAATGATAATATTCAAAATTATCTACTTATTATGTCATAATAAATAAAATAATATTACGTTATAAACTCCATATAATTTGAAAGGCATTTGAAAAACACTGTTACTCATTAAATTTAATCAGGTTTATGTTAAGTAATATAAAGACTAATCTTTTATTGTGGGCGCTGGGAGTATGCGCTTGGGTTATCAACAGAAATCACCGACTGTGGTGTTGGGGAACATTACAGAAAGGAAATGTAAGGCGTCCAGAAGCGTGGTGGCGGAGGATGCCTCGTACTACCTCCTATATTCTATTTTCCCGTCATATTTTTATGAATCTGGATGAAGAGGGCATTTTCTGCAGAATTCTATGCCTTTTCTTTTACGGACCTGCCGGGACTCGAACCCGGGTTCTAAGCTCCGGAGGCTTAAGTGATATCCGCTACACTACAGGTCCGTGTTGAAAATCTGCCGGGCGTGTCATGGATGCACCTCATTGATAATAAATCTGCTGTCGTCATCTTCACAAGAACGCAATCTTTATAATAAATGGCATTCCTATATTCACAATTGTGAATATGCCAGGATGGCGGAGCGGCTACGCAATCGCCTGCAGAGCGATTCCATCCCGGTTCGAATCCGGGTCCTGGCTTTAACGGTCTGCATCCATACACCGGCCTGACCATTGTATTCAAAAGTGATAACAAATGAAGATCAAACTTCCTTCAGGAAAAACAGAGGATATAAGCACAGGTCCAATTTCGGTGGAAGGATTGCTCCGGCAGTTGGGTATCAGCCAGAGTGAGGTGCTTGTTGTGATGAACAGCGAGGTTATACCGGAGGACAGGATTCTTGAAAATGGTGCAGAGATCAGGATAATTCATGTGGTCTTTGGAGGATGACCTCATTACACTTTTTGATCTTCCGTGTTCTCTTCTGTCCCTTCATCCGTCACCTCTGCCAGGTATGCAGCATCATTGGCCGGGATATCGGATATTCTCTCCCCGCCTGAGTAGATGTTCATCTTCTTTCCCCTGACAAACCCTACCACGGTCAGTCCGCGCGCTTTTGCAATATCGGTAGCAAGCGTAGTCGTGGCTCCTCTTGATACTATGATGGGTATATTTGCTACCAGGCATTTCCTGACCATCTCAGAAGATATGCGTCCGGAACATATCACATAGGTGCCTGAAAGGTCAATGCCTTGCTCAAGTGCGTATCCGATAGCCCTGTCCAGTGCATTATGCCTGCCGATGTCCTCAATGACCTGTATCTTTCCGCCAGGTCCATAGAGCGCCACGACATGAATACCTCCTGTCATGACATGCAGTTTTGAATCAAGTGCCTCCTTGACAGCAGCTCCGATGTCCTGCGAACTAATGGAGAGTTTGGAGTTTATCTGAGGAAGCTTCTCTATATCCAGGAACGACATACTGCCGCCGCATCCGCTAAGGACGGTTTTGTGTGACATGAGTATCTTGAACGGGTTCCTGGTAAGGACATCGGCGGTGTTGCCTTCTATTCTGATGGATTCTATCTCTTCAATGCCTTTGATAATACGTTCGGTGTAAAGGAAGCCCGTCACAAATTCCCTTAGCATCACCGGGCTTGTCATAGCTGTAAGGGCATGTCGTCCATTAACGTTTACTGCAAGAGGCATCTCTTCAATGACTGGGTGCATCTCCTGCGAGAATGACTCTCCTTCTCCTTTAATGCAGGGAATTTCTTTAAAGATGTTACAACCTCCGTGTAAGCTCCTCAAGGGTATCCAGTAACAGGTCGATTTCTTCTCCGGTATTGTACAGGTATAGACTCACCCGGACGGTCCCGCCGGGAAGCCCCAGATACTTCATCAGCGGCTGACAGCAGTGTTCTCCTGATCGGGTCATGATCGAAGAGGCTTCGTCAAGTATGTGAGATACTTCATGGGGATGCATGCCTTCTATATTAAAAGAGACGACGCCTATTCTTTCCTTATCATTTTCAGGTCCGTAGATGTGTACATGTTCCATTGAAGCAAGCCCCGTGAGGAGCTTGCAGGTAAGTTGCTCCTCATGTTTTTTTATGTCATTCATGCCTGCCTTCTCCAGATATTCCGCAGCACCTCCGAGGCCTATCATCCCTGCTATGTGCGGTGTTCCAGCTTCATGGCGCTGGTAGCCTTCTGCAAGTTTATAGTCCTCAATTGAGACGCTTTCTATCATCCCACCTCCTACAAGAAGAGGGCTGATGTCGTTATCCTTCATCCAGAGTATCCCTGTACCTGTGGGACCGAGCATCTTGTTTCCTGAAAAGCAGAAATAATCGCAGCCCATGTCCATGACGTTAACCGGCAGGTGCGGTGCTGACTGAGCGCCGTCGACGAGTAATCTGGTGTCATGTTCTTCACATATGGTAGCAATTTCCTTCACCGGCAGGATAGTGCCAAGTACATTGGATGCATGGGAAACGGCTACAAGGCGCGTATTGTCATTAATTGCAAGCTCAAAGTCCGAAAGGTCGAACGTGCCGTCGGATTGTGGCATAAGCACTTCCATCCCGACTCCTTTTTGACGGAGGCGCATCCATGGAAGAAAATTGGAATGATGCTCTATGGCAGTTGTCACGACACTGTCGCCTTTGCTCCATTTAAGGCCACATGCTATCATATTGATAGCTTCAGTGGTGTTTTTTGTAAGCACGGTAGTGCCTGCATCAGCTCCTATGAAACGAGCTACCTTCTGGTGCGCATTAAAGTATTTCTGCGAGGCGACGCTGGTCAGCCTGTGCACTCCCCTCCCCACATTTGCCCTGTACATCCTCTCAAACTCATTCATTATATTGATGACAGGTTCAGGTATGAGGCTGGTAGCTGCATTATCGAAATAGATGACATCGTTAAGGAGTGGAAAATCCTTTCTGAGCTCAGTGTTTCTCAAATCGACCACCCTCTATTGATGTGATGCCGGCCCAAATGCCTTTGAAAGTAAGGCTTAACCGGTATCGTGACCACCGCACCTGTCTCCCTCAGTTCGTAACTGCGTGCATATGCGGCACACCCTGGGCACAATATCTGTAACACGCTTTTCTTTGATATCCAGGGCCAGCTGGCTTATGGACTCCTTTACATCATCTTCGAAAACTATTCGATAGCCTCTTTTCTTGGAAAGGTATTGTGAGACCGCAGAAGGCGCCATGTCCAGTTCCCTGGCTATCTCCTGTTGCGTAAGGCCGCAGTTTGCAAGCTCTTCGGCAATTGCTGCCCTGATGGCAGGCAGAACATCCCATACAACCTTTTCGCAGGGTAATTTCATAGTTCAGTCTCCAATCTTCCATTTGCTGGAATGTACGTCTCCCGGATAGTTTTCACAATTGTGGATTGAGTTCATGGCTTAAAGTATTTTTCGGCTTTGAGTTTTGTTTTGCTTCAATACCTCATTAACTTTATATATTCACAATTGTTAAATACTTAATTCACAATTGTGATTTAAAATTAAAGAATAAAGTCATAGAGGTATTCAACTTGGATATAAGAGTTCAGAAAACATTCGAGGCACTCTTTGCCCTGGAAGATGTCCGCGAAACGCTTCGTGACTCCGTGCCTGATGGCATAGGTTTGCACGAAGGGGACAGATTTCATGAGCAAATGAGCAGAGTGAAGGCAATTATCAATGATCTGGAAGCTGGCACAGGCTCTCCTGAGGTGACCAGGATAGCCGGTAACATGGAAATTCGTAGCCGTGAGGAAGAGTACATCAATATACAGCCCATCCAGGCTGCCGGCAGGCTCACACCTGAGGCCCGCAAGGCCCTCATAGCCTACGGGGACGGCTATTCAGCCTGTGACAACTGCCGCAAGCCCTTCCGCCTGGATAAGATCTCAAAACCCCCGATTGCTGATTTCCACACCGAGCTTGCGGCTTTCCTTAACATGGACACCGCTCGCGTGGTTCCCGGTGCCAGGAGGGGTTTCCAGGCTGTAGCATCCAGTCTCGTAGGGTCGGGTGACTCTGTGATAGTGTCCGGACTTGCCCACTATACGGAATTCCTTGCCGTGGAAGAGGCAGGTGGTATCGTTAAGGAGGTTCCGGTAAGTGCCGGGAACAAGATAACTCCGGATGCTGTTGCTGAGAAGATAGAAACCGTAATCATCGAAACCGGAAAATTGCCAAAGCTCGTCATGATAGACCATTTTGACTACCAGTTCGCCAACGAGCACGATGTACGCAGCATATCGAAGGTCGCCCACCAGTACGATATCCCTCTGCTTTACAACGGTGCATATACAGTGGGTGTCATGCCGGTGGATGGTAAGAAAATGGGGGCTGACTTTGTAGTGGGTTCCGGTCATAAGAGTATGGCTTCTCCCGCGCCTTCAGGTGTGCTTGCGACCACTGATGAATGGGCTGATGTGGTGTTCAGGACAACACAGATGACAGGGGATGTTACCAAACGCAAGTTCGGCATAAAGGAAGTGGAAATGCTGGGGTGCACTCTAATGGGATCTACGCTCATGGGAATGATGGCCTCCTTCCCTGTAGTCAAAGAGCGAACACTGCATTGGGATGAGGAGGTTAAAAAGTCTAACTTCTTCATGGAAAGGCTGCTGTCCATTCAGGGTAGCCGGGTCATGTCTGAATACCCCAGGAAGCACACTCTTTCGAAGGTAGATACCACCGGCAGCTTCGATGTGGTGGCTCAAAGCCATAAGAGGAGAGGTTTCTTCCTGTCCGACGAGCTTTCAAAAAGGGGCATCGCAGGAGAATTTGCAGGCGCGACACGCATGTGGAAGCTGAATACCTATGGCCTGTCATGGGAAAAGATGAGGTATCTTGCGGACTCGTTCCAGGAAATAGCCGGGAAATATGAGCTTCAAATTGTTTAATGCCGTCAAAAAGGTCTGCTCCTTCAGTTTGGGATCAAGTTTTTGTGCTTTGAGAGGAAAGGATAGGTCATGCTAACTGAAGTTGAACTTGAACGCTATGCAAGGCAGGTCATGCTCTTTGGTAAGGACGGCCAGGAGCGTCTGAAGAAAGCCCGGGTCTTCATAGCAGGTGCAGGCGGCCTGGGATGTCCTGTGGCGCTGTATCTTGCAGCGGCAGGAGTGGGCTATCTCAGAATAGTGGACAAGGACCTTGTAGAGCGTTCCAACCTGAACAGGCAGGTGCTTCACTGGGAGCAGGACATCGGAAAAGAGAAGGTCATGTCTGTTGAAGAGAAACTGCTTGCTATCAACCCGCATATCGGGATAGAAGCCTTATGTCAGGTCATAGATCAAATAAACGTTTCTGAACTTGTCGGTGATGCAGACCTGATAGTAGATGCCATGGATAACTATCCGACACGCTACCTGCTCAACCGTACAGCCCATGAGAAAAATATTCCGCTCATCCATGGTGCGATACGAGGTTTTGACGGCCAGGCAACAACTGTGATTCCTGGGAAGTCCGCGTGCCTTAGCTGTATCTTTCCCTGTGCTCCGCCGACAGAGGTATTTCCGGTGGTGGGGGTGACCCCTGGTATTATCGGCATGATACAGGCCAACGAGGTTATCAAATACCTGGTGGGAGCAGGCAAACTGCTCACGGACCGCCTTCTTATATGGAATGGCCTCTTGGCCGAGATGGACACTTTAAGGTTCAGCAGGCGCTGTGACTGTGAAATATGCGGGCATGGCTCTGCAGATGTGTAAAAACCGGGTTATTTGATAGCGAGCATCCTCTGGATAGCCATACGTGCCCTTTCTGCAATATCTTCAGGCACTGTTACCCTGGGTGTAAGAGTTTCAAGAGCCCTGTGCACTTTCTGGATATCCGTTCTTTTCATAGTCATACAGATGGCACCGGAAGATAACGGATAGCAGGACTTGTCCGGACAGTCCTTTTCCATCCGGTGCAGTATCCCTACCTCGGTTCCTATAATGAACTCCTTGCTGTCGCTTGAGCAGACATGCTTTATCATTCCGGATGTGGAGAATACGTGGTCTGCAAGGTCAATGACTTCCGGCCTGCACTCAGGGTGGACAAGCAATTCTGCCCCAGGATGCGCATCCCTGGCGCGCATCACATCATCGGAAGTTATCCTGTCATGTACGAAACAGAAACCTTCCCATGGGAGTATCTCCTTGTCCGTGAATCTGGCTACATAGCGTCCAAGGTTCCTGTCCGGGACGAAAAGGACTTGTTTCTCTTTAAGTGACTCTACGACCTTCACGGCATTTGCGGAAGTGCAGCAGATGTCGCTTTTGGCCTTTACCTCGGCACTGGTGTTCACATAGCAGACAACAGCGGCTTCAGGGAATCTTTCCTTGAGGACACGCAATTCACCTGCGGTGATCATGTCTGACATAGGACAGTTGGCATCGGGTGCCGGTAAAAGCACTGTTTTCTCAGGTGAGAGGACGGCTGCGGTCTCTGCCATGAAGTCAACGCCGCAGAAAACAATGACTTCATTATCAAGGGTAGCTGCTTTTCTTGCGAGCTCCAGCGAGTCTCCGATGAAATCAGCAATGTCCTGCACATCTGCGATCTGGTAGTTGTGTGCGAGGATCACCGCGTCCTTCTCTTCTTTGAGCTTAATGATATCCTTGATTATAGATAGAGTGTCCTTTGTCCTTATTTGAATATCAGCCATGAGTAATACCTTATAGAGCGATTATTTTTCTGTGCTTTTCGACTGAAGTAACATACAGATTCACAATTGAGAATTTTTATTATATATATCTTTTCTTGGACTTTGAGTGCCGAAATAGCAGAAACTCACGTCTCATAAAATAAATCAAAAGAAGAATTGGGTTGTTACAGAATATATTCTGTAACGAGTAGGTGATGATAGTTATTGTAAAACAATAACTATACGTTTTTTAGTTCTGCAATACTATCTCGATGTTGATGTCCTTTGGGACCTGGATGCGCATTAACTGCCTGAGTGCACGTTCATCGGCTGCAATGTCGATGAGCCTCTTGTGGACACGCATTTCCCAGTGGTCCCATGTTGCGGTACCGTCACCGCTTGGACTCTTCCTGACCGGAACTACCATCTTTTTAGTAGGTAGTGGAACCGGCCCTGAGATACTTACTCCTGTTCTGTCTGCGATAGCTTTTACCTGATCGCAAACGCCGTCAAGGTTAACCGGGCTGATTCCTGATAATCTTATTCTAGCTTTCTGTGACATGTTCGTCTCCTAAAAAAGAAATAGGTAAGTGTCTTATTTCTTCTGTGTGACACTTATGCACATGCCAGCAGCAATGGTCATACCCATGTCACGGATGGCGAACCTTCCGAGCTGTGGGATTTCCTTTACTGGTTCGATAACCATTGGCCTTGTTGGCTTAATGGTAACGATTGCTGCATCTCCTGCCTTGATGAAGGTTGGATTCTCTTCCTTTACCTGGCCTGACTTGGGATCAAGTTTCTTATTGATAGCAAGCAGTGTGCATGCAGTTTGCGCAGTGTGGCAGTGGAATACTGGTGTGTAGCCTACTGTGATCGCGGATGGGTGCTGGAGCACAACTATCTGTGCAGTGAATTCATCTGCAACGGATGGTGGGTTTGCTGTCGGGCCACAGACATCTCCTCTGCGGACATCGTTCTTGCCTACGCCTCTTACGTTCCAGCCAATGTTGTCACCAGGTCCTGCCTGAGGTGCTTCTTCATGGTGCATCTCAATTGACTTGACTTCACCGGTTACACCGCTTGGGTTGAAGATGACACTGTCACCCTTTTTCATTATACCTGTCTCAACTCTGCCCACAGGCACAGTTCCGATGCCGGAGATGGTGTATGCATCCTGCACAGGGATCCTGAGTGGAAGCTTGTCTGGCTTATCTGGTTCTTTGAGTGCGTTGAGTGACTCGAGGATGGTTGGGCCGGTGTACCAAGGAGTGTTTGCGCTCTTCTTGGACATGTTGTCGCCCTCAAATGCTGATGTCGGGATGAATGGGATCTCACTGGCCTTGAATCCGACCATTCCGAGAAGCTGTCCTACATCTTTCTTGACCTGCTCGTATCTTTCCTGGCTGTATTTTGATGCGTCCATCTTGTTGACAGCAATGATCAGCTGGTTGATACCGAGGGTCCTGGACAGGAACACGTGTTCCTTGGTCTGGGCCATTACACCATCAGGTGCAGCGACTACAAGGATAGCTGCGTCTGCCTGGGATGCACCGGTGATCATGTTCTTGACAAAGTCACGGTGACCTGGACAGTCCACGACTGTGAAGTAGTACTTGTCAGTGTCGAATCTTCTGTGAGCGATATCGATTGTAATACCTCTCTCACGCTCTTCCTTAAGTGAGTCCATGACCCATGCGAAGGCGAAAGATTCCTTTCCTTTCTCTCTTGCTTCTGCTTTGTATTTCTCGATCAGGTGAGCAGGGACTGCTCCTGTTTCGAACATCAGTCTTCCGACAAGGGTAGACTTGCCGTGGTCAATGTGACCGATGACTGCTAAATTCATGTGTGGTTTGACAGCTGCCATTTTCATATCTCCTATATTTGATTATAAATACTCTAATTTGATTTTGACCTAATAGACGTTTACACGTTTAAACCTTTCTGACGAAAAGAGTTTGCAGCCAATGCTGCAACCTCTGTCATCACGGGCTTAGATAGTCGGCTGCTTGTGGAAGCTCCTTCTTCAGACCTTTCCTCTGTCTTATGGAACCAATGATTTCGACAGTAAGGTTTGTCGGGAGGGTCTCAAATCCTGCAAACTCAGTGCTCCACATTGCGCGGCCTTCTGTTGCGGACCTGATGTCTCCGGCAAATCCAAACAGCTCGGACACCGGTGCTTTGGACTCGATGACCGTCATATCGCCTTCAGAGGTCATGTTGTAAATGATACCACGGCGACCCTGGATCTCTTTGGTTGCTCCGCCCATCTGGTCCTGTGGCACATGGATGAACACTTTCTGGTATGGTTCCAGGAGTGTGTCATCTGCCATGAGCATTGCAGCCTGGATGGACTGCCTGGATGCAGGGATGATCTGTGCCGGTCCTCTGTGGACAGCGTCCTCGTGCAGCTTTGCATCTACAAGCTTCACTTTTATTCCCATGCATGGTTCCCTTGAGAGGGGTCCTGCCTTCATTACCTCATGGAAACCTTCAAGAATGAGTTCCATAGTCTCGCTCAGGTGCTGGATACCTTTGGTCATGTCCAGGTAGATGTTGCTTTCAAAGATATCTACGATGCTCTTTGCCTCGTCCTTTTCCATGCCTGCTGCCATGAGTTTTTCCCTGCGCTCGACCTCTGGCATGCGCATGGAAATCTCACCGCTTCTGATAAGGCCCCTGACACCTTCCTCGAGAGGTTCGATGTGCACGTAGAACCGGTTGTGCCTGTTTGGTGACTTACCTTCAACAGGGCCTGCCTTTCCACGGATGGTCTCACGGTATACCACTATCGGAGGTGTGGT
Organism: Methanolobus psychrophilus R15; assembly: GCA_000306725.1. Taxonomy (GTDB): domain Archaea; phylum Halobacteriota; class Methanosarcinia; order Methanosarcinales; family Methanosarcinaceae; genus Methanolobus; species Methanolobus psychrophilus. The sequence continues at coordinate 1,019,954 of CP003083.1, read as the reverse complement.
TGTGATCTCTACTTTCTTGTCACGCTCGATCCTGTGCGCAATGACCTCAAGGTGCAGTTCGCCCATGCCTGCCATCAGGTGCTCGCCGGTCTCTTCGTCGAGCGTGATCGAAAGTGTGGGGTCTTCCTTTGCTACCTGTCTGAGCACATCAACGAGCTTTGGAAGGTCTTTCATGTGCTTAGCTTCGACTGCTACCGTCACCACAGGTTCGCTAGCGTGCTTTATGCTCTCAAACGGTGTCATTCCGTCCAGTGTGGTTACAGTGGAACCGACGAACGCGTCTCTCAGGCCGGTGACTGCTGCAATGTTACCTGCAGGTATAATCTCCACTTCGAGCCTCTCCGGACCCATGAAGATACCTACCTGCTGGATCCTGTTCGTCTTTGCGGCACCAGTTACATATACTTCAAGGCCACGGGTGAGGGAACCGCTGAACAGTCTTCCTGTTGCGACTTCTCCTGCATGTGGGTCCATGGATATGTCAGTGACCATGAATGCAAGGTCTCCCTTTGCGTCTGCAGTTGCCATTGACTTTGCAATTGGTGATTGTCTGTCGCCGTGCCAGATGACATTGGTCCTGCCTTCCTGAGCCTGCAGTGGGTTTGGAAGGAACCTGATGACCATGTCGTTGACCGCTTCATGGAGTGGGCACTTGTCAGCAAGTGTCTTCATATCTCCCTCGCGGCAGTAGTTGTAAACATCGTTGAAACTGACGCCTGTCTTCTTCATCATGGGCACACTGATGGCCCAGTTGTAAAGAGCTGAACCAAAAGCAACGGTACCTTGTGCAGCATCTACTTTCCATCCTGCCTTGTATCGTTCCTCGTTCATGCCCTTGATGAGCTTGTTCACGTGGTCGATAAGCTTTCCGAGCCTGATCTGCATTTCCTGGGAGTCTACCTTAAGTTCATTAATGAGGCGGTCTACTTTGTTAATGAATAATACTGGCTTAACATGTTCCCTGAGGGCCTGCCTGAGCACGGTCTCGGTCTGCGGCATTGTGCCTTCAACAGCGTCAATGACCACAACTGCTCCGTCCACGGCGCGCATTGCACGAGTGACATCGCCACCAAAGTCTACGTGACCTGGTGTGTCGATGAGGTTGATAAGGTAGTCAACACCATCGTACTGGTGCACCATTGAAACGTTTGATGCATCAATTGTAATACCTCTCTGCTGCTCTTCTTCATCGGAGTCCATGAAGAGCTGCCTGCCTGCAAGCTCTTTTGAGATCATGCCTGCTCCTGCAAGGAGGTTATCAGACAAAGTGGTTTTTCCGTGGTCTATGTGTGCAACGATACCAATGTTACGTATCTTCTCCGGCTCGTTCATGAGCGCAGTCACACGCTCCACCATCTTCTTTCTTCTGCCCATATTGATTACCTTTCTTATAATTGGCTAAATGTAAAGGTCAGCGTTAACGTGCTGCCTTTGCGACTCTTTCCTTAGCATCCTTCCTGTTGATGGAGAAGCATTTTGCATCCCGGTTTGCAGCAGCGAGTATCTCTGCAGCCAGGGCGCTTGCAGCACTCTTCTTTGACTTGAATGAAGCCTGTTTTGCACCCATGGAGATGTACCTGAGCGCAGTGTCCACACGTCTCTGGGATGAAGTGTCGACTGCTTTTGGGACGGATATGCCGCCGTACTTGAGTCTTACGACCTCTTCCCGGGGCCCTGCATTGGAGATAGCTTCTACAAGGACCTGTACCGGATTCTTCTTTGTCTTTGTGTGGATTATGTCAAGGGCCTCACTCACAACAGCCATTGCATTCTGTTTCTTTCCTGTGTTGGTCTCTTCCCTCATCATGTTGTTGACGAGGCGCTCAACGATACAGATCTCGGATTTATTGAACTGCTGCTTGGCATGCTTTCCATTGCTGTGGGGAACTATTACGGGGTCGATATTGACGTATTTCCTGATTCCCTGGTCCCCAACTTCTACCTCTGTGAGGTCCCATTTGCCGAATAACTTTAACATAATATTATCTCCTTGGTTTTTCCTTGCGGCCGATGACCATTTCCCTGAGAGATACATTGTTTACGGCAATTACCTTGAAGCGCACTCCGGGAATATCACCCATTGCACCACCCATACGGCCACCAATCCTCTCTACAGTTACTTCGTCGTGTTCATCGATGAAGTTAATAGCTCCGTCACCAGGGCAGAATGCTGACACCTGACGTCCGTTCTTGATGAGCTGGATCCTTACGCATTTCCTGATAGCCGAGTTCGGCTGTTTTGCTTCGACACCCACTTTCTCAAGGACAATTCCTCGTCCCTGCGGTGCGCCACCGAGCGGATCGGCCTTTACGTCCAGTCCGAGTGTGCGCCTGTTGTAATAGGAGTCTTTCCACCTTGCGTTCTTACGAATGCTCTGAAGTGTGTGAGCTGCATACTTTCCATTTGGCATGTTAATTCCTCTGATTATATCTATGAGTTGATTTAAAGTTGTAATTGTGATCACTGAAGGATTACGTCATCTATGTCATGATGCCGCTTTGCAACAAGCTTAACCTTCTCTATGTTTTTTCCATTTCGTCCAATGGCAAGTCCTTTGTCCTTATTGGATACTTCTACATAAGCTAATCGCTTGTTGTTCCTGTCCACAATATTAACTGACCTGACTGTTATGGGGCTGAAGGCATTCTTGATGAATGCGACCGGCTCGTCAGAATATTCCACGAGATCGATCTGTTTGTCCACAGTTTTTTTGACGCGGTTTATGTGATCGCCATTCTTTCCGATGGCAGCTCCCATGTCGCCTGCCTTGATCACATATATTATGCGCCCGTCATCGATTATACAATCCTTGACAGTTGCCTTTGTCAGTTCTTCAAATAAAGCTATATATCTCAGCCCTTCTGTAGACAGCTTGATCTCACTCAAATACGGCAACTCCCTTTAAGATGCAGCCAGTATGTCCGATTCACCGCTTTCAATGATAGCCATTGCAGCGATGATGTACGGCTTACCACATGCAGGTCCCAGTTCCATACCTGTTCCTTTATAGTTCAGTATGGGCACATTTGTGCTTTCTATCTTTGCTCTTACATCCTTCGGGCAGTTTGCAGCCAGTACAACCATTTTTGCCTCATTGTTCATGGCGGCATCGACGGTACGGTTTGATCCTATTATGACCTTGCCGGTTCTGATGACTTTGATAAGTGCTTTATCAATGTTAATATCCATTTACATCAACTCGTTTATAATGTGTTTAGATTGTATCCTAATACTTGAATCCTTATATGTAGTTTCTGGTTGCTCATATGGAACAACATGACACTGTTTACCTGGAAATAAGGTGGACATCGCCTGTACCAAGCTTGATCGGCTGTCCTACTATAATGTTCTCCGTAACACCATTGAGCTCATCGAGGTCCCCGCGCATTCCTGCATCCAGGAGGTGGTTAACAGTAACTTCAAAAGCTGCACGGGCAAATACACTGGCCTTCTCTCCTGAAATTCCGTGTCTGCCAATCTGCTTTACCTCGCCGTCACAGCACATTATGTCGGATACGAGCATGATATGCCTGATGTCTACAGTAAGTCCCTGCTCTCCAAGGGTATTGTTGGCCTCAGTGATGATTGCATTCCTTGCAGCCTCGATACCAAATACATCATAGATCTCCTCTACATTGTTGGTATATGTCCTCGTGACATCTACTCCCTCTATCTGCAGGACTTCCTTAAGCTGTGATCCTTCCGTATATAGAGTGTACTCTTCGCCATCTTTTCTGATAACGACTCTCTTGATACCTTCAATGCCTTTGAGGGTGATGGTATGGATGTTCTTGGCAAGCTGGAGTAGTTCCCTGTAAGAAGGAGCATTCGGTGTCAGTATTATCTGGTTTGAGATATTGCCGGAAACAGTTACGACAACATCCATCTCATCACGTATCTTGTCAGCGATCTGATCCGGTGTGAGTGACCTCTGCACCAGGTTCTTCTCATTGAGGTCGATGATAAGCTGCATATTAGCGAGATCTGTCGTTATATCTGCAAGGTTCTCTATATGCGTTGCCTCAATTTCCCATGCAAGGGCACGGGCCAGGTCCCTGTCGGTCGCATATCCTGATTCCAGTGCAATTGTCATCATAGGTGTGCTTGGCAGTTTCCTTGCGTCAACTATCTCGATAAGCCTGGGCAGACCAAGTGTAACGTTAATTTCAGCGACACCGGCGTAGTGGAAGGTACGCATCGTCATCTGCGTTCCCGGCTCCCCGATAGATTGTGCTGAAACGACACCTACAGCTTCACATGGCTCCACGAGGGCATACTGGTAGCTTTCCAGAAGGCGCTCGATGATCTCCTCAAGCTCCTTCTTTGTAACTCCTGCCTTGATGGCATCGTCTTTAAGGGTCTTCATTATGTTCTTCGGAAGGTCCAGCTGTCCGATCATTGAATCTATAGTAGCTTCACTAATGCTCATCTTTAGTTCACCTCTCTTCCTGTAACCGTCCTTACTATACGATGCACAGCTTCCGGCTTGCTGTAGTCACTCTTTGTGGAGTCTATGCCGTCTTCTCCGTACTTGAACTGTACGATGACGCCGCGTGTCTCACGGACGGATCCGTCATACTGTACCTCAAGGTCCTGCAATGCATTCACAAGCCTCCTCTGCAGGTATCCTGACTGTGATGTACGCACCGCAGTATCCACAAGACCTTCTCGTCCACCGATTGCGTGGAAGAAATACTCGGTCGGATTGAGCCCGCTCTTGTAACTGGCCTTGACGAAACCACGCGCATCGGCACCGAGGTCACCTTTGTCAAAGTGAGGGAGGGTTCTTCCGTTGTATCCTCTTCTGATCCTCTCACCACGAACTGCCTGCTGTCCGACACAGGCCGCCATCTGGGTAAGGTTAAGCATTGAACCTCTGGCTCCTGACTTTGCCATTATAACTGCGGAGTTCTCAAGACCCAGCTGCCTTCCTGCAATATTACCGGTCTGGTCCCTGGCTTTACCCAGTTCCTGCATGATTTTCATTTCAATGGTCTCATCCATCGTACGCCCTGGCAGTGCTTCGAGCTCCTTTGCCTCATAAGCCTGAATAAGCCGCTGGACATTCTCCTCGGCTTCATTCAGAAGGTTGGCGATCTGCATCTTGGCTGTGGTCGGTATGTCCTCGTCACTAATTCCGAAACTAAGGCCGGTCTTCATGACGCCGCGTATTGCAAGTCTTGTGAAATCATCCACGAATTTGGCCCCGGCTTCAGTGCCGTATTCCTTGACAACTTTGTCAAGGATCTTGCCCTTGAAGGCGCCTATGGCCTGCTCGTCAATGGTTCCCTGTATCATCTCACCATTTTCTATGACCACGTAAGCTTCGTATTCGCAGTCCCTCTTCTTGCATGTGTCACACTTGAAACATACCTGTGCAGGAAATTCCAGATAAAGTCCTTTGGGTAATATCTGGCTGAATATCTGCTTTCCATTCCAGAGGGGTTCGCCATCTGCGGTGTAGCTTGAAGGCTCCGGCAGGACCCTTATGTCTGACTTCCTGAGTAGCTCAAGTGCAGCTGTCTTGGTAATGCTGTTCTCGTTTCTCGTGAGCAGGAAAAGCCCTGATATGTGGTCATGTATGCCACCAATGATAGGTCCTCCGAAACGCGGGGAAAGAATGTTCTCCTGTACCTGCATGAGGATGCTTGCCTCAGCCCTTGACTCTTCGGTCTGGAGAACGTGCATGTTCATCTCGTCACCGTCAAAGTCCGCATTATATGGGGGGCATACGGCCGGGTTCAGCCTGAAGGTCTTGTAAGGAAGGACCTTTACCCTGTGGGCCATGATACTCATCTTGTGCAGGGAAGGCTGTCTGTTGAAGAGAACTATGTCGCCATCCATAAGCTGCCTCTCAACGACCCATCCTGTCTGTATCTTCTCAGCAAGCTCTTCTTTATTGATCTCAGATACCCGTATACGTCTTCCATCTTCGCGTATCACGTAGTTTGCACCAGGGTGCACTTCGCTGCCCCTGAGGACGTACATACGCAGCAGGTCAATGTTCCTTGTGGTCACCCTTTCAGGTATTGTCATCTGGTGAGCGATCTCAAAAGGCACTCCTACTTCATTTATACTCAGGTTGGGTTCAGGGGACACGACGGTACGCGCCGAGAAATTGACACGCTTACCTGACAGACTCCCTCTGAAACGCCCTTCCTTTCCTTTCAAACGCTGGGTGAGGGTCTTTAAAGGCCTTCCGGATCTGTGCCTTGCAGGAGGGACACCGGACACCTCATTATCAAAGAATGTTGTCACGTGGTACTGCAGCAATTCCCACAGGTCCTCGATGATGAGCTGGGGAGCGCCTGCATCTCTGTTCTCCTGGAACCTCTGATTGATGCGGATGATATCCACAAGCTTGTGTGTAAGATCGTCCTCACTCCTCTGGCCGGATTCCAGGGTAATGGATGGCCTTACGGTGACCGGCGGCACAGGAAGAACTGTAAGAATAGTCCATTCTGGCCTTGCACTGCTCGGATCCATGCCAAGTACTTTTACATCCTCGTCAGGTATGTTCTCGAAGCGGTCCCTGATCTCAGTGGGAGTAAGCTTGTGACCATCCTCTATGTAATCAGTAGGCTTTTCGAACTTTACCTCTTTCTGCTCTGAGGAGCAGTAAGGGCATATCTTTGTCTTGCGTGCCTCTTTGAACACTTCGTTGACGATGTCGTCGGGCAGATGCCCCATATCCTTTGAACTCTCTAACTGTGCCAGAAAATTCCTCTTCTGGTCGGCAGTGAGCAAAAGCCTGCTGCAGTTGTGGCAGATGGAACGTAGTGCCTTTCTGATGGTTTTGTTGAAACCAACATGGATGACAGGAGCAACAAGTTCGATATGTCCGAAATGGCCGGGGCATTCGCCTGCACGGCTTCCGCAGGTCTTGCACTTAAGACCCGGGTCAATGACTCCAAGCCGCAGGTCCATGAGGCCCATATCTATGGGGTAACCGTCGTCATCGTATGTATCCGCAGTGACGATGGAGGTCACACTCATCTTTCTGACTTCTCTGGGTGACAGCAGACCGAACTTTATAGCGCCGATCCTTTTTGGGATAGATGGTAGCTCTTTCATTTTGTGATCACCTCAGACTGCGTCCTCAAGCTGTAACCTGGGGGCCACACCAAGGGACTTGATCTCATCAAGCAATAGTTTGAATGCATAACTCATTTCCACTGGATGGATATCTGTTTCAGCACCGCAGTTCGCGCAGTATCTGATATTCCTCTTCCTGTCGAAAGTGGCGATCATTCCACAGTGTCCGCAGACAAGCTCAACGACCTTGTCAGATTCATCCAGTAACCTTTCTTTCAATGTCATTGCAGCGCCATGGCCGATAAGCACATCACGCTCCATTTCTCCGAAACGCAGGCCTCCTTCACGGGCACGCCCTTCGGTTGGCTGGCGGGTCAGCACCTGCACAGGTCCGCGTGACCTTGCATGTATCTTTGATGCAACCATGTGGTGCAGTTTCTGGTAAAGGATAACTCCTACGAACACGTCCGCACGGATCATCTGTCCGGTGACTCCGTCGTAGAATACTTCCTTTCCTGTGTGGGCAAAGCCATGGCTCTTAAGTGCAGCACGCAGGTCATCCTCGTATTCACCTGAGAATGCAGTTGCATTGATACGCCTGCCTTCCATGGAGCCGATCTTGCCTCCTATCATCTCGAGCACGTGCCCGACAGTCATACGTGAAGGGATAGCGTGTGGATTGATAACGAGATCAGGCACCATTCCGGTATGTGTAAAGGGCATGTCCTCATAGGGTACGATGAGTCCGATAACACCTTTCTGTCCGTGTCTGGAAGCAAACTTGTCACCTATTTCAGGTACTCTCTGGTCCCTTATCTTTACTTTTGCAAGGCGGGTTCCATTGATGGAGGCTGTAAGCAATACGGTGTCCACTACCCCTTTCTCGTTAGAGCGCATGGTGATGGCACTTTCTCTGCGCTGCTCCACGGTAATGCCGAAATCGGATTGTTCTTCAAGGAACCGCGGGGGGCTTGTCTTGCCTATCAGGACATCATTTGGTCCGACAACTGTCTCCGGGTTGACGAGGCCGTCTACATCAAGATTCGCGTATGCCTCGGAGCTGCGAGCTCCCCTGAACTCAGAGTCAGGTATCTCGAACTTGTCCTCCTGGCCTCCCGGATATCTTCTTTCCTCTCCCTCAAAGGTTCTCAGGAAATGGCTCCTTCCAAGGCCTCTCTCGATCGAGCCCTTGTTGAAGACCAGGGCATCTTCAATGTTGTGGCCTTCGTATGACATGACAGCCACAACGAAGTTCTGTCCCGCAGGTCTCTCATCAAAGTGAATGGCTTCACATGTCTGTGTCCTGACCATTGCCTTTTGAGGATAGTGGAGCAGGTGGGCACGGGTGTCCGGCCTGAGCTTTGTGTTGGATGTGGATACGCCGATACACTGCTTGACCATTGCAGCACCCATGGTGTTACGCGGAGATGCGTTGTGCTCCGGGTAAGGTACCATTCCGGTACAGATGCCCAGCATCAGTCCAGGGTTGATCTCCAGGTGCGTGTGTTTTTCTGTTATATCCTTACGATAAAGGGCGATGAATGCGTTCTCTTCCTCTTCGGCATCAAGATACTCTATTTTCCCGTGTGTAAGAAGTTCGTCAAAGGAAAGGTCTCCGACAGCTATCTGATCCTCTTCGTCAGGAGTTACCAGCGCCTGTCCGTTCTCAGTGACGATGAGTGGCCTTCTGGCACGGCCCATGTCTGAGTTAATGATCACTTCGTGGATGTCCTCGTACAGGGTAACATTGATCTGGCTTGAAATTACGCCTGCTCTGCGCTGTTTCCTTATATTCTCCACAAGATCCGCAGGGTCGTTATGTGTGCCTATCAGTTCACCGTTCAGGAACACTTTAGCTTCATTCATCAAGTAATCCTCCCATGTTGTCGTCCAATGTATCGGAATAGTTCGCATATCCAAGCGGTTCCGCATTCTCGTCGTCTATGTGCGGGGCGCCCTCTTCATCAATGAATTCCTCCAGTTCTCCTTCGTAACCTGGTATCTTGTGGAAGGATGAACGGATCATGGTTGGAGTGACTCCCAGATTATATAGTATGTGCTTGATAGGTTTGTCCTCGTCGGAACCTGTGGAAAGCTCGACCATCTGGGCGAAGTTCTTCACCAGTCCACAGTTTGGTCCTTCCGGAGTTTCGGAGGGGCAAAGCCTTCCCCACTGAGTCGGGTGCAGGTCACGAGCCTCAAAGTGTGGCTGTGCCCTGGAGAGAGGGGAAATTACACGTCTGAGGTGGGACAGTGTCGAGATGTAATCCGTCCTGTCAAGGAGCTGTGATACGCCGGTCCTTCCGCCAACCCAGTTACCGGTTGCAAGCGGATGCTGCAGGCGGTCGGTGAGCACATCAGCACGAACAAGGGTTATGACATTCAGTTCGCGGTTCCTCATGTTTGCTCTCTCGAGCTGGTACTTTATGTCACGGGACAGCCTGTTGAAAGCTACTCTGAAGAGGTCTTCCATCAGATCTCCTGTAAGCTTAAGTCTCTTGTTGGAGTAGTGGTCCTTATCGTCCTCGTTCCTCTTCTTAAGTGCAAGTTCAAAACAGGATTCTGCCATCCTTCCCAGGAAGTTTGCCTTGGCGACCCTGTTGGTGGGTTCATTACCAAGATGTGGCAACAGGTATCTGTCAATGACGTAGTTGGCACGCTTGATCTGGTAATCTCTTGCCTGACCGGAAGCTACGCGGGATCCTATTTTCTCCATTGCTTCTTCTACTGTTGAGACCTCGGCTTCTTCCAGGTTTTCGAACATGAATTTCATTATTTCAGGGTCTGTGGAGACTACTTTGACGAGGTCCTCGTCAGTTTCGACACCTAGTGCCCTCATAAGGGTTATGAAGTTGACGCGGCCTGATATGGAAGGGAATGAGACTTCAAGGATTGATTTTCGTCCTCTTTCCACGACGACAAGTGCCCTGTATCCTCTTCTCTGGGAGAACACTTTTGCGACCTCGATCATATCCCCGTATCTCTCACCGAACTCTGTAAGTATCTTATTCGGAGCAAGGTCTTCCAGTGTCATGACGACACGTTCCGTACCGTTGACTATGAAGTATCCTCCGGGGTCCAGCGGGTCCTCTCCGTACTTCACCATCTCCTCATCCGTCAACTCTGTCAGGTTACATATATCGGATTTGATCATTACAGGAAGCTGACCTATCTTTGCTTCTTGTGGCTCTTTCTCCTCTTCTCCAACAACTACGCTCATCTGCAGATAAAGCGGTGCGGAATATGACAGGTTCCTGAGCCTTGCCTCGTTGGGATAGAGTCTTTCGATAGCCCCGTCTGCCTCTTTTACTACAGGATTCTCTACTCTTATCTTTCCCAGTTTTATGAATGTATCTTCAAGATCCGTCTCTATGATTCTCTGCTCATCGATGATCTTTTGAAGTCCGCTTTCCAGGAATTTATTATAAGAATCGATGTGATGCTGCACGATCTTATTCTTCGTGAAAAACGAATTCGCTATTTGCCCTTTACTTAACGCTATGATAGCACCCTCTTTATGTAATATGGTAATATCGCAAAAAAATCGTAATATTAATGTCCTTGTTCCTCTGTGAAACGAACAGCCCTACAATTTCACGCGATGACAAGCCGGTAGTAGAACGCTTCGCCAGCAGTCTGGCTCTTACGGGTGATCTTCACAACTTCCCCCGCCTGTGCCCCAATCTCTTTTATCACAGGGTCCTCAACCTTTATTTTTGGAAGCTGTTCTTTCCCGATATTATAATGTTTTAAAACAAGTTTTAACTCTTCTTCCGACATGATCTCATGTTTGGGAATTAATTCATGGTCGAGCAGACTATATTTTCTCTCTGGCACTGTAGTTCCTCCCTCCAAAATGTGAACGTGGACACTCCTCGCAAAATATTGGCGGGCTCGTAGGGATTTGAACCCTAGGCCGTCTGGTTAAAAGCCAGACGCTCTGCCTGACTGAGCTACGAGCCCATTTTGACTGATGTGACTTTGCTGGAGGTACTGCACGCCCATTCTTCGGTGTAGCGGTGACTACAGGTTTACATGGTATATATAAGTTGCGGAGGCCTTCAGTCTCTCGCTCATCAGAGCGTGTAAACGCTTTTTTACTATTTATATTTGTTTATTCTCCATTTTATTTTTATAACTTTAATATATTATATCTGGCAATCTATATATATCATTAATCAGGCACTTTACAAAGTTGAAGGTAATCTCTTCTCAAAACCCGATCTTCCTGCATAAAAAGAAAGCAGGACTGTTCAGGTCCCGCATTCCCAGCCTTCCATGTATTCAGCCTGTTCGCATGAAAGTTTGTCAATGCTGATGCCCATTGATCTGAGTTTCATCTCCGCTACGCCCATGTCCAGTTCCCTGGGAACGGCATGTACACCGCTTGCAAGCCTGTTCTCGGCTATATATCGGACGCACAGTGCCTGGTTTGCAAAGCTCATGTCCATGACCTCTGCAGGATGTCCGTCACCTGCTGCAAGGTTGACAAGCCTGCCCTCAGCCAGAACGTAGACTTTCCTGCTGCCCAAATCATATTCCTTTATATTCTTCCTTGAATTATGCACGGACCTTGCCATGGATTCCAGATTCCCGAGGTTGATCTCCACATTGAAGTGCCCTGCATTTGCAAGGATGGCTCCGTCCTTTATAACTTCGAAATGCTCCCTGTTCAGGATGTCCCTGTTGCCTGTGGTCGTCAGGAAGATATCGCCTATCTTTGCCGCTTCCTTCATTGTCATGACACTGTTACCGTCCATGCGAGCCTCCAGTGCCCTGATAACATCTATCTCAGTAACGATCACATTGGCTCCGAGACCCTTGGCGCGCATGGCAGCCCCTTTCCCGCACCATCCATAACCTGCAATGACTACGTTCTTTCCTGCGATAAGCAAGTTCGTAGTCCTCATAATCCCATCCCATGAAGACTGGCCGGTACCATAGCGGTTATCGAAAAGGAACTTTGTCTGTGCATCATTGACTGCTATGACCGGCATCTTAAGAGCCCCGTCGCGCTCCATAGCCTTGAGCCTGTGGATGCCTGTAGTTGTCTCCTCACATCCTCCGAGGATGGTCGGAAGCATTTCCACACGCTCGGTGTGGATCTTGAATATAAGGTCAGCGCCATCATCTATAGTGATGTCAGGATTGAAGTCAAGCACCTTATCGATAGCATCGTAGTATTCCTGATTGCAGCAGTCATATCTTGCATAACAGTCAATGTCTTTGCAGGCATCAAGTGCAAGTGCGACATCATCCTGTGTGCTCAGGGGATTGCATCCTGTAATGGCAACTTCTGCCCCTCCTGCCACCAGTGTCTCCACAAGTACCGCGGTCTTTGCTTCCACATGAAGAGCCATACCGACTCTGTGTCCTTTCAGGGGCTTTTCCCTTTCGAATTGTTCCCTTATTGCCGCAAGTACCGGCATATGGCTGCGAGCCCACTCGATCTTCTGCCTGCCGGAATCCACCATTTCTTTTTCACTCATTGTAATCTCCTCATTTAAACGTTAGTCGTATTGATTAAGCGTTAATTCTTGCCACCAGGTTCTTAGAAGTTTGCATTGCTTTCTCCAGGATGTCCTGCTCATTAAGGCAGGTAACAATGGAATCTTCCATGAGTACCTTCCCGGCTACGATGGTTGTCCTTACATCCTTGCCGCTTGCAGCATACACCAGCTGTGAAGCAACATCATAGATAGGTGTGAGGTGGGGTCTTTTCAGGTCCACGATAATAATATCAGCGTTATAACCTTTTTTCAGGACCCCACTCTTAATGCCAAGAGCTTTTGCACCGTTACTGGTTGCCATCTCCAGTACCTTGCGTGCAGGCAGTGCCGTAGGGTCCATTGTACTGACCTTCTGGAGCAGTGCTGCAGTCTTCATTTCCTCGAACATGTCAAGGTTGTTGTTGGATGCACACCCGTCGGTCCCGAGACAGACATTGGCCCCGCTTTCAATAAGTTTGGATACCGGTGCTATGCCGGATGCAAGTTTCATATTGCTTACGGGATTGTGTGAAATATTGACCCCATGCTCTGCAAGTATCTTTATGTCCCCGTCGGAGAGCCATACACAGTGTGCTGCAAGTATGTCTTGTCCCCAGAAATCGATACCTTTGAGGAAATGGATTGAGCACATTCCGAAGTTCTCTTTCATATAATTGAGCTCCGCTTCGGTCTCAAGCACGTGGATGTGTATCCTTACATTATCCTTCACGGCCTGCTCCTTTACCCTGATCAGGAAGTCCCTGGAGCATGTGTTGGGTGCATGGGGCCCGTACATCGTGGTGATTCTGCCTTCTGCCTTCCCGTTCCATTCTCTGACAAATCTCATACCCTCATTAAGTTCGGCATCGGCCTTCTCTTTGTTACAAAAGTCTATCATGCCGTATGAGAGTGCAGCCCTCATGCCTGAATCCTCAACGGCCTGCGCAACCCTGTCCATATGGATATACATGTCAGCAAAGGCTGTTGTACCGGACTTTATCATCTCCAGGCAAGCAAGAAGGCTGCCGTTATAGATGTCATCGTCGGCGAGTTTTGCTTCCGCAGGCCAGATACGGTTCTCAAGCCACTCCTTTAATGGCATATCATCTGCATATCCCCTGAAAAGCGTCATTCCTGCATGGCAGTGAGTGTTTACCAGTCCCGGCATAACCACACAACCTCCGGCATCTATTACTTTTTCCGCGGTGCTCTCAGTGGACCTGCCAACTTCTTTAATCATGCCATCCCCGATAACGACAACTCCGCTCTCGATGTCCCGCATATCGGGATCCATTGTAAGCACATAAGCATTTTTGATTATGATGTCTGCCATGTTTACCTCTTATTTTTCTTCTGTATCTATTCCAATTCTATTTTCAATTCCTCAAGATACAGATGCATTATCCTCAGTCTCTGCTCTGCTATCTCTCTTGCAGTTTGAGTATTCAGCCTTTCCATTATCCTGAAAGGCTTCCTTTCCATGTAATCGTAGAACCCGTCGAAAGGATCATCTGTATAAGCGTTCATTGATGTTTCCTTTACAGTCCCGATGGTGCTTTTCAGCGCTCTCAGTGCTCCCATGGAAACAAGCGAGCGGAATATTCCCACAGCTCCAAGAGCATCCATCCTGTCTGCGTCCTGAAGGATCATGGCCTCGATAGTTCCGGCCTGCATGCCTCTGCTGAACCGGTGGGTAAGGATGCAGGAAGCCACGTGCTCCACCATGTTCTCTTCCAGGCCCCGGTCTGTCAGGAACTCCCGCGCTATCTCCGCGCTGTAAACAGCATGGTTCCCGCCTTCCTTATGCTCCCTGACAATGCCTGCATCATGGAGCAATGCGGAAAGCTGAAGCACTTGCCTGTCGCCTCCTTCTGTTTCCTGCATGTGCAGGCAGAGCTTTTCCACACGCTGTATATGTGACATGTCATGGGTGCTTGGCTCCCCTGCAAGCAATTCCGATACAAACCCTCTTGTCTGCAGTATCAGATCCATCGTATCCCTCTTTCTTCGGACTGCTGTTTCAATCTTTCCTGGATTGTATAGAGGGCGTCTGCAATGACCTTGTTATTATCGTATGCTTCTATGACTTCCTCAAGGGACTGCCTGCTGTCCTGTTTCATTTCCTTCGTAAAGTGTATCATGTTCTGTAGCGCCCGAGTGACGTTGTCCACTATGGTCACCGTTGCACTGAGCGAAGTTCTTGAGAGCGGGTTAAGGTCGATGGCAATGACCGTCTTTCCCATTTCTGCCAGTTTCTGGCAGCGATCCCCGTCTTCCAGCGGCACCAGCACAACATCCGCGCTGAAGATCCCTTCCTCGTCCACTATCGCTCGGTCATGGGACAGGTCAAGTCTCTTGTCGCCTTTGCCACCCAGCACCTTGACGGCACCATGGGATTTGAGAAGCTCTATGATCTTGTGCACCCTGGCATCACTTCTGTGGAACAGGTTCACTTCGAGAGCAGCTCCCGTAAAATCTGCAAGAGCCACAAGACTTTCAGGCACAAGGGCGGCTGTATTCCCGTTCACTGATATGACTGGCCTCTCTGCCAGGAGAATATGTGCAACAGCAGCTCTCTCAGCCACGGCTGCGGATTCAATGGTCTTCTCACCTATGAGATAATCGAACGCCTCTCCTCTGCCCTGTGCAACCAGGCCCTGCTGGCTGGTAAAACCCATACATACGCCTTCCACTATCTTTTCCCTGGTTATGAGGGATTCGTACCTTGGATGGTCCCTGGGAATCTCTGTCATATTCTTATCTCCTCAGATCATTCGAATACTGCCGGGGCTTATCTTGTAGTGCAGCACCTGCCCGAAACAGGAAAGGACTTCCTCAATTTCAGCATCCTTACCATTTGCTCTTATGGCAAAGACCGTGTTGCCGAGCATGGCCTGGGATGCCATTCCTCCCGCAGCCTCCACAGCGTCTATGATCTCTGTTATCTTCTCATTTGCCAGTTTTGTGCCTATGGAAAAATCCCTTGCGCAGGTCATGAAGTTCTCTATGCTAGGCCTTACCATAAGTCTTTTCATGGCAGCCTTTCCTGCAGTGTTTATACTTTTCACAGCTTCCTCGTTTCCCAGTACCGAATCGGTCGGCAGTTTTCCCAGGACTATGCAAAAGATATCTGATTCGTCTGTAGGTATCCTGTCACAGGAGCCGATACCCGGGGCTCCAGGTGATGTTCTTATCACAGCACCGCCCAGCGACTGGGCAGCTACATCCCCCAGTCCGCTTCGGTTCCTTACTTCCGCGACATGGGCGACCTCATTGAGCTTATTGGCTGTGAGATCAAGTGACAGAATGCGGTTGAGTGCATAGGCTGTACCGAGAGCACCGGCACCGGATGCACCCAGTCCGCATTCTATTGGCATATGCGCAACGCTTTCAACTTTGACTGGTCTCTCAGTAAGCATTTCCACAACAGTCCGGCTGGTGCTGCCTGCAACGTGCTTACCGTTAAGCGATATGACTGTCTCTTTGATAGCTTCTCCAATGGTCACAGTGGTCTCAACTCCTGCATTGAGCACTATTCCGCAGCCTGTGGACCCTTTCCTTACAGGATCCGTATGATCATGCACCTCGAAAAAACCTGTAATATGCGCAGGTGCAAAAGCTCTTGCACTGATTGTATCCTTGCTTGCCATCTAGTCTTTATCCCCTATGGAAAGCATCCGGGTAATTTCATCCATGATGGTGTTCGCTATCACTCTTTTTGGGCCACTGATGTTCATATGTTCCTTCCTGCCCGGCCTGATAATATACACGCTGTTATCATCGGTTCCCATGCCACCGGCACTGACCTCATTCGCAATCATCATGTCCAGATTGGAATTGTTGAGCGTACGCAGCGCACGCTGGAAAAGTTCTTCTTTGCTGATTCCCGTCTCTGCCTTGAACCCGACTATCTTTACTTCCGGATGAGCATCTCTTGCTTCTTTGATTAGCTTACGGGTAGGCCTGAGCGAAAGTACCGGCTCTCCTCCTGACTTTATTTTTGTTCCCGCCGCCTCAAGTGTGTAATCGCCGATCGCAGCCGCGCTTATCAGCAAGTCATAACCGCTTGCAAGTTCCTCCAGTACTGCGTCTGTCATCTGTTTAGCACTTTCTACGGATATTTCACAAATACCATCGATTTCAAGCCTGTTCCTGTGCACTATGGTGACCTCGGCACCTCTACGGTAGGCTTCCAGTGCCAGTTCGGTTCCCGTTTTCCCCGACGCCCGGTTAGTAAGTATCCTTATAGGGTCCACAGTCTCCGCCGTGGCACCGCTTGTTATCAGTATCCTTTTCCCTCGCAGGCTGTTGCTTCCGATCATGCGCTCGACCTCAAGCACTATCCGGGCATTGTCGCTGATCTTGGCAATACCTTCTTCGACCCTGGGCCCGGTGATGCCTATGCCCCATGACCTTAATTTCTCCATGTTTTCAATCACTGCGGGATGCCTGTACATATCTTCGTGCATTGCAGGCACCACCATGACGGGTTTGCCTGCTCCGATGGCTGTTGTCGCGAAGGTTGTCACCGATGTGTCATCTATCCCTGCCGCTATCTTCCCGATGGTATTTGCCGTTGCAGGGGCTACAAGTAAAAGGTCTGCACTACCCATATTACCAAAGAACTCCACATGCTCCACTTTTCCGGTTATCGCGGTGATGACCTCATTCCCGGTAGCGTAGTGCAGGGCCATAGGGTTGATTATCCATCCCGCAGCCTCGCTCATGACCGCATGCACATCCGCACCCCTGCGTATGAGTTCCCTCGCCAGCTCGACCGTGCGCACGGCAGCGATGCTGCCCGTAACTGCAAGTACGATGGTCTTGCCATGAAGCGATTTCGATCTCGTGGATTTTATCCACAGGGTCGGGTGTCCGTTTGGAATCTGAGGCATATTATATCCTTTTTTGATTAAATAAGTGAATTTTTAGTATTTAATAGGGGTGGGTAAAAATAGTTTGATTTTTTATACTCCGTAGTACTTGTAGTATTTTGTACTTAAATGATAATGTGCTTATGGATTGAAAAAAGGTGCATTTGCATTGACTCCTCTACCGCTTCCCCGCCTCGCAACCCTCAACGATAAAAACAAGATTCTCGCTCTCTACCGTGAGGTTACCTCACGCCCCCACGGTCTTGTGCGCGAAGCCCGCGAGATCACAGAAGAATATGTTGATAAGTTCCTCGGGAACAGCCTTGCGGGCGGGATCATCCTTGTGGTTGATGATGGCAAAGGCGCCAGGCTCATAGGGGAGATACACACCTACAAGCCCAGTCTCCAAGCTCTTTCACATGTTCTTGAACATCTTACAGTTGTTGTACACCCTTCCTTTCAGAGAAGAGGTGTCGGGAGGGCACTTTTTATTGCTATGCTCGATAAGGTGAGGTCGGATCATCCGGAAGTTCTCCGGGTCGAGCTGATAGCAAAGGAAAGCAATCATGCTGCCATAAGCCTTTACAGGTCTCTTGGATTTGTGGAGGAAGGCAGGATGGAGAAGAGGATCAAAAAACCGGACGGGAGCTTTGAGGCCGATATCCTGATGGTATGGATGAACCCGGATTATAACTGGGAATGTAGCCTTAATATTCATGAAAACAAGAACAGGACTGGAAAAAAGTAAATGGTTGGTGTGAATACACCACCATTTATCTGATAAATATTAATCTCTCACCGCGCAGCATAACCATTTCATCCTTTTCCCACTGATAGCTTCCATTTTCTTCAGTGATTGTCCAGATCTCATATTCCCAGTATTTTCTGTCTCCGTTCTCATTGAGTATTGTCCATCCGCTGATTCCGTAATACGTGTCTGTAAGAGTCTCCATTGCCATTTTTATACTTCCATCATTCTCCGGAATGGCATCCAGATCAACAAATGTAGCTATCCAGAGGGCGTCATATGAGGTCAATGCGTAAGATTCAGGAATCCTTCCAAGCTGCTGTTCTATTCTGGGCACGATCACCTGATAGATGTCATTCGATCCCATGTATCCGTATATTGGTGCCTTGACATTGGTCGCGACAGCAAAGCTGGCTGCACTATCATCGTCGATGAGTCCCTTGTTCAGTGCCATGCCGTCAGTGCCATACCAGCTGACCTCTGAAAGTGCAGGATAGTTCCTGGCTAAAGCAAAAATATCTGTTACTTCCCCATAGGAGCAAAGGAGTACGGCTACTGATCCTTTGTCATGCTCTGTAATAGCCGCTATTACTTTTCCATTGAGCGCTTCTACTTCTGCGGTCAGGTCCTTGTTATCTGTTTCATATGCAATTCCTTCAAGCACTGTACCGTTAAGGGTCTCAAAACTCTTTTCAACCTCATTGGCGAGTCCGCTACCCCACATGTCACTCCTGTACATAGGGATTACAGTAGTGGTGCCTTCTTCCTTCATGAGTGTAGCCAGTACCATTCCCTGATTTGTATCATCAGGTACAAGTCTGAACAGATTATCGTCAGGAATTGCTAAAGACGGAGCTGTTGACGCAGTACTCAGAAGGATGATGCCATTCTCGTTTGCATATTCCAGGACAGCTTCTGCCTCATTGCTTCCCTGTGGGCCAATAACGATCTTAATTCCCATTCCATTGAGTTCCTTGAGCTGCTCCAGAGCTGTTTCAGGATCACTTCCTGTATCCTTGACAATCAATTCTACATTCTTTCCGGAACCAAGTGCTGAAAAATAGCCGTTAATATCCCCGGCCGACAATTCAAGTGCAGAATGGCTAGCTTCTCCTATTGAGGCAAGGTTACCAGTAAGTGGTAATAGTGCCCCAATGGTGATGTCCACTGATTCATCGGACACCTTTTCTGTCGTTCCGACACACCCTAAACCGAGGGTTGCAACTATCATAAGGCTTATTAGAATGCCTGTGATCATTTTCATTTGATTATCTCCGGTTAATATCTAAGTTATATTTATTTAAATATTTTTAGTGTTTTAATAGTTTGCTGTTGTTTTTTGAAAAGCTCCTCTTTTATTATGTAGTGCTTCCTGCTTCTTTTCAACCTTAAATCGACATGTTTTAATAGTTCTACTTCTACAAAATCATCTTTACAGTGAGGAATCTTTATGGGCATACTCAAAAATCAAAAATTTCTGATTATATTAATACTGCTGATTGTCGTTTCAGCAGCAGGGTGCAGTTCAGACGACAGTGGTAATGCAAACGTAAAAGATGCCGGAGGTGCCGCTCCAGGCGATGGATATACAAATACCCTCGGAATGGAATTCGTGCATATCGAAGCAGGCACCTTTAGCATGGGCTCTGCTAAGTATGCTGCTTCACAGCCTGTCCATCAGGTAAGGCTGCAGAATTCCTTCTATATCAGTAAGTATGAAGTGACACAAAAGCAGTGGATGGAGGTCATGGGCAGCAATCCTTCTGCATCTAAAGGCGATAACAAGCCTGTAGAATCTGTTTCATGGGACGAGGTCCAGCAATTCATAGCCAAGCTCAACGAGAAGGAAGGCACTACCAGGTACAGGCTGCCTACAGAAGCCGAATGGGAATATGCAGCTAGGGCTGGCACGACCACAGAATACTCCTTTGGTGTCATCGATGCCGAGAAGGGTATGACCCTTGCAAACCATGCCTGGTTCAAAGACAACTCTGACGGTGCAACTCATAATGTAGGCCAGAAACTTCCAAATCCCTTCGGACTATACGATATTCACGGGAATGTAGGCGAATATGTCCAGGACAGCTGGGCTGAAGGCTACAGCAGTGCATATGAGGATGGTAGCGCAGTAGTAAAGAGCGACAGCACTCTGAAAGTAGCCAGAGGTGGCAGTTGGTCTAGTTTTTCCAATGCACTGGATTCTGCCTATCGGGTCAAAAAAGATGCTCGTGACGGGGATTCTATGACTGGTTTCAGGCTTGTAATGAATGCCTGAACCTTTTTCCTCTAATTTTTATCCCTCTTTTTATTCCCGCTTCTTTTGCAATGGCTACGTGCAAAATAAAGTTTGAATACAAACATGGTATAACATATCTCTCCTTTTCTCTTTCTTGGAAATCAGTGTATAGATTGTATGCGCACTAATAAGGAAAGCCTTAATGAAATCAAAAGGATGGATAGGCTTTTTATATAAAAATTTTATATTGATATTTCAAATGACAGAAAAGGGTAAGATAGAAAAAGGTAAACTTGCAGATAATATCAATTCTCTTTTTGGCAGGTACACGGGAAAAGAAAAACTGGAAGAAGAGATTGACAGGCTTCACTCGCATATCGTTGAGCTCAGGCTGGATATCAGTACCCTGCAGAGAAGGATGGATAAGAGCGCTGAGAATGAAAAAAAGGCAGTGGCAGCCAAACAGGTTGCTGAAGAAAATCTGAATATTGCAGAAGTGAGGGTCCGTACTCTGGAACATGAACTTGAGATCCAGAAAGAGACATGTCCTTCGCAGGCAGCCTATCGCCTTGTTGAAACGCTCTCCCCGCGTAAGGCACAGGACTACATGCATTCTTTATCTTCCCTGAGGTCGCCTTCTGCTGATCTGCTGACAATTTATGTACCGGCGTTTCATTCCCTGTCGGATGAGCCTTACAGGGGCATACCTGAAGGCCAGATAGACCCGGAATCCTTAGAGCTTATACAAAAGATCGAATCCTCAAACGGGTGCGTGCTTTTCTATGACCCGGACCACCTGGTAAATGAACTGGTCATTCCCCCATTCCCTGTGGAAAATGCAGTTTGGCAGGCAGGAGACTCATTCAATGTCACACCTTTGAGCATGCTGCTGGAGGGGGAGGAGGCAGCCCTTGTCATAGTTGCACATGCAGGTGAGTCCCTGGCAGGTTACTCCCGGGATTCTCGGACATTCGATTCATATGAGATTATCCGGAGCAACGTAAAATCAAAACACTCAAAGGGCGGGTTCAGCCAGAGACGCTTTGAACGCCTGAGGGATGAAGAGGTAGTGCACCATGCGGAAAAAGTGCGAAGTGCTCTTGTAAAGATACTGGAGTCCCTTGAGGAGTCTCCGGATTACCTGCTGATCGGTGGCGACCAGCAGATGGCAAAAATGATCACAACAGGCATAGCAGAAGATATTCCTCGGCTTTTATCTTCTGCGGATGTACATATAGAGAAGCACAATCCCGATGACATATTGAAGCAAATGCTTATTCTCAGGCGCTACAAATTATAAGCAAATAAATGTTGTATAGATAGGAAATCTTATGATCACAAACGAGGAACTTGCAGGCATCATTGATGCACTTGGTGCTTTAAGGGAGGATGAGATATGCGCTGTAGCAGAAGAGATATCTTTCCTGAGGAAAGAGGACTTCTCTGCGGAAACGATAACTGAGATGTGCCGGAAAGCACTGGATGAGCACCTGATCGAAATAATCAGCTCCGATGAAGTTAAAGGCGCTGACTCAGATGCAAGCCACCCTGGTGGGAACAATTATTATATTCCCGGGCCAAACGCTTTTCCGGATATGCCCTTTGAACTAAGTGAAGCTATCGATATTCTCATGATGTCCAAAAGGGAGGTCGACCTGGAAAGGGTTTCAAAAAGCTTTTCTGCAAACCTGCATAAAATGGCTATGGAACTTGGAGGGGATATAAGTTCTTTCTCAGAGACGAGGATAAGTGAAGCCGGACTATCCGCTCTTTCAAAAAGGTATAGTGATATCCTTAACCTGTACTGTGATTACGATTCCTGGCTTCCCGGAGGAATGGACGGCATTGAAGATGAGCTGCAGGAACTGAGCAGGAAGCTTGAACAGTTAAGAGCTGCACAAGGTATTTGACATTTGGATTTAATGAGGCTACAGATTCATATGGCAAGAGACAGACGCGACAACTATTACTGGAGGGCCAAGGATGAAGGTTTTCGTTCAAGGGCATCTTATAAGTTATTCCAGATCAATGAAAAACATCAACTCATCAAATCCGGAGACACAGTAGTTGACCTCGGGGCTGCACCGGGAGGCTGGCTGGAAGTTGCAAAAGATCTCTCCGGAGGGAGGATCATAGGCGTTGATTTGCAAAAGATCTCTCCTATAGAAGGTGTCGAAACCATAAAAGGCGACATCACATCCGACAGGACCATTGAGAAAATCGTAGAAATGGTAGGCCTGAGAGGAGTCGATGTGGTTATATGCGATGCTGCACCCAACCTGTCAGGTAACTGGAGCCTGGACCACGCACGATCCATCGACCTGACAACCTCAGCACTTGAATGTGCCAAAAAGATTCTCAAACCGGGAGGCCACTTTGTTGTCAAGGTATTCCAGGGTGACATGTTCAAAGATTTCCTTAATAAGATGGACAAGAATTTCACATTCATGCGTTCTTATACTCCTGATGCTTCCCGTTCCCAGAGCGCCGAGATATATGTTATAGGCAAAAAGTTCCTGACATCTCCTGTCCGTAAAGGTGAGGAGTTCGATGTCGAGATAAAGGAACTGGGTGCAAGTGGGGACGGCGCTGTGCTTATTGATAATTTTGTGGTCTTTGTAAAGGATGTGAAAATAGGTGATCATGTACGCGTAAAGATAAACGATGTAAAGCCGAATTTCGCTTTTGCACAGGTCATCTTACAGAAGGATAAGTGAAGCAAGGTATCCTTTTTACATTACTATTTATACATCCATTTGCAGATTAGTTGCATTAAGACAAATCTCATTGAAGTTCAGGTGAAAACGATCGATGGCGTTGGAAGAATTGATTCCGGAAGTTGTTCCCAGGCGCTCCGCTCTGGTCATTTTGGCCCTCATTCTTCTTATTGCATCTTTCTTTATTGTAAGTGATTATTCCAAGACCAGGACGCTGGCGCAGGTCGAATCCCGATGGGAGCAGGCTCAGACATATCGTGAACAGCGTGATTTTGGGAGGTCTGTCAGTACGTATAACAGCGTTTTTGGAATGATCTCTTCATCTGATTTTCCGCGTGAATATGGAATGAACCACTACTATCTGGGCAAGACCTATGAAGAGATGTCATCATATGGGAACGCGTCCTCTAATCTCCATAACAGCATATCCTTTTACTCAAAAGCGCTCAGTCTTTTCACCATGGATGATAACCCGGCGGAATATTTCCTCATTCAGTACAGCCTTGGGGACGCATATCTTAAGTTATACGATGCCGGTGGCAGGGCAGAGGACCTGGATACTTCCATAAGGCTGTATGAGGAGTCCCTAAATTACTATTCACTAGCGAAGGATCCTTTGTATTTTGCCTCAATAAACAACAAGCTTGGTAACGCATACAGGAAAAAAGGTCTTTTCAACGGGGATAGTGTTTCATTATCAGAATCTGTCCGGTACTATGATGAGTCCCTTAGGGTCTTTAGGAAAGACATTTATCCGATAGAGTATGCAGGCGTGCAGAACAATCTTGGTAACGTGTATCTGGAGATGTCGCGCTTAGATGGCAGTCCGGATAATATTAACAAGGCTATAGTTTCCTACAGTAATGCCCTTGAAGTTTTTACTCTGCAGAGCAATCCAATGGAGTATGCCACCGTTCAGAACAACCTTGGTAACGCTTACTTTGAGTTATCCGCAACATCTGACCGGTCTGAGAATGTCGAAAAGGCTGTAAGTGCCTATCGTGAATCTTTAAAAGTCTTTACTGTGGATCTTTTCCCTGTTGAACACAAAGGGGTCCTCGCTAATATAGTCAAGGCTTACAAGAGCCTATGAGGTTGGATACGGAAGTGGAAGACAACAGCCAATGCAGTCAAGAAACCCCATGAATGGATTTATTTAACTGTAAAGCATAGGCAAATGTATAATTATTATAAATTATCAGAACGATCGTAAAAACCTGTAATAATAGATGTAAAATATTCTTGCAAATGTCCTTGAGGTGTTGTCATGATAGATATGCATACCCATACAATTTTCAGTGATGGAGAACTGATACCAAGCGAGCTTGTAAGACGGGCGGTTGTCCATGGATACAGGGCAATAGGGATTACTGATCATGTTGATTTCTCCAATGTCGAGCATGTACTGAGTAATGTTAAAAAGGCCAAGTATCTGGAGGATGAATATGACATCAGGGTACTGGTTGGCGTTGAGATAACCCATGTTCCCCCGGCTAAAATCGCGACGCTGGCACGGATGTCTAGACAGCTTGGTGCAGAGATCGTTGTTGTTCATGGAGAGACCATCAATGAGCCGGTCATGCCGGGAACCAATGCAGCCTCAGTTGAACTGGGCGATGTGGATATCCTTGCACATCCAGGCTTCATAACCGTGGAAGAAGCTGAAACTGCACGTGACAATGATGTGTGTCTTGAGATAACTGCGCGCAACGGCCATAACAGGACAAACGGTCATGTTGCACGCATAGGCATGGAAGCCGGTGCCACACTTGTGGTCGATACCGATGCTCATAGCCCTGAGAATCTCATTACCCGGGATTTTGCCAGGAAAGTGGCAATGGGCTCAGGGCTCACAGAGAAACAGGCAAACGGGGTACTGGATAATTCCCTGCGCTTCCTGAAGTATTAGGAAATGGGTCCTGAGAGATGCACGGCAGGATCATTGACATCACGGTCGGGATCTCCCGGGATACTTCCGTTTATCCTGGTGACCCTGAAACAGTGATAGAGCCCGTGTCTTCGATTGAGTCTGACGGGTATGCGGTTTCAAGGGTGACATTTGGAACCCACACCGGAACTCATGTAGATGCCCCTTCCCATATTATTGAGAACGGGATGACCGTTGACAGTCTACCCCTCAGTTCCTTTCTTGGCAGGGCTGTAGTCTTAGATCTCTCCGGTGTAACTGTTGATATCTCGCACACCGAGATGCAGGCCGCTTTCAAGAGATCAGGCGCCTATAGTGACCCACATGTCGACACTCTATTGGTAAAGACTCGTAACTGCTCTGCTGACCCATGCAAGCAGACATCCGGGCTGAGTGATTGCATATGCGGACTGAAGCCTGAAGTGGGACCGTGGATCCTGGAACACGGGTTTAAGCTTATAGGTGTCGATACTCTCTCGGTCGATTGCAGTGCATCTCTGGATAATCACAGGCAGCTTATGGAAAATGGTATTGTTGTCCTTGAGAACATTGATCTTTCTCTGGTGAAGGAAGGTATATATTACATTATTTGTCTTCCAATGAAGCTGGAAGGCTGTGATGCTGCACCTGCCCGGGTAATATTGGTGGATGGTCATTTTCCCTGATAGTGCAAGCTTTAAAGCGTGTTGGCATTGAATAAATGCAGCTATTTATATATTATAATCAATATTATATCTATATGCGACAGGTGAGGAGGAATTTATGGTCAATTATGCTTACTGGCTTCAACGATGAAGCACGATAAATAACAGCATTAATATACTATAAATTATATAATCTTGTTACACGATTGCTACAACGTTTGATGAGGGAAGCACACGAAAGCAAATCAAAAACATACAATGCACAGTGACACCCGTGCGCAGGTAGGTATAGGTACCTTGATCATCTTCATATCAATGGTACTGGTAGCTGCAGTTGCATCAGCACTCCTTATTAAGACTTCCGGTGTGCTCCAGCAAAAAGCCTCTCAGACCGGACAGGAGACCACAAGGGAAGTTTCCTCCAACATGCGTGTTGACCGTGTTGACGGGGAGCGTGCGGCCTATTCCACGGTTACAGTAACTGACGGTGCCGTTTCCAATACTACTATTAATACTTACAAAGGCGGGGTGGTGGAGTGGATATCCACTTCCGGAGCTTTCGATATATCTGTGGCAGGTATAAATGAATCTGTTGCAGCCGGATCCTATTTTGAGCATCGCTTTGCACAATCAGGTACTTATCCATTCACAATCACTGGTAGCAGTAGCAGCTCAGGTAACGTTATTGTGAGTAATACACTGGAATACGGGCAAATTTCTAAATTACATATTTCTGTTTCCCTTGGGCCGGGCAGTGAAGACGTGGACCTGTCCCAGATCATCATTTATCTGTCCGATGGCGCCCATGTCTCCAATCTGAGATATGATATTTCCGAGACAAGCGCTGATATACATAAACCTACAGCTGAGTATTTTTCAGTCGTACCTGTACGTATCCGTGACCAGAGCACTTTTAAGGCCACACAGCCCGTGTTAAGGACAGGGGATATAATGGAGATCGTTGTTGACATCCGTAAAGTGTTTGGTGAAGATGATCCCGGTTACGAAGGTATCAAACCAAGGACGGAAGTATCCTTCCAGATCAGGCCGGAGGCAGGTTCCCTTGTGTTCTTTGATTTCACAACACCCGGGGCATACTTTGACGTTAAGTATATCTCATTGAAGTACTGAAAGTATCTATTCAGATACGTATCAATACTTTTTTACTGCATGGTTTAAAATATCTGGAAGATTTTATTATCGAGCTTCAGAAATGTGATAGTGTATACTTTTCGCCTGAAAATACCAGTTCAAATATATAATCACCATTAACTGGATTCTCAATGATAATTCCCATGTTGTCCTGAACCGAATATGGGTCAATTCCCCATGTATTCTTTTCGGTGAGGATGCCCTGCCTGAACCTGATATGTTCACCCTCGATGATAAAGCGGTTCCTTACCCCGTTATTGTACTGGATGAGCATTGTATTGTTCTCAGTATGCCATGCTGTGTTACTCAGGTTTCCGTCGATATCGGGATCAGGGTCAACACCCAAAGCAAGGTATCTGACGTTGTCCGGCAGTGACAGCCGGACCGTGCACATTGAACCGGTAGTGCTTCCTACTTCTTCCAGGTTCCTGGCATATCCCCTCTGGATTGATAGTAGCTCAACCGACAGGTCATTGAGCTGTTCTTCTGCCTGATATCCCCTAAAAAAAGGTGATATGTTGCTCCAGGACACAGCAACAAGCACAAGGATAGTTCCTGTAAGGGCCAGATAAAATACCATCTTAAGGGGAACTGTGTCTATAGCTCCCGTATCCTGGAGAAGTCCCTGTTCTTTCACACAATCCCTCTGTCAGTCGAGCCATTCACAGAACTTATCCAGTGCTCTTCTACGATGTGACACTTTGTTCTTTTCCTCGTCACCAAGTTCACCAAAGGTCATCCCCTTGTATTCAAAAATAGGGTCATATCCGAATCCGCCTGTCCCGCGCTCTTCAAATGCGATCATCCCTTCGACCGTTCCGGCAAACACCATGGGATCTTTACCGGGCTCACAGTAGCCTATAACTGATTTGAAGACTGCGGTCCTGTCTACTTCATCTTCCATCAGCTTAAGGACCTTCTTGTTGCCCAGGTGCTCTTCAACGAAGGCGGAATAAGGACCGGGAAATCCGTTGAGGGCCTTTATGAAAAGTCCTGAATCATCCACCATCACAGGCATTCCAAGTTTATCGGCCACCCATCTGGCTCCATAGGCTGCTATAGGCTCAAGCTCATCTTCCTGGAGCTCAGGATAGCCATCACTGTTCTGGACTACTTCTATTTCTTTAGCACCGAGTATATCTCTGGCTTCCCTTAACTTACCCTTGTTACCTGTAACAAAAACGATCTTACGCATATCTTCCTCTCCTCTCTATATCTGTAACCCTTACAAGCACTTCGTCAGCGCCGGTAAAAGCTTGCCTGTATCCATGGCAGAAAGCCTGGCTCAGTGATTCATGATCCCGATGGCTGCTCTCAAAAGTCTGGAAAAGCACATGTATATCCACGCCCCTTGCCTCGATACCGGAACTCGTGAACGACAGTCCGAAATCTATCATGTATAGGCGGTCTTTGTAAAGTATGAGGTTCGATGTGGTCAGGTCACCATGTATGATCCCCCCGGTGTGCAGGAGCCCAACAAGTCTCCCAAGGCGCTCGCTCAGTTCTTCATTGATGACATGCTTCAGCGGTGTTCCGGGAATATATTGCATCCTGATGACCGAGTTCTCCACATCATAGATGATTGGTGTGGGTATCCCAAGACGCCTTGCTTCCGATAGGAGGCGGCTTTCGGCCTTTGTCCTCACTTTCCTGATGCGCTCATCCAGCTCTTGGAGGCGGTACCTCTTTTGGATTCTCTCCTTCACGACACATCCGTCTTCTATCCTCACAGTTGCTTCTGCGCCATTTGTAAGCTCCATTATATCCCCGTCAACATTTTCCTCGCTTACTATCATCACGATCACTCCAGCCAAGTGACATCCACATCATCCGGTCTGAAATTCGGATTGACATGCGAATTCTCTATGCTCAGGATATCTCCTGCGTTATACATCAAAAGCCCCAAGTATGCTATCATTGCCCCGTTATCTCCCATGAACCGTTTTTCAGGCACATGGAAGGATACGCCCCTGTCAGTGCACATGATGTCCAGCATTTCCCGAAGCCTCATATTGGCCCCCACACCGCCTGCCAGGAGAACCTCTCTCTTGCCTGTATGCGCAATAGCCCTTTCTGTCACTTCCACTATCATGGCAAAGGCTGTTTCCTGCAGTGAGTAGCATACATCCTCAAGGGAATTGCATTTAAGGGCCTCTGTTGCTGCAGTGGAAAGTCCTGAAAAGGAGAGGTCCATACCTTTTACTACATAGGGCAGGGGTATGTAATTCGTGGACATTTTTGCAAACTGCTCTATCTTGGGACCACCCGGATGGCTTAAACCCGCGTTCCTTGCAAACTTATCAAAAGCGTTCCCAAGGCCGATGTCAAGTGTCTCGCCAAATACCCGATATCTTCCCATCCTATAGGCAAGCACCTGGGAGTTTGCACCGCTGACATAGAGGGTGACGGGGTCTCCAGCGGGTGTTTTCCAGCGCCCCACCTCAATGTGTGCCAGGCAGTGATTTACGCCCACAAGAGGCACGTTGAATTTGATGGCCAGCATTCTTGCAGCTGTTGCCACAGTACGCAGGCAGGCTCCAAGCCCCGGTCCCTGTGAAAATGCAATAGCATCAATGTCAGAAGATGTGACACCTTTTTCTTTTGCTTCCTCCAGCACCTTCCTGATAACCGTAGAAGCATACTTTGCGTGGTGCTGGGCCGCCTCTCTCGGATGAATACCACCTGTTGCGGGGCTGTAAGTATCGGTGACTTCTGCAACGACGTCATTTTCATTAACGATGGCAGCGCTGAGATTCCATGCGGTACCCTCTATACCAAGGACTGTTCCTTTCAAATTCTATTCTCCAGCGCTTAATGGTCAGCTTCATAATATTAATTTTGCTGTCTTCTTCTGAATAAATAATAGGCTGTGAGTGTGATACCGGAGAGCCCTATAACTGCACCAGGAAGTACATATTTTCCAATGCCTTCGCTGTCATATTTCTCATCCAGTACCAGGGATACTGTGTTAGCTTCCATTTCCTGCAGAAGGGCATCAGGCTCTCCTCCCTGCGTGGCAAGTGCGAACTGCTTACCCGTGATTGCAAAGGGCGAGAATCCGGGAGTTTTTGCCTCGAAATAGAGATAGCTGTCATCGGAGCCTGTCTGTTCCGTGATAAGCTCTTCCCAGGACCCACCGGAGTACCTGTTAAGCCTTATGGTGTAGGGGTCAATGGCATTGTTAAGCACCCATTCCCTGCTGACACGAAAACCGATTACAGTGTCCTTTATATTGCTCTCTGTCGCATAGCCGGTTTTGCCCACCCATATGTTGATATTCCTGTAAGTGATGTCCGGAGCTCCACTCTTTGCAAAACCGGAATTATTCTTCAGTACTTCAATGGTGGTGCTGATCTTGCCTGAATTCTTAAGTGACAAGTACCTTACATAGAGTATATCATTCATTTCGTTGTTAAACTCGAATGCAGTGACCGTGTCCATCATGGTGTTGACTGCAAGCACATCCTTGAAGAGGATATTTTCCGCACTCTCCCCGCTGGAACCCCCTCCGCCGCCACCTCCTCCTCCTCCGGAGCCCACTAAAGCGGTCTGGTCTGTTGTTACACTGATATTGTACCATTCCCCAATGTTACCAACAAAGTCGATCCCCCTGAGACTGTAGATGTAGGTGGTGCCTTCAGGCAGTCCGCTGTCGATCAAGGTTGAGCCTGAAATGCTTGTGAGAAGAACACCATTCTTCCTGATCTCTACATAGTCGGTATCAGGTGAGTTCTGCCATGTAAGAGTTACTGATGTGGTAGTCCTTGAGCTTGAGAAGCCGCTGATAACAGGCGCAGTATTGTCCTCAAGGGGAGCATATACGCTCAGGTGAGTGATGTTTGTAGTGAGAGTCTGCGTGGAACTGTTCACCATACTCCTGAATGGCACCCAGACCTCCTCATCGGGGTCATACCATGCAATGGCAAGTTTGCCTGCATCACCCTCAAAAGCCGGATCGTATCCAAGCATCAAGGAAACATTCCTTCCAAACTGGTATGAATTAACAGGCTCAGAGCCATCCATCGCTTTGATATCAATGGCATGGCCCGCAAAATTGGATCCGCTTCCCGGATCCTGGCCTCTGACAACAGCAGCAGCCAGACTTGCCGGATTGGCGGATGTGCCGGTTATGTTGAAGTTGAGGACTAGGTGAGGGAAGCTTTCAATCCCGGGAATCTGAAGCGTTGCTTCATCACTAACTCCAGTGTCGAAGATTTCTCCCACGCTCAGGTATATTGTGGTGTTAGGACTGGAGTGGTCCTGCTCTGAATGGTTAAAGATGGAAGTAACGTTCACGATATTCGTGCCATTCAAAAGCGGAATATTGTTAATATTGAATGCTCCTTCTGAAAGAAGGTGAGAACTGTCTGTGAGTATATCATTCACGTAAACCGAAACATTGGTTGCGATCCCGGAATTGCCGCTTATATTAAAGCTGTTATCGGGCAGGTAGTATATTGTTCCAGAGGCAGGTGAGGTGATGGCCGGAAGGCTTGTGAATACTGCGAAATTTACAGTAGTATTAGTTATGTTTCCAGTGATATCTTCTGCAAAGACCGCAATGTTATGGTAGCCTTCGGTGAGATTCAGGGTAGTGTTGAATGAATATGTATTTTCTTCTGTGTAATTGATTCCGTTATCTATATTGTACCAGAAAGTGCACAGTTTTCTATTGCTTATATTTATCTCGAAAGTTTCTTCCCGTATCACTGTATCTTTTTCAAGCCCGTCTATTGTTATCACATTTTCTTCTGTGCTAACATAGAACCTCCAATTGTAGTCCAGTTGCTGGCTCAGGTTTGTTATTGCACTGACTGATACATTGTGGTATCCCTCAGAATAAGGCTGAAAAGTAAGGTTACTGACTCTGTATCCTTCTTCTATGTTTTCCAGAGAATAAAGGACTGGAGAGCTATCTATGGTCATGCTTACGGAGCTTGCATCAATTCCTGAAGGATGTGTCAGGTTTATGTAAACATCAGTTGTGTTGTTGGTTGTGTATGAATTATGCATTGGGAAAATATCGTTATTCTCATAGGAAATCACAAGTGAGAAGTTCTGAGGCCCCTCGGGAACATTTGCACCGCTTACTATTATTGTATATATCCCGGCAGCAGGACTTGCCAGTTCCACACCTTCAACGTTGTTAATGCTGTCAAGGGCGCCGTTTCCATAGTATGTGCCTTCAGGTCCAATTACAACCAGATCAAGGTTGTTCACAAGTCCATTGGCATATGCGCCCCCGCCAGGGTAATCTGTCCAGGCAAGTGTAATCCTGAGAGGTTCTGGTGTATGGGGAATGCTATAGCTTACATTCCAGGATTCTGTAGTGTTTAACGCCTTTACGTTGTCAAAATAATCTATGGTTTGCGGATACCGGGGATATATGGAGTTTTCAAGATCAACTCGCCCCCATCCCTGCGAATAGTTCGGCCTGTCTTGTCCGGATGTCATGTCATAGGCGCCATTTATCAATGTAGCTTTGATAAGTGCGGCGCTCGGATTTGACAGGCTTTCAATATCCATGTAGTATTGCCTGACCAGCGCAGCGGTTCCGGCGACAATAGGTGTTGCCATACTCGTCCCGCTCATGTATGTGTAATACCCGCTACCGCTGGTCAAGCTTGATTTTGTTGAATATATATAAGTCCCGGGAGCTACTAGGTCAGGCTTTATCCTGCCGTCAGCCGTAGGGCCAAGGCTGCTGAAATAGGCAATTTCGTTTATATTGTCTGCAGAAATGTCCAGTGAAGGCCTATAATTTTCCGAAGCTCCAACGGTCAATGCATTTTTTGCCGTCCCGGGAGCATTAATTGTACCACTTCCGTATGCACCACTGTTACCGGCAGCGAAAAGGATTAACATGTCAGGATTCTCCCACATGAACCGGTCTACCTGTTGAGAATATGGGGTATATGCTCCGTTTGCAGAAGATCCCCAGCTGTTTGTGTGGATTGTTGCATTAAGGTTGTATGCTGCTTGGAATATTTCTCTCAGGCCAGCTGAAAGATTCAAAGAATTGCTGGCATCTCCTACCGCTTGGAATACCAACTCTGCCTCAGGCGCCATTCCGCTGTACTGCCCTCCAGAAAGCGCTCCATTCCCTAGTACAGAACCTGCGACGTGAGTCCCATGACCATTCTGATCAGCGGCGCTTCCATCACCGGACATATCGGTGATGTTATTAATTCTGCCTGCCAGGTCGGCATGCGTTACATCAAGTCCTGTGTCACATACAGCCACTACCTGTCTGCTGCCACTCAAGCCATATGTGTTACGTATAGTATCCACTGTTATAATGCCAGCAGCCACATCGTTGAAAACTACAGGTTGTATGTATTCTTCTATCCAACTGACCCCCTTTATTAAGGCAATATCGGGCAGCGTGGATGATGGTATTTGTACTTTCAGGATATCTCCTGAACTTGAAAGGACCTTCCCATCCAGTGAAATTATTTCATTAATTACTTTTTCACTGTCCACTGGGGAAAAAAGCAACACAAAATAGGTGTTCCTGGTTTCATCTGCTGAAGAAGATAGTTGAGGAATCTCATCACTTATCAACTCAGGCATATATTTGTACGAAGGTTTGTACTCTCCTATCCACTTTACGAAATCGAGTGAATACACCTGCGCCTTTACAGTCTCATTCATCCTGAAGACAAATGCGTTGTTTGGAACATAGTTGTAGGTAGAAGCTCCCTGAGATATCACCTCCAGTTTCCATGTCTCCCGGATGGGGCCGCTGAACTGCACAATATAGTATTTTTCCTCATTATCCATGGATTGGGTGGTGAAGGCCGTGGGCTCATGCTCACCATTTTGCATCCCACGCTCCTTTGTGATGTCTGTATCCACATACCCGGCTTTAAAGAGGAGGAGACTGCCATCATTAAAATCTGGATTATATGTACTTCCTGCAGCGCACAGAGAAGTTGTTAGAGTTATCAGAATAAGCGTAATGAGAATCTTGTTTTTAGCACGCATAAGCCTACATCCGCGAATTATATATTAAAAGTAGATATAATATTAATAGTATATTTATTTGTGCTGCTTAATATACTAAATTAAGTAATACTGTTCTGCAGTGAACCTGCTAGAAAAAAGTTAGAAAAAAGAGTTACTGCTTCCTAAGGAGGAAGCAGGCAAAGAGCACTATTATGAGTGTGACAATAACAGAAAGAGCGGGTACTGTTCTCTCGGCTTGAGCTCCAGTCGCTTTTGGGTCACTGGAACCATCCAGGGCACCTACTCTGTTCTCTGCAGAGTCTGTGGAGAACAGTGTCTCAGATGTGCTTTGTAGTGTTGATTCATTTTCGAAGCTTTCACCGGTGATCGCAAAAGGAGAAAATCCCGGTGTTACTGCCTTGAAGTATAGGAAATCTGCGTCCGAACCTGTCTGTTCGGTGGGCAGTTTGCTCCACGCACCGTCACTGTATCTGTTAAGAATAATAGAGGCCGGATCAATGTCATTGTTGCTTATCCAACTATTATCAACTCTGAATACAATCGCCGGATCAATAATGTTTGCCTCGGTGGCATATCCGGTTTTCCCCACCCAGATATTTACGTGCCTGTACACAGTTCCCTCAGGCGACGAAACGGCAAAGATGGAGCGATCCTTTAACATTTCTATGGTTGCTGTTATGGTTCCCGAGTTCTTCAGGGAGGTATATTCTATATACTGTATGTCGCTGCCAGGGTTTTTGAAGTCAAACCTGACGGCATCCTTGCCAACAAAGACAGAACTTACGTCTTTCAATAGTATATTCTCTACCTTTTCTCCTGTGGAACCGCCTCCTCCACCGCCTCCTCCACCACTTGTTGCTGGGGGTGGGGACTGTGCAGCATTCACAGTAATTACCTGTGTCGTGCTTTTCCCGCTTTCATTATGGTTGATGGTGACCAATCTGTTGGTCGTTGCAAGAACTGTTTTATTTGTAGGATTTACCGTTATTCCTTTTGAGCTGAAGTTTTCAAACGTTACATCTTCAGTAGCCGAATTTGATTTTGCAAGAGTTATTATCATACCCTGTAGATTGAGAGCTTCACCTTCATTGTAAGTGACTTTTGTGGGAGCTGCTTTTACTGTTATACCTGTCACTGTTACAGGTACAGCGTTTACAGTGATTGACTGTGTCGTGCTTTTCCCACTTTCAGTATGGAAGATAGTAATCAGTGTGTTAGTTGTTGCAAGAACAGTTCCATTTACAGGATTAACAGTTATTCCTTTTGGTCCAAAGTCTGCAAAAGTCACGTCTTCTGTGCTTGAATCTGATTTGAGCAGATTTATAACCAGGCCTTGAACATCTAGTTTCTCACCTTCAGTGTAAGTGACTTTTGTAGGAGCTGTTTCTACCGCTATTCCTGTCACTGTTACAGGTACAGCATTCACAGTGATCGCCTGTGTCGTGCTTTTCCCGCTTTCAGTATGGGTGATGGTAACCAATGTG
This sequence comes from Methanolobus psychrophilus R15, assembly GCA_000306725.1. GTDB lineage: Archaea > Halobacteriota > Methanosarcinia > Methanosarcinales > Methanosarcinaceae > Methanolobus > Methanolobus psychrophilus. Next base: position 984,678 of record CP003083.1, on the reverse strand, counting down.
TTGGTTGTTGTAAGAACAGTTCCGTTTGCAGGAGTCACAACAATTCCTCTCAAATTGAAGTTTGCAAACGCTACATCTTCTGTGCTTGAATTTGATCTGGCAAGAGTTATTATCAAACCCTGTAGATTGAGAGCTTCATCTTCTGTGTAGGTTAGCTTAGTGGGCGCTGTCTTGACTGAAATATTAGTTACTACCACTGGTACTTCAGTAACCATAACATTGAGAGTGCCTAGTACGCCCGAACCATCAGTAGCTGTCGCTCTGACAGTTACTGTCCCAACTCCTGTTGCTGTCAACAGTCCTGTTTGACTGATTGTGGCCTTCCCTGTTCCATTTATCACTGACCATGAGACGTCCTTATTGGCTGCATTTGCAGGAGATACTGTTGCATACATTTGCAGTGTTTTCCCATTCTCTACTGCCATAGCATTCCCTGCTCCGTTTATGGTGATCGATGTAACCTTTATTGGTGCAGCATTAACTGTAATTGGCTGCGTCGTGTTTTTCCCGCTTTCAGCATGGGTGATGGTAACCAATGTGTTGGTTGTTGCAAGAACAGTTCCATTTACAGGATTAACAGATATCCCATTTGGTCCAAAGTCTGCAAAAGTTACGTCTTCTGTTCTTGAATCTGATTTGAGCAGAGTTATAACCAGGCCGTGAACATCTAGTTTCTCACCTTCAGTGTAAGTGACTTTTGTAGGAGCTGTTTCTACCGCTATTCCTGTCACTGTTACAGGTACAGCGTTCACAGTGATTGCTTGTGTTGTATTTTTCTCAGTTTCACTATGGGTGATAGTAACCTTTGTATTGGATGTTGTGAGAACAGTTCCGTTTGCAGGAGTCACAACAATTCCTTTCGAATTGAAGTTTGCAAACGCTACATCTTCTGTACTTGAATTTGATCTGGCAAGAGTTATTACCATGCCCTGCAAATTGAGATTATCTCCTTCGGTGTAAGTGACTTTTGTAGGAGCTGTTGTTACTGCTATTCCTGTCACTGTCACAGGTGCAGCGTTCACATTGAATTTCCATCCATATGAGAACGGCTGTCCTTTTGCTGTCAGGGCCGTCACAGACACATTATATTCTCTGCTTTGGTATGGGGCAGAAGTATCGTGCTGTATCCTGTATCCGCCATTTATGACCGAATTCGTGTAAGATACAGGTGAACCATTAACCTCCATACTTATGGAGCTTAGGTTCACTCCTCCCGGATGCACAACATCAGTTGCTATTATGGTCATGATGTCCGATGTATAGGAGTCATGTGCCGGGAATAAGTTATTATCACAGGTGAACGAAAGGACCAGTGCAAAGGGTTGTGGCCCTTGTGGTATGTTTTCCCCGGTCACTGTAAATTGATAACTGCCGGGTGAAGTACTTTCTAGCTCCACCGCTTCTATATTATTGAGTGATTCAGGAGCCCCATTTCCTTGATATGTTGCCTCGGGGCCTGTCACTGAGAGATCAAGGTTGTTAACAAGTGCCTTCCCGGAAGCGGGAGAACCCGGATAGTCGGTCCACACAAGTGTTGCTCTGAGTGGCTCCCCATCTTTGATGTAATCATAATCAGTGTTCCATGATTGTGAAGTAACCAGACCTGCATTCCGGTCATGGTATGCGGTTACCTTGGGATACTCAGGGAAAAGTGAATTCTCAACGTCAACACGTCCCCAACCCTGTGAATAATCAGGTCTGCCCTCGATCTCCTGGTAATTTCCTGTTCCGTATTGTCCGGGGGTCATATCATGGGCACCGTTGATCAGGGTGGCTTTAATCAGTGCAGCACTCGGGCTTGACAAATCTTCTATTTCGGTATAATACTGCCTGGCAAGTGCTGCTGCTCCCGCAACGAGTGGAGTGGCCATGCTGGTACCGCTCATTCTGATATGGCCGGTCCCTGTCAAACTGGATCTTATAGATATAATCTGTGTTCCAGGAGCAACAAGGTCCGGTTTAATCCTTCCGTCATCTGTAGGTCCTCTGCTGCTGAATGCTGCAATACCTTCTGTATTGTTTGCAATCAAATCGGAGTATAAGGGATTTACAGTAAATGACCATTGAGATCCGTATGTATTGGTAAGCGTTGGCCTGTAGTTTTCCGAAGCACCAACTGTAAGACAGTTCTTTGCTGTTGCCGGAGGAGTGATGGAGTCAGGGTCAATTACTCCGTATTTTTGATAAAGGTCTTTTCCCTGGTTCCCTGCTGAGAACAGTATGAGCATGTCAGGATTATTCCACATGAATGTGTCAACCTGCCATGAGTTAAGACTATAGTTCCCGTCGTCATAGGTGTAACCCCAGCTATTAGTATGGATTCTTGCACCTTCATCGTATGCCTGCTGGAAAAGTACATTCAGGTCCGCCGGGATTCCTGTTAGCTCTCCCCCGGCTGTACCTGCAGCCTGGAACACAAGCAATGCCTCATGAGCCATACCTTTATACTGTCCACCAGACAGTGCCCCATTCCCAAGCACAGACCCTGTCACATGCGTACCATGTCCATGCTGGTCACCGGCGCCATCGCCGACAAGGTCAAAAATATTCAGAATCCTTCCCCTGATGTCTTCATGAATGAACTCATCATTGACGCCCGTATCCAGCCCCGTATCGCACACAGCAACTATTTGGCCTGTACCGTTCAGTCCGTAATTCTCGTGGACAGGGTTCACGTTGACTATCCCGGCGGCAACGTCATTGAAAACGACCGGTACTGCATATTCTTCGATCCAGCAGATGCCTTCGATGGCTGCAAGATCATTGATCCTGTCCCTGGCGATCCTGACCCTGAGGATACGAGGGGAGCTTTCCACGATGTCCGCATCCAGGGAAATAATCTTTCCCAGTATATTCCGGTTTTCGTTCTCGTCAAAAAGAAGTACAATAAGGTCTGCAGCATCATAGGATGATGGGGACATTGACAAGGTTGCGACCTTTCCTGTATTGATCTGGTGTTTGTACGATGCCCTGTATTCCCCTGTCCATTTCACAAAATCAAGGGAATCCACCTGTTCTTTCTGTGCAGGATCCATCCTCACGACAAAAGCATTATTTGGGACATAATCGAACAGGACAGCTCCGGTCCCGGCAAGTTCGCCCTTCCATTCTTCAAGCACTGGACCATTAAACTGCACAATGTAGTAACTTTCACAGTTATCGTCAGTCTCTGTCGTGCTAATAGAGTAAGAAGCAATGGATGCAGCAGGGGCCTCCTCAATTTCCTGATCATTGGCAGTGGGAACAATATCTGTATGTATCGGGCCTGCTTTGAGAAGGATTATGTTTGCATTATCGTTTTCATAGGTGCCACTTTCATCGCCCCCGGCGATTGGAATGATGAGGAGGAGCACTATTAGGCTCCATAAGAATAGTACATTTTTGTGCATTGCCAGACTTCCGGTTTTTAGTCGACATTACAGGGCTTATCCGTAACTCTTTACATATCTGAACTTAAACGTATATAAAATTAGATATGTATCTAAAATTAGTTATAATAATACTACTATTTAATTCATATAATTGTTTCAGATTAATCCTAATAAAAATAACCAATAATAGGCGTAAGTAAAAAGGACAAATAACACAGCCAAGCTAAAGGCTATGCATCAAATGATAAATCTGAAGTAAGTCTGAAATACATCGAAAATAAGAACATGCCAGGCTCTGCTGACATGTTCCGTTGTGTATTTTACATTTTCCTCCTTTTCCAGAATCCCATGTAGATGGCTCCGACACCGGCCAATACCAGTACTGAAGCTATTATGTCAGAGCCTGAGAACGAGGGTCCGCTGTTATCCGGCGTTGTTACACTCTCCCTTGTCATCTCATAGCCTTCCACGTAGTTGTCAGGTGTTGACATTGCAGAGTCCTGTACGGGTGTGTTTGTGTCCATTCCCGCGCCGGATTCACTCATCATTGTCTGGTTCGTTGAACCGGAACCCGACTCGACTACCTTCAGGTCGGTGCCTGTAGAACTGCTGCCCTTACGAGTGGTGCTTTCTTCTGTGACAGGGGTACTTTCCCTCTTTGTCGCTTCCTGAATGAGCCTCTCATACTCCTTTGCAGTTGACACGTCAACAACACCCGTAGTTGTCATCACACCGCGTACATAATTATCCAGCAACGGATTGCCGCAGGTGTGGTGGCAGCAGGTGACACCGCTGGCGACAACAGATTCGACATACTCTTTTACAAGGCTCTGGATCACTTCATCTGAAGCATCCCAGTAGCCCTTGCGTGCCGTTTCCAGCATCCTTCCAGTCATGGATTGGTACTGGTAAGGATTGTCCTTGAAGTATTCATCAAGGCCCAGGTCGTACTTGTCAGTCACATAGACATCATATATCTGGTTCCAGTCCGAGTCTTTTACAAGGTCCGGTGTCATCGCGTCCCAGCCCCACATGTACTCCACGAATTTCATCATCTCCCTTGCACCGGGATAATCAAATTCCATCATTCCGGATATCCAGCTCGGGTTGAGATACCTTGCACGCAGCTCATTCCTGAAGGCTTCAGAAAGCGTGACAACCTGTGGATTAGCTGTACTCTTAAGATCAGCAACGTACATGCTCGGATTCTCTCCTATAAGTGACCTCACAGCAAGTGCAAGTCCTCCCAGATAAGAGTAGTAGTCGTCGTTGTCAATAAGGCCGTACAGGTTAGAGCTATCACTATGGATTGCTGCATCCACATCCATCAGGTTCATCCTGAACACAGTCTCATAACTGACGCCCCATGCATCTTTGCCGTATATGTTGGACATTCTGGATATGAAGAGTTCTGCAAGAACTGAATCGTCTTCCCAGGTGTCACTTGCTGCGGCAGCTTCAGACATGCCTGTTCCGTAAGTTCCGGGAGCCTCGCTAAATATCCTTGATTGTGAAACGTAGTGCGCAGTGCTTTCGTTATAGCCGCTTTCCAGCAATGCCTGTTCTATTTTTAGTGAATTCCATCTTACGTAGTTCGTCTCATTGGATTCATTGAGCTTAGCAACCTGCCTGATGGCAGTATCCATCAATTCCAGCTGATATGGGAAGGTATCACGATAGAGTCCGGATGGTATGAGCAGCACATCTATCCTCGGATGTGTCATCTCCTCCTGCGGGATCACAGTAAAACCGGTGATCCTGTCGGAACTTCTGGTTGGCTTGACACCAAGCATTGCATATATCTGTGCTTCCATCAGTCCCCTGTGGCGCATGGTTTCCACAGACCACAGTATGTAGCTTACTTTGTTAGGGTATGTTCCGTTGTGTTCAGATTGGTATACCTTCAGCGTCTGTTCGGCAAGGATCACTCCCATGGCTTCTGTTTCTGTATCAGGGAACGCTCTCTGGTCAAAGCTGTAGAAGTTCCGGCCTGTTGGTAGTGCTTCAGGGTTGCGTATGGGGTCGTTTCCCGGACCTGGCTCTATATATTCTGCATTGAGGGCACGGAGGGTCTGGCCTATTTCCTGTGTTGTCCTGCCAAGGTTATCTGCATAAACAAGCGCCGTGTTCAGGTTTGCAGTAATGTTCTCATAATCCTGGCCGAGGATGTCATACTGTGCATCAGAAACATTTGTTCCGTTCAGTATTGTTGAATTCAGAAGATCCAGTGCATAAGCATCGGCCTGATTTTCCCAATCCTCTTCATCATCCCAATTCTCTTCACCACCTTCTGTTTTCGGGAGTACGTTGAAGATATTCTCTGTAAGGGTATTACCAAGCATGGATTTTACCATGCTGACAAGTTTGTTATCTTGCGGTGCAACTCCGAATATATGAAGTCCAAGCGGCATGAGCGTAGACTGGAGTTCATGCAGGTAGTCGTGAAGCACTGCATCAAGGAAGTACTCAAACTCGTCGTCGGTCATGGCCTGCAGTTCAGCGGATGTGACCTCAAGGTCATCCTCAAGGCTGATAGAATCATACAGCTCTATCGTACGGTTGCGATAAAGTGCCATCATTGCAGTTTCACTTTTTGACTTTGCATCTTTATAATTATGGATCTTTTCATGGATTTCTGCAAGTTCCCCGTAAAGGCCTGCCTCCGTAATTGCAGGGGTCAGGTGGTCTATAATGACAGCATTTCCGCGGCGCTTGGCCTGGGTACCTTCTCCTACGTTGTCCATTATGTATGGATATATCACAGGTGTTTCAGCAACCATGATGGACGGATAGTCGTATCTCCAGAGCCCTACCTCTTTTCCGGGGAGCCATTCCTGTGTGCCGTGCGTACCGAAGTGGATCATGGCATCCGCATCATATACGTTGTTTATCCAGAAGTACGTTGCAAGGTACTGATGGGTAGGGGGCAGTTCCTTGTCGTGGTATATTATGGATTCATCCGAGAGGCCGGCTCTGGTGGGCTGCGGTATGAAATTGACATTGCCCATCTGTATGGTCGGTATAACAAAATACTTCCCGCTGGCATTCTCATAAACCATGACATTGCCTGGTGCCTCTCCCCATCTGGATTCCACATGGTCCCTGACGGATGCCGGCAAAGTGTTGTACCATGTAAGGTATTCATCCACTGGCATCATGGTGACCATGCCTGAGTCCACTACCTTCTCCAGTTCTTCCGGTGCCCATGTACCCACATTCCTGCTGGTTATGAACAGTTCGATGAATTCGCCTCCGGTTGGAATGTCGCCGTTGCCTATATCATAGCCTACGGCCCGCATCTGGTCGAGCAGTATAGTGAAACTGGAACCAATATCCAGATAGCTTGCGCCGATATTGTTCTTTCCTCCCTCGTGGTTGTAGTAGATTACACTGATCTTTTTGTCAGCATTCTCTTTCTTTCCAAGTTCAGCCCATGCAATGGCACGGTCGCAGATCCAGTCCACCTGTTCATCAATAGGCTCGTAGTAATACTGTCCTGTAACCGGATCTTTCACCCTTCCGGCAATCCATATGCAGTCGGTCAGTCCGTCTATCTCCGGTTGTGTGACTTGGTAGGGAATAGATGTCGGGCTCAGTCCATGTAATCCGGCAATGTATTGGTCAGGCGTGTAGTAGTAATCCATTATTCCTTTTATTACCGGGACGTTGTAGTCCTTAAGGTACTCTACACCCTTTTCATGGTCATTGTAGTTAAGGTAGAATCCCTTCAGGCTTATGAGGGAATCAACAAGCACCTCGCCATCCATAGTAATGTAGTCCACATCTGCCTCACACACTTTGTAGGTAGTGTAGATGACATTGTAACCCCTGGACTCGATGTTCCTTATCAGTGTATCCTCTGTATTGTAATCTCGGGTAGTCTTACCCAGTCTGCCACCAATTATGCCTATGGTGGGTGCAGAGGGGTTGTATCCATGGCTCGCATACCATTCCAGGTATTCAGCGCTGTTATCGAAGATCCTTGGGAAGGCATCAGGATGATAGATACCGTCATCGGGGATGGAAGGAGGAGCAGCAGGTGCATATTGTATGTAGACATCCTCAAGGGTCGCACCGACACAGCGGATCCAGTTTTCCATGTTCTCATATCCACTGTTATACAGGTATGTCGCCATTGCGCTGTGAGGCGGGTTCAGCACATCGAAAGTCGCGATGCCGTAGGAATCCGCCAGCATGCCGAACATACCTATGTGGGCTCCATTGTCCTTTGCAGCGATAAGATCATCCTTCAGCAGGGGGAATTCATTGGCTCCAACCATGTAAAGTATTACAACATCCTCCTCTGAAAGGTCTACAGAACTGTTCATTGCCTCCTGCCCGCTCATAACCTTTACATTGAAAAGATCGGTGATGACATCCCTCTGAGAGATGACGAGATTCATATAATACAGGCTTGAATCGGAGTTGATGATATAGGTCACATTCACCTTTGGATGTACTATCTCCGGTGTATAGGCCTTGTTAGTCCACACGCCTGCGAATTTCTGACCCATGAACCTGAGCATGTTCTCCATGTTCGTTTGTCCACCCTGTATCCAGAACCTTTCAATATTAGTGTATTCTTCAGAATAGATGTCCACATTCGCTAGGGTAATGTTCTGTGAAAGGTTGTAACCGATTACCTTTGCACCGGCACCTCTTGCAGCATTGATGCTGGTTCTCCAGACATCATTGACAAGAGCTTCATCTTGTGACTCAATGAATATGATTGCATATTCTGTGAAATCAAAGTCATCAGGCACCTCATTTGTGGAAAGAATGGTTATGTTGAGTTGCAAATCTATATCGGTGACTGATGCAGCATCTATTAGTGCATCCTTGTTGAAGTCAGTACCAAGGACAAACAGGAATTCATTGGCATTGCTACTGGAAGCACCCCAGCTGTCAGTGATTTCAGTTTTGTTGCCGTATTCCTTTGCCAGGTATATCAGCAGGTTCTCCGCATTCTCAAGCCCCTTACCCGAAGTACCCATGTTGTTGTAATAGTTGCATATCGCATCGTCCTGCTTACCATCGGAAACGTAGTTGAAATACGAAGGCGTGCCGCTTGAGCGTATACTCAGCACAGAGATGCCATTTTCATGAGCCTGGTGAAAGCTATCATTGATCTCGGTGTACACCTTAGATGAGAGCATATCACAGAATATGATGTCTTGGTCAAATAGCAAACCGCTCTGAGCTGCAGCAAGCAGTTCATCGCTGGCACCCCATGTTGTCGTGTTGTAGCCAGGTATGTATGCATATTCTATAAGATCACTATACACACACGTCTGGCTGGCCATTTCCAGAGCATTGTTTGGGCTGTATGCTACATACAATATCTTTATCTTCTGTTCATCTGCAGTGGCAACACCTGTTAGTGAAACCATCAACAATATACTTAATACCAATATGGGTTTTATTTTCATCTGCATGTTATCACCTGATGGCGTGCTCAGGACACTCCCTGTTTTGCTTGGCGGCTTGAGGGAGTGTCTTACTTCTGTTTTGAGCATATTCTTAATCAGATCCAGTATATGAAAAGGCACAAAAAAGAAAAAGTGCCTACAAAGTCAATCGTGCTTACTTAGAGTTTCCTCCTCCTCACAAATCCCAGGTAAATTGCTCCGACACCTGCCATTACGAACACAGAGGCGATTATGTCGGACCCGGATATTGAAGGACCGCTGTTCTCCGGCGTTGTGACACTTTCCCTTGTCATCTCATAGCCTTCTACATAGTTGTCCGGTACAGGAGACTTCATCGATACATCCCTATCAAGATCAGTGCCTGCTCCTGCTTCACTCATGGAAGTCTGGTTGCCTGAGCCAGTTTCTACTATGCTGAGCTCTTTTCCGGTGCTGCTTGAGCTGGAAGATGAGCTGGACGGTTTCTCCGTTGGAGTCGTAGGTGTCGTTTCAGTCGTAGCTGTCTCCATGATCTTCTTGTACATGTCAAGTTCACTTTGGCTAAGCTGTCCGGTTTCAACAAGCGCCTGTGCAATTCCGTCTACAAATGCCTGGTTGAGCATATTGCCACAAGTATGGTGGCAACATGTGGCGCCACTATCAATGACTGCCCTAACTTGCTCGGCCACAAGGCTTTTTAAAGCTTCATCTGAAGCGTCCCAGTTTCCCTTCCTGACGGTTTCGGTCATCCTGGCAACCATTGCCTGGTAGGCGTAGGGGTTGTTCTCCTTCAGCCATCCGCTAAGCTCGGCATTGGCAAAGTAGTTCTCATACACTTTGTTCCAGACATCATCGCTTATGAGATCAGGGTTTAGTGCCTCCCATCCCCAGAGATGCTCAATGAAACTCTCCATCTCCCTGGCGCCTTCAAAACCATGCTGCTGCATGCCGCTTATCCACAAGGGGTTGAAATACCTTGAATATAGTTCGTTAGCAAGATAGGTCTGCAACGTCTGTATCTGAAGGTCACTGAGATCCTGCAGGTTCACCACATAAGTCTCAGGTGCGGTGCCGGAGGCGTATTTGATGGCATTGTACAGTCCTCCCATGTACTGGTAGAAATCATCAATGTCAAGCGAACCGTAAGTGTTGGAACTTCTGCTGTGGAATATGGCATGTGTATCGTTCAGGTTATTCTCAAAGACAACCGTGTTATCGATATCCACTACTCTGCCGGTCTGTTGCTTGACATATTCGGCGATAGTCTGCCCCCAGATGTTCTGGCCGTAGACGTAGCTCATCCTTCTGATGTAGAACTCTGCAAGTTCTGTATTATTTTCCCACGTGTCACTGGCAGATGCAGCATTTGCCATGCCTGTTCCATAGTTCCCGTCGGCCGGACCGAATACCCTGAACAGTGAAACGTCCAGAGACAGGTTATCATCCTGTATGGTCTGGTTCAGAACCGCCTGCAATGCATTCGTGTTCCGGGCCACGTAGTTTTCATATACGTCTGCCTCTTCCTGCTCATAGGCAAGCCTTACAGCCTTGTCTATCAGATGCACTTTCATCGGGAACGTGTCCCTGTACAGGCCGGATATCTGCACGATAACATCGATACGCGGTCTTCCCAACTCAGAGGATTCAATGAACTTAACGTCCTCCACCTTGCCGTTAGCAGGGTTCCATACAGGTTCTATTCCCATCATGTAGAGGAGCTGTGATTCCATTATGCCTTCATGACGTGTGGACTCACCTGCCCAGAGTATGTATCCGACCTTTGTGGGATATTCTCCATTAGTTGCCACGTACTCTGCAAGCCATTGGTCAACAAGGGCCTTACCCTGCTCCCATGCCTGCTTTGTAGGGATGAGCTGCTCATCGAAAGCATAGAAATTGCTCCCAGAGGGAAGAGTGTCCGGACGCATTACCGGGTCACCGCCAAGGTTTGGCCGTATGTATTCTCCGTTCATGGCTTTCAGGACCTGCTCGATCTCATCTCCGGCCTCTGAGAGCAGTTGTGCATGATCAATGGCAGTATTCAGATATATTTCGATATCTGTGGAAGTGGTACCAAGTATCTGTACTTGTGCATCCGTTATGTCATCTCCTTCCAGAAGCACCTTTGACAGCAGGTCGTAATGTGCGGAATCCGAATTGTTATATGCTGCAACCTGTTCTGCAAACCCGCTGCCAAGCATGGAATTGACCATTCCCACAAGGGGCTGGCCTTGTGGCTCTTCTCCCAGTATGTGCAGTCCGTATGGCATTGACAGGCTCCTTAGTTCATAGAGTACATCCGTGAGCTCATCAAGGAATTCATCAACTGTCTCGTTGCTGTCAGCCAGGCTCATGTTGACATGTTCATCAAGCCTAAGCTCAACGGCCAAGTCAATTATGTCCTGCAGATGAGCCTGTTTCAGGTTCTCATCCTCTGCAAGGGAGGTCTGGTAGGATGTTATCTCACTGCTGAGGGTACTGTAATTGCCGTAAAGACCGGCAGATATCACAGGTGGTATCAGGTGGTCGATAATTACAGCATTGCCCCGGCGCTTTGCCTGCATACCTTCGCCCATGCCATCCATCACATAAGGATATATGACCGGTATATCGCCAACCATGAGGGCAGGCCATTCATCACTGAGCAGGCAGAAATCCTTCCCGGGCAGCCATTCAACGGTCCCGTGCCTTCCCATGTTCACCATTAAATCGGCATCGAATTCGTGCTGCATCCACAGGTAGAAGGCTATGTACTGGTGGTTCGGTGGCAGTTCGGTGTCGTGGTATAGTGTTTCGTAGTTTTCAAACCAGCCACGTGATGGCTGAGGAGCAAGTATAACATTGTCGCTAAGGCTGATCTGAGGAATGACGATGAACCTGTCGCCATTGTCCTCGGTATGGACCATGATCTTGCCAGGTGCTTCTCCCCACATGTCAATGACTTCGTTTTTCCTTTGTTCAGGAAGTTCATTAAACCACGCCTGGTAGGTACTTTCGGGCAGCAGCACAACTTTTCCTGTCCTAACAAGAGCATCAAGTTCTCCAGGTGCCCATGTGCCTACATTCCTCCCCTGGTAAACCATGAGGTCCACAAGTTCTGTCTTGTTGGGTATGAGGCTGCCGTCTACATCATAACCTGCATCGGCCATTCCCTCTAGGAGATTCACGATACTCGGGGCAACCTCAAGGTATGACGCTCCGATGTTATCTTTGCCGCCTCCATGGTTGTAGTAGATAACGGCAACCTTCTTATCGGCTTCATCCGTGATGCCAAGATTTGCCTGTGCGATGGTGCGGTCAACGAGCCACTGAGCCTGTCCTTCATGGACTATGCGCTTCTCTACTGTGGAGTTATTCACTGGGATTGTTTCCTTGGCAGCGATCATGATTGGATCGATAAGTCCTGCGGTCTCAGGTCTGTATATCCTCAGCATATTTGTAACAGGTAAAGGAGTGCTTGTTTCCATCCACTGGCTGGTGTTCATGTAGTCGTTGATGACAGCATTCATGACAGGGACCCCAAGGCCCTCGATATCAAAGTAATTGCCACGGAAGAGGTAGGAAACAACCGCATTGACTTTTGTCTGGCTGCTGTAGTTAAGGTATTCGTCCAGAGAGTGATCTGCATTCCCATAACATGCAATAACATTGACACCTTTTGCCTCAAATCCTTCTATGAGCTTGTCGACAGGCTCCATGTTATCAGGGTAGTAAGATTTATAGAATGTGATCCCGACAGTCGGTGCATTTTCATCAAAGGCATGCCCGTCAGTCCTGTTTGCATACCAGTCAAAATATTCCTGTGTATCAGCCGTAAAGTACTCTACAGGAGTTGTCGTCATTGCAGGATGATATATTGCGCCTTCCAGGCCTGTAGGTTCTTTTACTGTAAGATCTGTGCGATCGTAGTATTCCTTTGCCAGATAGAATATGAGATTATCGAAGTTCTCGTCATCCGTAGCTCCCCCTGACCAGTATTGTGAAAGGTACTTCTTGAATGCGGTCAGGTCCGCAAAATCCGAAGGAACTTCATAGCTGCTTTCAGGCAGATAGGTGTTGGAGCCGATGACAAGTGCACCATTATCAATTGCCTGCGGTATTGTATCCTGAAGCTTTGGTGCATTCTGGGTAACCATCACTATGTATATTATGTCCATCTGGCTCAGGTCTATATTATCGGGCAGCTTGGTGGAGATATAATAACTGGCTGTGATGTTCAGGTTCTGATTGGCATTGATCCTTTCTATGGAAGCAGCAAGCTCGTTATCGTATGATGAGTAACCGGTGACGATTGCAACATTTAAATGGCGAAGATTCCCCAGTACGGGTTTAGTTACTTTTTTCGCGAGCACAACAGCTGTTCCCGACTTGGGAGTACTGGTAATTGTAGTGCCTGAGATAGTGGTCTTGTCCAGCATGTTCAGGATTGCGTTATGGTCTATGCTGGCATTACTTGCCATTGCAATGACATAATTCTCTATGGGCTGGCCATTTTCGACTTTAATTTCCTGTTCGTAGGTGCGCGTCATTGACCCTGAGATCCATACTCCGAAAATCTTGTACTCTCCATTTGGGATGTCAGTGAGAATAAATTCCCCGTTCTCATCACTGGTTGCATTGGCAACAAACTTCAGTTCATCTGCCGATACAGGTGTTGCTATCGATGCCAGCAACAATACACTTAATAACAATACCACTATACTTTTCATTTGCATGTTATCACCCGATAGCGCGCCGGGCATTTCGGTCACTTTGCTTGCAGGCGGTACCGAAATGCTTTCACGCGTTTTCTATTCCTATTATTCACAAATTATTTTTATAAATTGTAGTTGCGTTAAAACAACCTGGCTTGTCTCGCGGGGCAAAAAAAATTATGTTGAGGTCACGTTTCCCTCCTCCGGCACATAGACCACTCTTCCGTCAGCAAGTTTGTAAGCCGTACCAAGAGCTTCTCCGGTTCCTCCTCCTATCTGGTCTGTCATGTTCATTATCTCGATAGGTTTGCCCTGTTCTTTCATGATGATCTGCATGTCTTTTTGTCCGGGGTTCTTCACAATGGTTATGTCCTCGTCGGTTAACAATTCCGGGATGTTGTAGGACATTACCAGTGCTACCAGGAGTGCCACTGAGAATACCATTGCAATATCGAAGAGATTGGCGACCCCTGTAAGCGGGTTCTGTTCATCCTCGTTGGTGATAAGCCCTGTTCGTCTGTATCTTCGTCTTCTCATTCCTGCATCTCCAGCGTATCCAGGATATAATCGATGTCAGCCATATCCTGCCAGTACCATCTCTTCCTCACCTGGGTGAGCACATAGGCAATGGTGCCTGCGAACAGTCCTACAACCGTTGTTGCAAATGCTATCATGAGGTTGTTTGCAAGTTGTTCGATATTGCCCTGGGAAAGCCCTATAAGTGCGGGTCCCAGCGGTATCAGTGTTCCCATCAGGCCGAGCATCGGAGCGATCGTCGCGACGATCCTTGTCTGCTCAAGCCTCTTTGCCATCATTATCTCATATTCCTGGGAAAGCCATTCTATAGAAGCAACAGTGCTCTTTTCAAGATGCTCTGCAGCAGCTTTTGCAAAACCTGTGACCATGAAGTTCTGTTTGATGTTACGCAGGGAAACTGCAGCTTTCCCAAAAGCAGCCTTATCCATATGTTCTCTTATATCATGGCAACAGTCCTGCAGGTTCTTTACATCACGATGACGCCTTGCATATTCCGAAAGGAACTCTCCGATGAGGATAAGGGAGTGGACTACCATTCCCAGCAGGATTATTATTACGGGGTACAGCAGTGAAGCTGAGAAAGTGTACAAAATACCATTCAATGAAGAACTTAGATCCATTTTTATTGACCTCTCATATAATTAAAAGCAAATCCGCCAAGTATGAATAATGATATCACTACCAGCGGAACGATATCCAGGCCTCCGCCTTCGATGGTTGAAATATTCAACTGCTTTGCCTTGATATAGGCAGGAACTATCATGGCTCCCATCAGGTAGAATATCCCAAGGAACATCATAGCGGTCCCAAGGTCCTCAGGTGTCTTTCTCATACTCTTGAAGACCCATGTGGATGATACCACTGACAGGAAGAAAACGATGCCTACTATGATACCTACCTTCCATCCGCTTATCTCAAGGCTTGATGCCAGGAGCATGCAGGACACGAAAAGCGCTGTCAGGCACACAGGGCATGGCACGGAGATAACGAGGAAGGTCTTTTTTGAGACATCATGCCCGCAGATCCATTTTTTTTGGGTGTATATCCCGACAGCGATAAGGATGAGTGCAATAAGGACGTGCAGAGTCATGCCAAGACCTGCCATTCCCTCAAGATACGACTCATCCACCAATCCTACAAGACTTCCAAGAATAACTGATATGACAAAGTAACCTGTGGCCAGGATGAGCACATCCCGTTTCCGTATACTCGAAAACCCACATCCTACTCCTGTCTTTAGCCCAAAGATGAATATGGCGATAAGAATTCCTACGACTGCAGCATAAATAGTATCCATTTTGATTCACCAACCGTTCATAGTGACAATAACCCTCTCTTGACATTTGATTTCTAAATATAGCTGAAGGTGCCAATGTGTATATTTTAGTTAACACATGTTAATTGCTATAACTGATTCAAATGTTTGCATTTTAGGTAATAACGGCCCTATATTTTAATCTTACTAATCAGGGTTGCTTAACTGTAACCCAACTTTGACAGTCAAAAGTAATAATAGTGTTCTTAGTCTTGATGTATTCGACCAAAAATGCAACAAAAACTAAGAACATACGAGATTATTCCTAATGAGAATATATGCTTTCCTATCGGAACTATCCTGGCTGTAGAACAACTTTATGATGTACTTGACTTTTCCACTGTTTTTGGCAAACACAAAAAGAATGGATTTGACATCAACTACCTGCTGAAAGCTCTTGTAAGCTACAAGCTTACAGATAATTTCAGCATAAGTAAAGCTCATGATTGGATCAACCGTGATGAGGTACTTGAGATCTTCAATCTTGAAGAATTCAGTGAACGAACACTTTACAGGATTCTTGAAACCCTGGGAAATAATCGTGAAACGATTATTTCCGATATCCAGGACAGATTGTTTGGCAGATACGATTTCGAACATACTAACATCAACATGGACTGGACAAGTATTGTCCTGCACGGTGATAAATCGCCATTGGGTAAATATGGTTATAGTCGTGACCATAGGCCGGATAAGAAACAGATAACTTTAGGCATAGCAGAACTTGCTGATCCTATCAATGTGCCAATTGGCATCACAGTAGAACAAGGAAATCTACATGATCAAAAGCACTTCAGGAAAACGTATCAACAGGTTAACAAGAGGTTGAAGCAGGGATCACTTGTTGTTTTCGATAAAGGAGCTCATAGTACAGAGAACACTGCCATGATAAGGGCAGATGATATGCAGTATCTGACTGCAAGAAAGCTCAATAAGAGCGATGACAAGATAATTGCAAACTTCGGGAACTATTCTCTTGAGATCGTTGATTCAGAAGATGGTATCTATGGCCTGAAAATCGTTAAACCAAGTAGTGTCAACTACTTCTACTTCTCTGAAAAGCTCAAGAAGGAGCAACTTGAATCAAGAGCCAGGAAGATCATGAGGCAGATCCAGGAAGCAAAAGAGATACAAGAATCTATTGACAAAAACAAAAAGCTGCCTAAAAAGTTCAGGATTAACAATGTCCTTGTTGATGTCGTTTATTCTCTGCAGACAAAACTGACGGATATTGATGAAGAAGAAGCTATCAAACTTCTTGAGGAACATTTGATAACAGGCAGAGAAGGATTTTTCTGTCTGAAATCGAGTAAGAATTTGACACTAAAACAGGCTCTTCAAACATACAGGAAAAAGGATTCTATCGAGAAGATCATCAATTCTCTCAAGAATGAGATTGAGATAAAACCGTTGAGAGTGTGGTCCGATGCTAGTGTTTATGGAGCTATTATTATTGGGTTCATTGCACAGTTGTTCATATCGCTGATGCGATATGAGTTCAATGAACTCAAGCATAAGTCCACAAAGTTCATCAAAAAAAGCTTATTGAATTTGACAGTTACCGTAGATTTCCTGAAAGATCGGTCGAAAAAGTACATTTACGCCAATTTTGATGCCATAAATACACTGATTTTAAGGCAAAAATGGGCAAAATCGTAGAATTTTGCATGAAATTGTTTAAACTGTCAAATAGGTTTTCCTGACAAAAAAAAGAAAATTCTAGGTCCGAAGAGAAGACATTCTCTTCATCAAGGAGTGAAAACTGTCAAACTTGGGCTGTAATATCTTTGCTAATGCAGTAAATATAATGGCAAAGTCAATGCTATTTTTCATTCAAAGGTGTACTTTTATGGTAGTCCTTATCTGCTGCTATAAATCTTCGGGCAAGGAAACATGCCAACCAAAATAATGAATTAAAAAGCTAAAAAAGTATTAATAAAATCACAACTTGTGGTTGTGATTAAAAATAAATCTAATGATATTATTTCTTGAACTCAGTGTATGCGCACTTTCCGCAGGAGCGTCTGTCCTTGTGCTCAGCCAGGAATACGCCTTCTCCACAGCGGGGGCAGATCTGGTTTGCCCTCTCAATGGAATCACCATTGACCTTGTAGTAATCTTTTGCAGCCATTATTTCACCTTTGGAAATTATTCTTCTTTTGCTTCCGGCTCAGGAACTGTGTTCCTTTCCAGTATATATTTGTTCTCTATCTGTTTCATGCGCTCTTCAGTTTCATATATCTTCACATATGCTTCAAGCGCCTGTCTGCCAAACTCGTTCCCCATCTTGTGAACTACTACAAGATCAAGGGGTACATTAAGCATAGCTGCTATTTTTCCTCTGACAATGCTTCTTGCAGGGGTTGGTCCTTCATAGGTGACGCTGAAGTTCATCTCGCGCCTGTTGAGAAGCGCATTGGTGTTATCCTTTGTGATCTTTATATCCATCTAATTTCCTCCAAATGGTTTCTGTATCTTCATTATGGCCCTGTGCTTCAATGATCTTTGTTAACAGGTCCCTTATCTCTTCTTTTTTTGACTCTGTGATTTGTACAAGTACAACTCCCTGGTCAGGTTGTCCGTACAACACTGCTGAACCTTCGGGAGCCATCAGCATGGCGGGTACAGCTGCAAGGTCTTCTTCGCCGCGCACAAATATCCTCACACGGCAGTTCGACGCAATTGCATCTCCTACAGCGTCTATCAAATCCCCGGTTATCACCCCGGCCGGATTGTCAACGGATATTTCTCTGAAGCCTTTGTGCTTTGTGCCCACCACGACCCGGTCAGAAGCCGGTCCGCGTTTTGTCCGGTCATCCACTATAAGGATGTCCGGTATGATATCTGAACTGAGCAAGTGGAATGTAGTAACATCACCCACGGATATAAGTTTTGTGGGACTATCCAGGTC
Organism: Methanolobus psychrophilus R15; assembly: GCA_000306725.1. Lineage (GTDB taxonomy): Archaea > Halobacteriota > Methanosarcinia > Methanosarcinales > Methanosarcinaceae > Methanolobus > Methanolobus psychrophilus. The sequence goes on along the minus strand of CP003083.1, from coordinate 966,442 downwards.
CTTGGATAGTTTCCTGATGGTGTCATCACCAGTGCCTGTGTACAATGTGCCAAAAAGTTTGCGAAAAAGCGGCCTGACGGATTCAGGCAAACTTATCTGCGCCCCCAATCAGCGCACCTTCAATGCATACTTGTCTGCTACCTTGACATCTATCTTCTTTGCAATCTCTGAACGTTCCGGGTCTATGATAACGACCATGCCGCTCCAGTCGGAGCTGAGATTACTGGAACCGCATATCGGGCATGTCTGACTTGATAGTATACGATGGCATTCTCGGCAAACCTGTTCACCCATCTCCATCCCTCCAGATTATTGTGCCTTCTCTGAGCTGGGCTTCTTGTCTTCTTCCAGCCATTCCATTTTACCGAGGGAATGCTGTCTCATAGTAAGACCTATCTTGCTTTCCCTGGGCTCCCTTTCGTTGATGCTGACTGCGACGACACGTGCCCTGACCCTGTCACCTTCTCCAAGAGACCTTCCGCCGCTCTTGCTGACAAGCCTGCCATTCTTGCCGTCATAGGACATAAAGTCATCAGTTATCTGGCTCACATGTAAAAGTCCGTCCATTGCACCAATGCTAATGAATGCACCGAAGTCAACAGTTTCAACAACTTCTCCCTCGATTACTTCCTGGATCACAGGAACAAACACGATCGCATCAAACGTAGCATCATAATAGACGGCTCCATCGCCAACAAGAATGTGTCCTTCTCCGATGGCATCGATCTCAGTGATAGCTACAATGGCACCTAATGCTTTATCAATTCTGCCTTCGAGCTTATCTCTTAAGGCATTCTTCACATTTGCCCTTACATCTCCGCCCAAAAGGTTAGGAGCCACACGAATAGTGTCCGCGAGTCTCATCTTTTTGTACATGTGATTAACTCCAAAAATCCTGTATGATTGTCATATCTCTGTCTTATTCTTAGCTGATCCTGTTGGATCTATATGTCATCCTTGATATTGCCAAGCCTGTTCTTCTGACGCAGGCATATAATGGGTATATGTTCACTTTCCAGCCTTTTCTTTAATCCGATATCATTTGTCAGCACTGCTGCGCCAAGTTCCCTGGCAAGTTCGATTATAATATCATCGGCATGCCCGCAAGCCTCTATGACCTCACATCTTTGTGAAAGCGAGAGCGCGATCTTTGCAGCAGTCCTGTCTTTTCCGCGGAGTTTTTTTCCAAGGCTCTCAAGTTCTTTTATCACAGCAAGCGGTACGATGAACCTGTTGTATCCCAGTCTTTTTAGCTCTTCGAATATATCAACCTTGAACTGAACAGGTATCATCAGGCCGTTGGTGTCGATAATGACTTTCAACCCTTGATTACTCCTACACCGATAAGACGCCACCGAGAGCCAACACGCCTGCTGATAGCTACCGTTGCTCCAATCTCGGCGCAAACAGGCCTTTTCAGCTTTACCTCTGCGATATCCTTCCTTGCACTTGTCACAGTTCCTACTGTGGTTGCAGTCCCTACGTTGAGCATCAGGGGTTCGCTTGTCTTGATCGGTCCTATCTTTTCCTCATCAGTGACTCCAACTACCCTGTCCAGCAGGTGCAGGTCGAGTGTGAATGAATCATGTGTAGGGGGCAAGGTCCCGGGTATGCCTGCAACCTGGCCTGTAAGGGAGTCACTCTTGGTCAGCGTAGGGTCAAGACTGGTCCCGACTGCAAGAAGACCTCCGGGAGTCGCCTCTTTAACAGTTTCCTTTCCAGCCACTATTCTTGTTATTTTAGTTCTGACCGGCTTCCACCTGGTGGTTCCCTCACTTTCTATCTTGATGCCAGGACATATTTCCAGTTCATCTCCTGGGTGAAGGATGCCTTCTGTAAGGGTGCCGCCTATGACTCCTCCAGTGATGCCGCTGATAGCCGTTCCTGGTTTATTGATATCGAAAGACCTTGCAATAAGCATGTGAGCAGGTTTGTCATGCTTGTGAACAGGTGTCGGTATCATCTCTTCCATTGCCTGGATAAGGGCATCAATATTGGTGTTCTGCTGTGCCGATATTGGGACAACAGGTGCGTTCTCAGCTACTGTGCCCTTCACGAAATCCTTGATCTGATGATAGTGCTCTATCATTTTCTCCCTGGATACCAGGTCGATCTTGTTTTGCACGATTACCAGGTTCTTGATGCCTATTATGTTCAGCGCCATGAGGTGTTCCTTTGTCTGAGGCTGCGGGCAGGGCTCGTTGGCTGCTATGACTAGTATTGCACCATCCATTATCGCAGCTCCTGAAAGCATCGTTGCCATCAAAGTTTCGTGCCCTGGGGCATCGACAAAAGAAGCGGTCCTGAGTTCTTCGGACACCTCGCCGCATCCTTCGCACTTGTCTGAGACAGTATAGCACTGGGGCTCAGGGCAGTTAGGGCATTTCCTGAATGTGGTATCTGCATATCCCAGACGGATGGATATGCCGCGTTTCATCTCTTCGCTGTGCGTGTCTGTCCATACACCGGACAGTGCGCTTACAAGCGTGGTTTTTCCATGGTCGACATGACCCACCATGCCGATATTAACACAAGGCTGACTCAATTTTTAAATTCCCTCCCGGTTGGGTATAAGGTTTGAAAGCATAAAATTACGAACGATTTGATTGATTACAATTTAAGTTTGTGGTATCATTTCATTTATGGTATTTAAATGATTTCTACCATCCTTAAAATGCATATATTCCTATCCAAGGTCCTGGGGTCTTTCTCCCTATTATTTTTATCATGTATATAACTTGCTGTACATGAATAGATAATTGGCTTGTATTCAGAATACCCTGTTAATCATATACTGCCTCAGCTCAAGCCCTTCGTCAATCCCTGCAAGAAATCACGCAGTTATGTCAAGGACACCACGGAGCACTTCATCTCTCTGGAATATCTTCTCTATCTTTATTCCCATAGGCGTTATCCTGAAGCTCATGGGCTCAAGAGAGATATTCGTACAACGCATCTTTGGGATATAGAGCTGTCTTAATCCTTTGCCTGTTCTTTCATCCCTATTGACGTATAGATTCATACTTCCAAAGACGATATGCTCGGCAATGCTATCTTTTTCCCCCGCATCCTGGCCTATCAGAAAAAGGCTGGTGCGTTTTTTATTAGACAGGATGTCATTGATAGTAAAGAACTTGTCTGCAAATTCCTCTACAGTATGGTATAGGGACAGCATATCCAGGTTGTCAATGACTACTACCTCCACATCATCCGGTATTTCCAGCACACTTTCCACGCAGTCCTTTTCCAGAAAACCAATGCCACTCCCATGCCTGGAGGCATTGTGGATCTTATTTGTCCTGATCTCAAAGGATTTCGTTATCAGAAGTTTTCCGTTCTCGATGCATTTCCTGAAATCAAGGCCAATGTTCTCTGCTTGTTCCAGAAAACTTTCCACATTGTCATGTGTGAGCATAAGCATGCATCTTTTTCCGTCCCTGCACGACCTGTAAAGGAAATGTGTGGCAAGTATGGTCTTTCCCGCTCCTGGAGGTCCCCTTACAAGGAGCCCATGACCGGCTGGATACCCTCCTTCCAGTATCTGATCAAGTTCTGCGATTCCGGTCGGTATCCTTTTGATATGCATCAGCAATTATAATATATTCACATATATAAAAAGAGTTCTATGTTGAAGCAACTATGCTATTTGCAGCTTGTGCAGGTGTAATGCCATTCTACAGGATGACTTACTAAAGTGAGTCTGATTATGCAGTATTCCCGAGGATGTGAAAAAAAAAGGATTGACCTGAGCCCTGCTCAGGTGATGATCTTGCCAAGCTGGCCAGTCTCAATGGCTCTTCTAATTTCAAAGGCCATGCGTCTGCCAGTGCTCATTGGCTTGCGCCATGTAGTGTTACCGTAGGGGTGTCCTACTGACATGTGTACATTGGTACCGCCCCCAACCCTTGGAGCTACATCATATATGTAAAAGTTAAGGTCCTTGTCCACGCAGGTCTGCAGGCAGAACGGGCCTATTACTCCAGGGTCATAATATTTCCTGGCGGCCTCTATGTATTTTTCTGCCAGGGCGAACGCTTCCTCAAGCAGTGACTCCCTGAGAGTTGCTGAATTGTGACCGCATACGGTGTATTCAGGTGTAAGTTGATGTGGTGCAAGGGACATCTGCTGCGGGGCAGGTAGCCTCACATGCCCGTCCAGGCTGGTCTCAAACCTCCAGTCAACTCCCAGAAGCTCGGTCTTGCTCATCTCTGACTCAAGGGGTGAATAGAACATATCCAGGTTGAACACGGGTCCGATGATGTATCTCTCTATCCTTGCATGCTCAAGGGCTTCCTGGGTAATGACTCCCTGCTTCAGAAGAGCCTGCGACTTCTCGAGGTACTGCTCGTATGTACCGGCTGTGAAAAACCCTCTCTCCAGTTTCTTGACAGCATGGGGTAGTTTGACCATCACAAGCTCATCGATATCCTGGGGGTCCTCTATTCTTTCCGGGAATGGCAGTCCTGCTTTTTCAAGGAGCCAGTAGTAATCTCTCTCAATGCCTCTCTCCTCGCTCCTGAGCATGTTCCTGCTGCCCACAAGGGGGACACGGAAATCGTTCTCCACATCATCGATGCCGCAATAGGATGTGAATGAACGGTTTGGAATGAAAAGGACATTATTATCGACCAGTTTCTTCTGGTTCTCTGGACTTATCACTTCATTGAACTTCTTCAGGCATATGGATTCATCCACGATTCCCCTTACCACATTTCCTTCAGCATCCCTTTGGGACCTGAAGTACTCCGTATAGGTCTTGTCGCGTCCCTGCTGGCAGACTGCAAAGGTCCTGAAGCCCTCTTCTATAGCACCGTCAAAGATGTCTAATGCAGAATGTGAGGCAACAGAGCCTATCTTTATGTTGTCAGTATCATAACCTTCGATTATCTCTATGATATCTTTCCTGTTGATCATGTTTAGCCTCGGTTTTCTCCGCAAATGTTCTAGTCATTAATAAACCTGTTCACATTATGAATTGTACATATTGTCAGCCAGTCGCCCTTAACCTTATGAGGTCCTTATGTACCTGCAACCAGGTACATTATGGCAGGTGTTATGAATGTCTCGATGAGCGCAGCGATGAATATGAGGGGCACCATCCAGTAGAAGAAGAATTTCATTCCTTTTATGAATTCATTCTTTATATCGGAAGGCTTTCCGGCAAGAGCCAGCAAAACCTCATAACCAATCTTCATTCCGATTGAAGTGGAAAGCAGCAGGAGGGGTATCTCTATTATACCGTGGGGAACAAGCCCTGCAACAATAAAGGCCAGGCCGTTCTCAACAATCAATAAGCGGACTATCGTACCTATTATGAATCCGTTTAGCACCAAGACCAGCAGGGGCACTATACCCAATACGATACCAAACAATATTGCAATGAACATTGCTATGGTGTTATTGATAAAGATCATCAGCATGATCTCCAGGAGCGAGAGGCCTTCCAGCATTTCTACAAGTTCCTCAAGACCCGATATGGATTGCATGGCATATTCGGGGTAAATTCCGTATGCAATATAGCCCACTGCGATAGACAGGGCAAAAACGATTGTGCTAAGTACAATGTATGGCTTGAGGTCAGTAAGATAAGTCCTCAAGTTCTCTCTTCTTTCTGCACTAAACATTATATTATACTCCCAACATCATCCGGATTGTGTTCCTGACAGCAGGTGCCAGTCCCAGCATGATTATTACAAGTTTAAGGAACGTTTTCAGGGTCCTTGACTCTTCGTCTTCATTAAACTGGGTGTCAAGTATGTATATTACTGGCAGGAAGATTAAAAGTTTTAGCGGATACATCACCAGAGCTGTACCTGTCAGGTCGATGAGGAATGCAGGTACAACATGTTTTTCGTAGTATCCAAGAAAATCGACACCTGCAAAAGTGGATGAAGCGTCCAGCAGATGCACTCCCAGTATGGAGAGGTTGAGTTTATTTTTGAGTATATCAGAGCCTGCCCGGTCGAATACCAAATAGAGTATGTAAAGCAGTGCGCTTGCAGAAACGATAACAAATACCGGCACCCATGGAAGAACAAGGTCTTCCAGGTGCAGCAGATAGGCTATGTTAGCAATAAACCAGGCAGATCCGAATAAAGCAAACACTGTTTCAAAATCCTTATCCCTAACTTTACTCACCAGTTTTGCAATGATGAGGAAAATCACCGTGACAAAGAACACCAAAAAATAGATGTTCGGGGTTATGAACAGGTAACTGACAGGCGGTTCAAGCACGCCTGTATCCTCTATGACCCTTAGAGATGAACCTGCGAGTATGAAAGGAATCACTGAGGCAGTAAGCCTGTCAGTGATATTGACATTCATCCTCTTTAATAATTTTACTATGCCGAATATACATATTCCCAATATGATTGCCCATGTAATCGTGTTAACTATATTGTAACCACTATCGTGTAATATGGGGTCTATGTAATATTCGTTGATTAGCTGGCTGATTTTGTCTATGATTGGAACCATTTGTGATCACAGCAGTAAAGTAATATAGGAATATCCTAATACAACAAATGTTTAATAGTTTATGGGGAACCCCATTAATAATAGATTTTATATAAGGGCGATTCTCTCTAAAGGCAATATATCTTAATATTAATTAAATATACTACTCGAACCAGCAGGTATAGAATTGATCCCCATGCAAGATGGAATGAAAAAATGGATGCAGCTGCCCAGAGATGTGTTGGTCGGCCACGATGTCATCTATGATATTAAATATGTTTGCAAAGACCTCAAACTGGGAAAAGATCCTGTCATTGTCACAGGTTGTAATACCAGGAAGATAGCCGGGGATATAGTCTGCGATCTGCTGAACGACTGCGGGCAGAATGCCCGGATAGTGGTATCAGCAGAAGCCTCTATGGTCGAAGTCGAAAAAGTTAAAAAAGAGGCTTTTGAACACAACTCTTCATATATGATCGGTGTTGGCAGCGGAAAATCCATCGATGTTGCAAAACTTGCCGCCACACAACTGGATGTTCCTTTTATGAGTGTGCCAACAGCTGCGTCCCATGATGGCATTGTCTCATCAAGGGCCTCTATTCGCTGCAATGGGAAGACAAGTTCGATTGAGGCAAATGCACCCATGGCTGTGATAGCTGACACAGCTATCATCTCAAAGGCTCCATACCGCCTGCTTGCAGCAGGTTGTGGGGATATTATTTCTAATTATACTGCTGTCAGGGACTGGGAGCTTGCCTATCGCCTGACAAATGAACCCTTCAGTGAGTATGCTGCGGCTCTGTCCCGGATGACTGCAAAGATACTCATCGATTCAGCTGATTCTATTAAACCCGGCCTTGAGAGTTCTGTAAGGATGGTCGTCAAGGCCCTCGTATCCAGTGGTGTTGCCATGAGCATCGCAGGTTCATCAAGACCGGCTTCCGGCTCTGAACACATGTTCAGTCATGCTCTGGATATGGTATCTCCTCACCATGCGCTGCACGGCGAGCAGTGTGGTGTAGGAACGATCATGATGATGTATCTGCACGGTGGAGACTGGAATAAAATAAAAGAATGCCTCGAAGTAATAGGCGCTCCCACGACGGCCGAAGGGCTGGGTATTGAAGATAGGTATATATTAGAGGCGCTTCTTGTTGCACATACTATCCGCCCGGAAAGATATACGATACTTGGAACGGGCCTGACACCCGCAGCCGCTGAAAAAGTAGCACGCATAACTAAGGTGATCTCATAATTAATCTTTCAAGGTGACCATATGACCGATACTGATACTACGATAACCCTTGTTGGCTCAAGGCTCGCAAAAGAAGGAGCAGATTTCATGTTCTTTGGCGAGTCCCGTGAGTGTCAAAAATGTAAACTTAAAAGAACCTGTATGAACCTGGAGCCCGGGCGTAAGTACCGGATAGTTAAATTAAGGGGCGATACGGTTCATGAATGCTTCGTACACGATGCAGGTGTCCTGGCAGTGGAGGTTGTGACCTCTCCTATATTGGCAGCCATCGATTCCAAGAAGGCTATCGCAGGCGCCAGGATCAGCTATGAGAGCCCCAAATGCACCAGTTTCGATGATAGTCTCTATGATCTGATCAACCCTGAAGGTATCAGGAATGGTGACAAGTGCACCGTGGCTACAGTCCTTGAAAACATAGATGAAGGTCTTTCAGGCTGCTCACTTAAGAAGGTCGAGCTAAAGTTGTGACCCATGAAGATCTACTTATCACAACAATATCGTAGTAGCAGGAAACAAAATTCAGGTGAATAATACAAAATCGAGGTAAGCAAATGTCTGGTAGGGAAGATGAAGCTTTTCATCATGATTTTTATACTGAGGAACGCTGGAAGAACTGGCTGAACCAGGTCAAAGAAAGCAATTTCAAGTTTGTTGAGTCTGCTGAACCGCAGGGAAAAGAGGGCGCTATTTTTGTCAATATGGAAGATGACATCATTCTTGCCTGCCTGAAAATAATTGCAAAACGCGATAAGAACCAGATCTCATCAGAATCTGCTCTTCAGATGCTTTTCCGTGTGAGGGATATTGCACTTGCTGAGATAGATCCTATCTCTGAGGATGCGGACCTGATGATCGAATCACTCCAGACCTCTCTTATGGGCAGTTTTGCGGCATGTGAATGCTACCTGAACAAGGATTATGATGAGAAGGACGATGTCAATGACCTTGTAAAGGTTGCCCTTGAAGCCGAGTCATCTGATGACATCGAGATATCCCTTGCCACCGTCGCTGAGATTGGCGCTCACATCCTGAGTGGAAAGCAATTGTCTGATAAAACTATGGAAGATATACCCTACGGGCTTGTGGCAGAGTGGCTCGACGGAATAGAATCAATTGCAGCGGCAATGGTGGGCTCTGACAGTTATAAAGATGATGAAGAAGATGATGAAAGTTAGAATCATCATTTTCCCTTGATCCTCTGTTTAATCTACTTTCTGTGCCCGTGTGTTAATCAAGCCTTGTATTTCTCACTGGTCTTCTGTTGTGAGATATTCTCTAGTACTTAGTCTCCATAGTCAATACGATGAACGGAATATCCTGCATTTCAAACACTTTTTCAGCAAAATGCAAAGTGGCAGTCCTTGACCTGACGCATGCGGGTATTATCATAGCCCGAAAGCTGGCAGAAATGGGTTTTGATGTCACTGCTGTGGATGTTTATAATACCATAGCTGAGGATGTTCTCCTCTCTATGCAAGAGGACTTCGGTATCACCGTTTCCAGATCGCCTGTCCCTGTCGGCCCCTTTGACATTATCGTGAGCCCAGTTCACTTGGAACCTGGCTACCAGATGCTCACGGAGGCAAGGGAGCAGGGCAAGGAGCTCATCAGCCATCACAGGGCTGTGGGAATGATCCTTTCCACGAGCAAGGTACTTGGAGAGGTAAAGGTGATCGAGATCACTGGCTCCAAAGCAAAGACCAGCACCGCATCCCTTCTGGCAGATATGCTTTCAAGGACAATGGTCGTGGTGCTTCACACCACCCGCGGTCTGGAACTCTGGACCTGTGGGAAGGCCCGGATATTGCATCTCGGTCTCAGTATAGCACCCGGGAGCATACTGCATGCTGTTGATATATTGAAGTCCCTAGATATCCATCCTGACTGCTGTATATTCGAAGTTTCCATCGGAGGCACCGGATATGCTGATATCGGCATGATAACCACACTGGAGCCTGACTACACTATCGCAAAGTCCACTTCCCAGGCAAGCGATGCAAAACTCCGGATGCTTGATTATGGTAAAGAGGGAAGTGTTTTCGTCCTTAATTCCCAGGACAGCAGGTCCGTCAGCAAAGCCAGGGAGTCAGGCAGGGACTTTTTCACATTCACGGACTCCGGTTCACAGGAAACGCAGGCCGACCTGCGACTGGCTTTTAACGGGAAAAGTGTCACGCTGAATGCAGGAAAAATAAGCATTTGTGCCGATGTTGACTCTTCCTACAATACCTCCTCCTATTCTCTGGCCTTTGCGGCCGCTGGCGCCGCTGCGTTGCATATGGGTGTATCCGGGGAGGCAATCGCCGAGGTAATCTCAGGCTTCACCGGACTTCAGGGCAGGATGCAGGAAAAGGATATTAATGGCAGGTTGCTCATTGATAACTCCAACTCCGGAATGGATATCACGTCTGCAGAACGGGCACTTGACTATGGTTTTTCAAGAGCTGTCGGCAGAAAATCCGGAAAAGTGCTCATGGTACTTGGTGAGGAAGCTGCACAGGTCTGTGAGGGTCTACCTCCCGAAAAGGTGGCGGAATTTGTTGTAAGGCGCATTTGTGATATCGACCATCTGGTACTCGTAGGGGAAAGGATGAAGGATATCAGGAATGAGAAGGTAAGTCATGCTTTGCACCTGGAAGATGGGCTTGCACTGGCTTTGGGGATGTCAGAGGAGGGCGATCTTGTGATATCCTGCGTGAAGTGCTTCAGATAATATTGACTTATTTGCTGAAGTCGTCTTCTTTTCAACTCCAAATCAACAGGCTTTTATGTTGAGAATATTATCGATATGGTTACTTATGTGATGCACGGGATTACAGGCATTTAAAGACATGATTTCCTATATTTCTTATGGAAACGGGAACTACTCATTTCAGAAAAATTACCTGGCAGTAAGTATACTATTTCCTACTTATCCCGACAAAGATATTAATCAATTTCACTATTCATACTAATCAAAGCTGACAAGGTTATTCACTATGATTGGAAAAAATCTATCTATCATGCATCCGCGGCCAAGTTCTATCGTCGCTGCGTTATACACATTACGCGATCTGAATGTAGATGTTGCTATACTGCACGGTCCGCCGGGATGTTCTTTCAAGCATGCGAGGCTTCTGGAAGAGGATGGGATCCGTGTTGTGACCACAGCCCTTGACGAGAACGGCTTTGTTTTCGGAGGGCGCCAGGAGCTTTCTTCTTTGCTGGTGAAGGTCAACGAGATGTTCAAACCAAAGCTCATAGGTGTGGTCGGGACATGTGCCAGCATGATCATCGGTGAGGAACTGCGTGAGCCTGTGGAGGATGCCAACCTGGACGTGCCTGTCATCGAAGTGGAAGTGCATGCGGGATATCCGGATAACACAAAAGGTGTGCTTATCACCCTGGAATCTGCTTTCGAAGTAGGTGTAATCGGTAAGGAAGAGCTTGAGAGGCAGAAAGTGCTTCTCAGGGAGGCCACTTTGGTGGAAAAGCGTCATGGTGCCGCCAGCAAGGAGTATCTTGAGCCATCCAGGGGCGATGTCAAGTACAAGGTCGCAGAAAAGGTTGTCCGGCTCCTGCAGGAAGGCAAGAAGGGCATAACCATCATGAACGCCAAGAAGGAGACCGGCTATATGTTCGCAGACGTCAGCGCAGCTGTGAACGAAGTGGCTCTGGCCCTGGGAAAGGAAGGAAATGTTGTCAATATGGCCAATATCGATGATTCCCTTGGGCTTCCCAGAGTGCGCCACCACGCGAAGTGCATCACGGCTGACCTTCAGGAAAGAGGTATAACTGTCCATGAGGTCATCGGTGGAATGGATGAGTACCCGGTCACAGGAGAAAAGGTGGGCGAGCTCATAAAACAGAAGTACAGTGATTATGATTTTGCTATCATTACTGGTGTACCTCACGCAATCCCTATGGAAGCTCTTGAAGGTATGGAGATCATCTCCGTAACCAACGGGCCAAGGCAGGTCCTACCTCTGAAGGAGATGGGTCATCAGCATGTCATCGTGGAAATAGACCTCCATCCAAAGACACTCGGCGTCAACCATATAGTCGAGTCCGAATTTGGTGCGACCCTGCGTGAAGTTGCAAAAGATGTGCTCGGCAGATGATATTACTGTCAAATGATTATCATTAAGTTTTTAGGTGATCTAAGTGAAGGACCAAAAAAGGATAGCAATCTACGGCAAAGGTGGCATTGGCAAATCCAGCACAGCTTCAAATGTTGCTGCTGCATGCGCCGATGAAGGCTACAAGGTAATGATAATCGGATGCGACCCTAAAAGCGACTCATCCATCACCCTGCTTGGAGGCAAGAGGATACCTACAATCCTCGATCTCCTGAAGCAGCATCTCGATGTGAATGAAAAGGATATAGTCTTTGAGGGATACGGCGGAGTTAAATGCGTAGAGGTCGGCGGGCCTGAACCGGGTATTGGTTGTGCAGGCAGAGGTATCATTGTCGCCATCCAGAAACTGCAGAAGGTATGCCCCTCTATGAACGATATGGATCTCATAATCTATGACGTCCCCGGGGATATCGTGTGTGGCGGCTTTGTGGCTCCCATACGCAAGGGACTGGTCACTGAAGCCTACATCCTTACGTCCGGAGAATACATGCCTCTCTATGCAGCCAATAACATCTGCAAGGGTCTTGCCAAGATAGACACGCCCCTGTCCGGCATAATCTGCAATTCAAGGAGCGTCACCCGTGAAGAAGAGATCGTACGCAAGTTCTCCGAAGAGATAGGTAGCAGGCTGGTGGCTTTCATCCCCAAGGAACAGGTAGTTCAGGACTGTGAGAGGGATGGCTTCTCAGTGCTCGAGAAAGCCCCAAAATCAGACATCGCACAGGTGTACAGGGATCTTGCCAAATCTATAATGTTCAACGACCAGTCTATTCTCCCCGGTTCACTGGATGACGAAAGGCTTCGTGAGCTCACAAGATAAAGGTCCGTTTATATCAACATAGGATAGTCATGCAGCAAACCTCTCCCACAGATAAGAACCCTGAAGCAAGTGAGCTTCCGGCACCAACCTTTAAGGAAATACCCCGAATACTCCTGTCGGCAGGCAGCTCCTCTTCGGGTAAGACTACGATAACCATCGGTTTGCTTGCAGCCCTTACCGAGGCCGGCTATAATGTACAGCCCTTCAAAGTGGGGCTTGATTATATCGATCCCAGTTACTATTCAGAGATAACCGGACGAAGGGCTCGTAATATGGACGGTTTCCTGATGAAAGGGGAGAGTGTCAGGGATGTGTTCATCCACGGCTGCGAGGTCGACGGAGAGGCTGACCTCGCTGTCATAGAAGGCGTGCGCGGACTTTTTGAAGGTTTTGACAGTTTTACGGATGTCGGAAGTACTGCACAGATAGCCAAGATACTCAAGTGCTCGGTGGTATTGATCATTAACGCCAGGAGCATCACCCGTTCTGCAGCAGCCCTTGTCAATGGTTTTAAGGATTTTGATAAGGATGTGCATATTGCAGCTGTCATCCTCAACAACATCGGCGGCCCGAGGCATGCCAAAAAGGCAAAAGAAGCTATAGAGTTCTACACCGGCATCCCGGTTATCGGGGTAATCCACCGCAACGGTTCCATGAAAATATCCATGAGACATCTGGGCCTGGTCCCTGCCATCGAGGAACGGCGCAGGGCTGATAATTTTGACGAGCGCATCACATTCATCAGGGATACGATAAAAGAAGGCTTGGATATTGACCGCCTGCTGGAGATTGCACACAATGCCCAGCCTCTGGAGAAACCCGCAAATACGGCCTTCTTGGCCAAAGAAACAGATGGTGAGCGTCCTGTCATTGGCATAGCCCTGGACGAGGCATTCAACTTTTATTACCATGACAATCTGGAGCTGTTACAGCTCGCGGGCGCAGACCTCCGGTATTTCAGCCCCATACATGACGGCAAACTTCCAAATGTCGATGGCCTGTACATCGGCGGTGGCTACCCTGAACTTTTCGCGGCCGAACTTGAGGATAACGTTTCCATGCGCGAGGACATACTCACCGCTTCCCGCTCTGGCCTGCCCATCTATGCAGAATGTGGCGGCCTGATGTACCTCACGGAAAAACTGACCACCGGTGTCAAGGGCAAGAGCACATACCACATGGCAGAGATGCCGGAATCCACACACGAGATGGTGGGAGCACTCCCCGGCCACACTCTCATGGGTCACAAGCGCGTGGTCAGCTACAACATCGGCTCTCTTGAAATGAATACTGTCATCGGCAAGATGGGCAACTCCTTCCGCGGCCACGAATTCCATCACTCCGAGGTCACTGATATTCCCAAGGATGCGAAGTTCTCCATCAAACTTTCCCGGGGTACCGGCATCATTGACGGCTGGGATGGGCTGACGGTGAACAATACATTAGGTTGCTATGCTCATCTGGTGGCAAGCTCATACAGGGAGTTCGCGGGGAGCTTTGTGGAATTTATGGAGAACAATCCGATTAATAGCTTATAGCTTTTTATATAATCGCCTGTCTATAAACAAGCTAAATATGGAATAAATTTTTATCCCCTAATTGCATTTTTCCATTTGAGTTAAAATGATTGAAAAACTTGAACTTATAAATTCAGTAGTTAACTAAAAGATCAAATGTCTTGATAAGCTCATCAAGACAATATAATGATCAAAGGCAAAAGCACTTGAGATTATTTTTTGGTTACTTTCTCTTCTTTTAAGACTTTTTTTGCAATGATGAATACAACAAATGCAATTATAATGAAATTGACCAATTCTCCTACAAATGCACCCCAGCTGATCACAATAGGGCCAAGTGCAAAAGTTGCTGTTTTCCATGCGCCGTCAGCTATGAACGGAGTGATGATCGGCATAATTATATTCTCTGCAAAGGATTTCACAAGAGCAGTCGCCGCAATACCCATAATAAAAGCAATTGCTAGCGGGATTACCTTATACTCATAGAGAAAATCTCTAAAGTCGTCAAAAAGTCTCATTTTTCTACCTCTTTTTAATACCATTTTATGACACTATTAGACATTATTAAGTATTACTGTCCGGATATTTAATTGTTATGAAGGCTTGAATCTTTAAAGCATTTGCAAGTACCAATATCACTCCTGGCAGAAAAACGCCTCTATAACATTGATATGTCAGTTACAATATGCCTTTTAGGCCATTTGCAGCGGTGTAGACACTACCCACCCCTGTGATGAACTGGGCTATCCTGACAGCTTCCATTATCTCCTCTTTTGTAGCTCCCTCGCTCATCGCTTGCATTGCAAGCATTCTTACTCCGTCGGCTGCACCCTCAGCAGCATCCAGGGCCATGGCAATGAGAAATTTATACTTGAGGGGGATGGCACCTTGAGATAGCGCAGTTTCACGCGTCTTTCCAATCAGGCCGGCCAGCTCCGGGTCAGCGTCTATTATTACTTGAAGTGGATTTTCCATTCTTTCATCTCCTTCACTTTACGCTAAAGTTTCTATACCTCAGATGCTTTCTGTATGGTTAACTCTTTTGTGCCTCTCTAACCGGGTGCCATAATAGTGCTCTTGGCGTGGGTAGCCCATCATGGTTAAATAGCTTGTCCTATATCTGGACCCTGTAGCTATTTTCTAATTCAGCAGGTGACATTTTTGATAGGGAAACTCGTAAAGGACCGTATCCTTGCAGGCAAGCAGGCAATAAATGAACTTTATAATACAGGATATTACGGACGCCCCAAAGGTGATAATCTCGAACTGACACTTGTTGAAGCAGCGTATCTCCTTTACAAGAAGAAACTGGATATAGGATCCCAGAACAGGATACTGGGGTTTGAGGAGTTCTTCACTGAAGCATCCAAAATGCAGCAGCAGTTTGAATTGAAGTACATTGTTTACAAAGACCTCAGGGAGAGAGGTTTCTATGTCCAGCCAAGCGTTACAGATTTCAGGGTCTACCCACGAGGCGGGCACCCTGGGAAGACTCCTGCAAAGAGTTTTGTCTATGTAAGGTCAGAGCGCATACCTATGCCACTTCCTGACCTGCTCACATCCCTCAATGCTGCTGATAATGTTCATAAGCAGATGGTATTGGCAATAGTCGATGAGGAGAGCGACCTTACATACTATGAAGTGCGGAAAGTGAACATAAAGGGCGGGATGGAGGGTATTTCCGTTCCGGAGAGTCCAGTCAGGTCTACTCTGCTAGAAGATCGTGTCATTGTATGGGATGCATCTTCCTCAGAGCATTTGCACCAGGCCGGCTTTTACGGCAAGCTGCTTGATGATGAGCGTCTGCAGTTGTCCCTGGTGGAGTCCGCTTACCTGATGGAGCGCAGCTGCATCAGCATAGGGAGCAGCGAGAACGGAAATATCCTTGACATCGATGGTTTTTCAGGCGTGGCGTCTTCTATTGAGCCGGATTTCCTGCGCAAGTACAGGGCGTATGCAGATATCAGAAACAGTGGGCTTGTCCCAAAGACCGGATTCAAGTTCGGTACACATTTCAGGGTATATTCCCAGGTCAGCCTCACAGGGAAGATGCCTCACTCCGAATATCTGGTCCATGCCATTCCCTGGGACCATGTGTTCATGCTGCCTGTGATGTCCAGGGCTGTACGGCTTGCAAATAGCGTCAGGAAAAGGATGCTGTATGCTGTCGAAGACAGAGGCACCATTGCCTATGTCGATATCGGCAGGATTAAAATGTGAACATGGATGCAGCATGCGTTCTGTATGAAAGTGTGTTTACTGTTATGCTTATATACAATACTTACTCTACCTTCAAAAGATGTTTGACATAATCGCAGTGGATATCTCTGGCCGTCATAAGATCGATGGATACTATTTGATGGTCTGTGCGGCAGTTGCTGCTTCAGTCACTGCCGACCATATAGAAAAAGTCAACCAGGTGAATGTCCGCTCCTTCAGGAGCGAGTCAGCGCCGGATGTGCCCTCGGTGGTGCGCATAATGGAAGAGACGGTTTCAGAGATCCGCTTTGGAGGTACAATCGTCACAGAGCCGGGAGACATGTATAATAAACCCCAGTGGCTCATAGACAGTATGTTTTCTGGCAATTTCAAGTATGAAGAATCTCTTAGCGAGAGACTTTGCATGCAACTTGCGCACCACATATCCCTTAGTGCCAGGAAGCTTCTTCTCAGGGAGCTGGACATCTAATCCCTTATATCTTTAATGACAATACTCCATTGTTATGAAACGCGCTATCCTGGTAAAGAGAAATGATCCCCGTAGTGACGAGCACAAGAACGAGCTCCAGATGCTTGAGTTAAAAGAGCTTGCCCACTCAGCGGGTTACACTGTCGTTGCCGAAATGATCCAGACAAGACATCCCGACAGCAGGTACCAGGTAGGCAGGGGAAAGGTGGAGGAACTGGCCCAGGTAGTGCAAGGCCTGAATGCGGACAAGATAATTTTCCATAATCCTCTGAGCACGATGCAGATATACAATATCTCTGAGACATGTCGCCGGGAAGTTATTGATAAATTCCAGCTCATCCTTGAGATCTTCGCCACCCGCGCCACGACTCCTCGCTCCAAGCTGCAGGTGGAACTTGCAAGGTTAGAGTACGAACTTCCCAGAGCAAGGACAATTATCTCTATCCTCAAGAAGGAAGAAAGACCGGGTTTCATGGGTCTGGGAGGTTATGAGAACTCATACGCCCAGGATGTAAAGAACAGGATCAACCGCATCAGGAATGAATTGGAGAGCATGGAAAGGGACAGGGATTCCCTGCGCAGCCTGAGACATTCAAAGGGCTTCTCACTTGTAGCCCTGGCAGGTTATACCAATGCAGGCAAAAGCACGCTTTTCAACTCTCTTGTTAAGGAGGATGTCCAGGTAAAGGATATGATGTTCACCACCCTGGTGCCCACTACAAGGTCCCTTGATGTGGAAGGAAGGAACGTGTTACTGACCGATACTGTGGGTTTCATAGAGGATCTGCCTCACTGGATGGTAGATGCTTTCCGTTCAACGCTGAATGAGATCTTTCTTGCTGACGTAGTCCTGCTGGTGGTGGACTCGAGCGAGCCTGTTGAAACTATCCGCAGGAAACTCCTGGCATCACATGAAACAATGTGGGAGCAACTACAGGAAGTGGAGATTGTCACAGCTTTCAATAAAGCTGATATGCTTACAAAGGAGGAGTTGAGCGATCGCATGTTAGCACTTGAGTATCTTACGCCCAATCCGGTGGCTATCTCGGCTAAAAAAGGTTTTTGCCTGGATATCCTGAAAGCGGAGTTGCGTAATCACCTGCCCAAATGGGAAAGGATACATATCTCGCTCCCGCTCTCTGAAGAAGGGATGTCCATGGTTTCCTGGCTATTTCAGGAAGGTGTGGTTCATAACATCTCTTACGGGGATTCGATAGATATCGACCTTGAAGCCCGGGATGCTGTGATAAATAAGGCACGTTCATTTGCAAAAGAACATGCATCGTTTCCATAATTTATGCTATGTCCGATACGCAAGATATATATATCATAATGTTGTTTGTATCCATGCGAACGGGTAACTTCTCTATGTACCACCAATCCTATCCAACCACCCAACCAACCAACCAAAACTTCTATTTTCCCGTTCGCTTAACCTTTACAATTGTTCTTACATAGTTGCCTGCTTGCACTATAAGAATCCTTATAAATCCCAGGCTCTTACATGCTATCATGCGATTCGATCTTCATGTACATTCGCTCTTTTCAAAGGACAGCAACGCATGCCTTGATGATATTCTGGAATGTGCCTCAAAGAATGGGCTTGATGGTTTTGCTATCTGCGACCACGATTCCATTGAAGGTGGCATGGCATGTGCTAAAAGGGCGCGTGAGATCGGCTCCGGGCAGATAGTCATTCCCGGGATCGAGGTCAGTTCTTCAAAAGGTCACATACTGGTCTTGGGCATTAAAGAAAAGATCGAATCCGGCTTAAGTCCGGAAGAGACCATTAAAAGAGCACGGGCACAGGGAGCTGTTGTGATCATACCTCATCCTTTTAAGATGACATCGCATGGTATAGGTTATGTGGAGGGGCTTGACATCGATGCAGTGGAAGTTCTCAATTCTCGTTGCCTGACAGACGGTCCCAACTATAAAGCCCGAAAAGCTGCAGAACAACTGAATATTCCACAGGTAGGCGGCAGTGATGCACATGAGTCATTGATGGTAGGCAGGTCCTATACCGAGATAGATGTTTCCCAAAGAAGCGTGGAAGCTGTCCTGAACGCCATACGCCAGGGAAGAACACGCCCCGGAGGTTGTAAAACTCCTCCGTCATTCGTTGTTAAGCAGATGTTTGCAGGTCACATGAAGAAGGCGAAAAAACGTTTCGTGAAACTTTTGAAACAGGAAACCGTTTAAATAAAAAACTAATAAGCTTTCTCACAGGAACTCATAGACTTTCTTCAAAGCATCTTTTTCAACCTCTCCTCCGCATTTTTCCACGATCTCTCCGTATGCTTTGATGAGCTTGAGATATTTTTCATCGCCTGTAAGCTGGTATCTGGTTGCATGTATACAGGCTTCTATAACTCCGTAGAAACCTCTGTTAGGCGCTTTTATCCTGCATTTGTTCAGACGGGCATGGATTGGCACAAGCTCAGCTACCATGGCTTCAGATGTTATTTTTGTGTTCATGCACTCAAAGGCAACCCAGCTCTGCGCATCCTTTAAAGGATACATTGTATGGTTTTCATGTACTGTCTGTTCAAAAACCGAATCATCCAGATCAGTGAATGTGGAAAGTGCAAAAAGCATCGGATCATAGGTGATGTTTGCGACAAGGAATTTTTCAGCCAGCACATTCTCATATGTCTTGGAGCCTTTGAAAAGCCGCACATAGAGTTTATCATTCCTGCGAATGATTCCCATGGGCGCTGCGTTTGGTGTCCATCCCTTGCATGTTGTGACTATGGTCTCACATATCCCGTCATATATCCCGAAATTATCCAGACTGATATCTTTTCCCAGCATTAGTACCTAACTCCTCCAAGCAACGCTATAAATAAGCCTGCTATGATTATATCAGCAGTAGATCCCGGATTGATTTTCCTTTGCAGGAGTTCCCTGTCCATTTCTATTATAAGTGGCTTTATAATCGTAAATTCATGTTCACTATTATATATCTTATGTACTTCATGCAAATTTTCAACCCTTTCAATTATCGATCTGGCAAGGCCTGATACGTAAAGTGCGGTTTCGGTGCCGGATTTAGTGGTAATGAATGTGTCCTCGTTCCGGGACAGGATGCTCAGGAATGTGTATACAATGACATCGTTAATATCAACAGCAAGCCCGGGAAGCTTGCCTTTCATTCCATTTGTGATTATCTCTGCGCACTCTGCGCACCTGGTAAACCCTGAAGTCCATTCGTGTGCTATCATGTCATAGCCTTGTGCAATCACCATCAGATCATACAGGCTGACATGCTTTTCTTTGAGATCTGCTACAGCACTGTCTTTCTGAAGGTCGAACTCTTCCACCGGATTGACACGCACTCCTGAAATCCCGAAGCAGCTGTAGAAATCAACAGCATCTTCAGTGCTTGTCTCCTTCACTATGCTGTGTGCGCATGCGGTCAGTTCTGGGATAGTGAAAGTTTCCTTTTCCGAAAGTATCTTTCCGGCAGCCATAGCAAGCGGTATTAGCAGGATGACGGCACCGAAGTGGGTATTGCCTCCGTTCTGCCAGTTTATGCTCTCTGAGACGGCAGCTTTTATATATTTGCCGGTACCCTGTATATTTTTTGACGCTTCCTCTATAACGGGATATATGCTTACAGCAGAGGCAAGGAAGTGCTCATAGCGCGTATCAGCATAATCGTCATGTCTGTCGATATTTCCCGGCTTTGGGGATGCTGAGACTTCCAGACACATTGCAAGCTGGGCGCAGCGTGCAACATATGATGAAGGACCATAGTCTCCCTTCTTGACAGTAAAGGCTGGGATCTCATCCATTTTTAGGACCATGTGAGGACTTGCTGGCCTGTCCAATGATATAATCCCCAAGTTCTTTTTTGAGGCGCATGTATTCCGTATCTGAGAGTCCCAGGGTTTCAAGCACACCATCCCTGAGGAAGCATGGTTTGGATATCTTGCAGCACCACACAAGGCTCCCAAAACATGTGCTGTCGCCATATTCAAGCAGAGTGCCCTTTGCGAAGTCCATTTTTATATCGGCAAATTGCTGCGCGGTAAGCCCAAGTTTCTTTATGTTGCCGTGCACCGGACATGATTTGACCGGCAGGCAGCAGAATGCAAGTCCGCGCAGGTCGCCCTCTCCTCTGCACACATGCTTGGGTGCATTATACCATCCTGTCTCTTTCTGGGTGGCTGATATGTCCGCAACAAGTCTGCTGATGAGACCTGAATCATCCAGGACTCCGCGTGCTACCGAAACCATGTCTGCACCCCTGGCAAACATCTCTTTTGCACTGTCGGTACTGGTAACAGAGTTGTTACAAATAAGGAACATACGTATGGAGTCACGTATCTCCTTTATGAGCTTAAGGTCCGCTCCTGCGCCTTCTTTCATTGCATCAAGGTGTAGTATGTCCGCTCCTGCATTCTCAATGGCTTTTACAAGTGCTGCATCATCAACTACATTTCCTCTAATTTTTACTGAGAGCACAACACCCGTTTCTTTGATCTTCCTGATCCATTCAGTAAGTCTTGGAATATCGTGGATCAGTGCCTGCCCTGTACCGATATCGGTCATTTCCTTCTGTCTGCAATGTGCATCCAGTTCAATAATGGCACCGTTATCTTTGATAATGGTTGCAGCTTCCATCAGAGGTTCAATTGTGGTGCTCCTTACATTGACTGCAACTGTACTGCCATTTGTGATCGATCTTATCTCTTTTTCAATGAGCTTTATCGGATTCTCGGAAATGAACTCTTCTCTTCCTCTTGCAACCATTTGTGAAGCTGCTGCTTGTGTCATGGTATCAAGGTTGTAACCTCCGAGCACTACAAGCCCTGCATCTGCAGCGTATTGGTTTGCGAATTTACTGTCAGTCATGCCGCCCATTGGGGCAAGAGCAATAGGATTCCTAAAAGATGTGTATCCCACTTTCAGATTGAATAATTCATCAGGCACGCTTTACCTCGTTAATGTAATTTGGTTATGTTGCTCAATAATGATTATTTTAATATTAATGTGACGCTGCAGTGTTTAAATGTGTACAATAAAACCACTTCAGGAATCATTTGTAGGCTTGCTACTATAAGCCGGTCATTATTATATAGTATCATCACACAGTTTTAAAATGGTAATCTATGCCGAAAGAGGTTTTTCTATGAAATGTGTTGTGTGCGGAGTAGAAAGTGAGAACAGGTATTGTGGAAGGTGCGGAAGGGTCATGGCTGATATAGTGAATACTGTGGGCGAAGAACGGTGGAACAAGATCGATGACTGTGCCTATATATATCCATCAGTGCTGCGTGTTGCAAGAGGGGAGCTTACTGTGACTGATATTGTTCAGTTTCTTGAAGAAGAGGACTGATGCCCTCTATTGTCCTTTTTTCTGCAACCGTCTGAAGAATTATATTTGTTTGGTCTGCTATTTATATGGTCCTTATTTCATAATGGCAATTAAAAACGTTATCCTACTGCTGCTTTTTTGTTATCTTTTTTGGCGGAGGTTGGTAGAAAGCATCTTATACTTAGAAGTAGGTTACTATCCACCTTATTTCAACATATATATCGCACGTAAAGAGGTAGACCAATGTCCACAGAAAACCCATTTGAAAATTCAAGAAAACAGTTAGCAAAATGTGCTACTATTCTTGGGCTGGATGAAAGCGTACATGAAATGCTCAGGCACCCGATGCGCGAACTGCGTGTCACTCTTCCCGTTCGCATGGATGACGGCACAATCAAAGTGTTTGAAGGTTTCAGGATACAGTATAACGATGCCAGAGGTCCCACAAAGGGTGGTATCAGATTCCATCCTGAAGAGAACATCGACACAGTAAGGGCACTTGCTGCATGGATGACCTGGAAATGCGCAGTAGTAGACATTCCACTGGGTGGCGGTAAAGGAGGAGTTATCTGTAACCCCAAGGAAATGTCCGATGGCGAACTTGAGCGCCTCAGCCGCAAGTATATAGCCAGCATTGCCCAGATAATTGGTCCGAGAAAAGACGTCCCTGCACCTGATGTGTATACCAATCCGAAGATCATGGCATGGATGGTTGATGAGTTCTCAAAGATTTCCTCATTCAACCAGCCCGGGGTTGTCACAGGTAAGCCATTGACAATGGGCGGTTCACTTGGAAGGGGAGACGCAACTGCAAGAGGAGGTCTCTACACAATCCGTGAGGCAGCCAAAGTGCTCGGTATCGAGCTTAAGGATGCCAGGATAGCTGTTCAGGGATACGGTAATGCCGGATACTTCGCAGCAAAACTCGCAAAGGAAATGTTCGGCTGCAAGATCGTAGCTGTAAGCGACAGCAGAGGCGGTGTCATGAACATGGACGGTATTGACCCTGAGGCTGCAAACCAGCACAAGGTAAAGACCGGGTCAGTTGCAGGACTGCCAAACACAACGCCTGTCAGCAATGAGGCTATCCTTGAGCTTGCTGTGGACATACTTATACCTGCAGCTCTTGAGAACGTGATAACAGAGAAGAACGCTCACAAGGTCAATGCCAAGATCGTTGCAGAACTCGCAAACGGCCCGACAACACCCGCAGCAGATGAGATACTCTTCCAGAGAGGTATTCACGTTATTCCTGACTTCCTCTGTAATGCAGGTGGAGTAACCGTATCATACTTCGAGATGGTCCAGAACTTCTACATGTACTACTGGAGTGAGATCCGGGTCCACACCCGTCTGGACAGGAAGATGACCGAGGCATACAAGGCAGTCTATGCGGCATCACAGAAATACAACATCGACATGAGAACAGCTGCTTATGTAGTTGCTATCGAGCGTGTTGTAGTTGCAATGAAAGACCGTGGATGGATCTGATCCTTCCTGGATCCAATCCTGCAATATACTTTAATTAAGCAACATTTATATGGCCTGAAGTCACAGGCCATATATCTCCTTCCATTCTTGGCAGGGCAGCTGATATTATTTATATTGTCGTTGATGGGATTATCATGAAGATTGCAATAATTGGCGGTACAGGCAGTATCGGTAAAGGTTTTGCCCTCCGGTGGGGGCAGGAACATCAGGTCATAGTCGGTTCAAGAGAACAGGAAAAGGCCCGGACCAAAGCTGCCGAATATAATGCTATACTGAAAGAATATGGCTATAAGGCAGACATAGCAGGTGATGTAAATGCAAAGGCAGCCTCAGAAGCCGATGTAGTGCTCCTTGCTATAAGATATGGTCAGATAGCTTCTACAATCGAGCAGATAAAACCCGGACTTGCCGGTAAGATTGTCATATCCGTGGTAGTGCCAATGGAAAAAGATCGCTGTATCATTGTTCCGGATGGAGTTCCCTTAGAGATATCGACAAATTCCCGGGAAGACTACAAAGCAGACTATTTCTGTTATGTCACTCCTCCTGCAGGAAGCGCTGCACAGGAAATAGCTCCTCTGCTTCCGGAAGGAACCGAGCTGGTCTCTGCATTCCATAATGTCCCTGCGGCCAAGCTTGCCAACCTTGACATCGAACTAAATTACGACGTCGGCGTATGCGGGAATAGCATGCATTCGAAAAACATCGTCTTTGGTCTTGTTAAAGCTATTCCCGGAATGCGGCCTCTGGATATTGGCCCCATTGAAACCTCTTCCATGGTGGAATCAATCACACCGCTGCTTGTCAATGTGGCTATACGCAACCACATGAAAGATGTTGGTATCAAATTCGTAGATTAATATCCCTTGTGGATTTCTTTTTTTAGTGCCACTGGCCTTTCAGCTTGTCAAGTTTCCATGTCCTGGTGCCTGCCTGTTTCTCAAGGTAACAGATAGCATCCTGCTCATAGAGATTCGCTATCACTACCGCATGACCTCCGCCTGATGCTTCATGGACATTGATTACTTTGACCACTTCCTTGAATTGCTCCTGGTCCGGCAGCATGTCTGTGAGCATGTTTCCTGAATTTTTGAAGAAAGCCTCGTTAAAGCCCGATTTTTTCGTGTCGGGATATACGGGCATATAGATGATCTCTTCCTCCACGATATCCTGGAAGAAATGGGTTCCATAGGAAACCTCCGGGGTGTGGCCTGCTTTTTCACGCGCGATTTCCACGAGCAGGGAAGTACGGTCTATTTCACTATACGTCGCATTGACACCCAGTTCGATGTTGCTGCTCCCCCATCTGCCAGGTCCCATAAGTATGAATGAGGCTCCCATACCACCTATCTTCTCATTGATGCGGCCGACAACTCTCCCGATAGATCTTTTAGTATCCATGTCTGCCATTTCATATGCCTGTGGATCTATGTACACAATGTACTCTATATTTTCCACTTTTCCTTCATTTATGAGCATGTTGGACTTGAACAGTACATTATCTTCCTTTATGTTGTCCGGCACAGTGATATGCTCACTGCCCCCGGGTGTTGTCATGGGCCTGCACTGGACTATATTGACTCTCACATTTCCTTTTTGGTCGGCGGATGCTGTGAACTCTATGTCAACCGGCTGTTCGTAGACTTCTTCCACTGTTCTGAGTACCTGCCCCATGATATCAACGAATTTGGTGTTCTTTATCAGGTTGTTGAATGTGAGCACCATTTCCTGTGAGCAGTCTATTGCGTTGGTGTAAGGATCTGTAAGATATCCGTCATTCATGACTGAGACAAACATTCTGAGAGCCGGATAATTGCAATCTTTTGCAAGGTCGCTGAAAGGTATGGTTATGAGCTTTCTCTCTTCAAGGTCCAGGGCATCCACATCCCATTGAGAGTATTTGATCACTTTTGTGCCAGCTTCCGGGCGGAGCGCCGGGTGGCTGACAGCGATCATCCGGGGATAGTCCCGTCCGACACGGTCAACAGCTCTTGTCCCCAGTCCAAAGACAAGCCTTATCAATCCTTTTCCAGGGTCTATGCGCTTTGTCCATCGGAAGAGATTCCTTGAGAATGCAACACCTGCAAGTGCAGGGAAGAAGTACTGTTTGTAAGGCGTACCGGACACACGCTGCACCAGTATTGCCATCTGCTCATCTTGGTAGTGAAGTCCCCTGGTCCTTCTATAAGCAAGAGCATCCGGGTTAAGAGCGCTGGCATAAACAAGCTTGACAGCATGCATGAACGCTTCAAGACGCTCTTCCGGCCCTCCCTGGTTGGCACAGAACTCGCTCCTGTATTTACCTGCGAAAGCATTCCCATAACTGTCTTCCTGCAGACTGCTTGATCTGACTATGATGGGTGCCTGTCCGAAATAATCCATCAGGTCCCTGAACTGTTCCGTTATCTCTTCCGGGAATTTGCCATCAAGGAATCTTTTCTCGACCTCCTCGAATTCTTCCTTTGTCATGCTGGAGCTGTCAGAGAGCCTGACCTTGAGACGAAACAGGTCGTTGTTGATCATGAAAGTGAAAAAGACGTCCGAACCAATGTAAAATGAATCATGCGGTTCAATTACCTCTGAGAATGCGTTTTTATTCTCGCTGCTCAGGACTATGCTGCGTGAGAGCAGCATTCCAACAGCTTTCCCTCCGATGCGTCCGGAGCCTATCATCCTGTCCCTTATACTGAGCAGGTCCTCTAATGTCAGGTAGGTGTCTGCAAGATGGCTGAAGCGGGGATGTTCACCGATGAGCATCCTTGAAAGCTCCTGCTTGAGCGCGGTTATCTCTGGTCCCGGGATGGCACCCAGCATTCCCATCTCATAATGGAGCCTTAGTTTTGTGTACACTGTATCCCAGGGAGCTGTGCCGCGGCTGCCTGCGCGGAGCACTTTCCTGCGGTCTACTGAGGATATAATGGCAGCCTTTCCACTATCGAATATAGGTTCCCATCCCTCATCTGTTATCAGGTGAGGCAGGAACATGCTATGTGAATAACGGTCGTAGACCTTCAGGGGATGTATATATGCCCTGTCATTGATATGGTAATAGTCAATAAGCACCTGCGTGGTTTCCCTGATGCCGGCGACTGTCGAATGGCTATGTTTTCCCCTGGTGAGGCAGAAATATCCTATTGTTTCAAGCTCAAACAGGTAGGGACATGTAGCCTTAAAGAAATTAGTTACCAGTTCATCAGTGGCCCATTCGACCATAAGCGAGGAAAGATTATCGAATACGTAGTATGTCTTCTCGCCGTAGTATTCTATCATCCTGTGGACCTGGCTGCTGAAATAGTCAAAGCCGTTACCAGGGTCTATTTTTACTACCTCGAGTCCTTCTATTGCCTCAAGGATGGGATCATGAGGTGCGAATCGTACGTAAACACACTTATAGCCGGACCTGATAGCCTGGCGGATGAGCCTGCCGGCAAAATATCTGTAGTCTTCAAGTTCCTCTACTTCCCATACCACATTATCTCCCAGGCGGAAGGAATGGAGTATCTCGTCTAACTGGGGAACTCCGCTGGTGATTTTCTCCTTATCTGCATACTTGAAGACTTTAGTTTCTGTTATGCCTGTTCCATTCACACTTTTACTTCCTTCTTTCCTGAGAGTAGTAGGATATCGGTTAGTTAGTATCTATATATAGCCTTTTTGTATTTCACCACAAACTTCTTTTATATTTATAAGGAATCAGGTTTCCTTACTATTGTGAATACTCAAGCATTCATTGAGTGGTCCTGGCAACTTATATAGCCTAATACCGGTATCCCTACATAGAATGATCCAGGACATACTGCTTCCTTTTCTGCTGATCGGGATTGCGGAGCTTGGAGATAAGACACAGCTTGCAGTGCTGGTCCTTTCCACGAAAACGCGCAGATATACATCACTTCTTGCAGGAGTGATGCTGGCGTTTGCTTTGACGGATGGCATAGCCATACTTTTCGGGAATTACATTGCTCAGAAAGTCCCGCTGGATTATGTGCGCATAGGTGCAGGCTCAATGTTTATTTTATTCGGCCTGATAACTCTTTTCAATAAGGACAAAGATGAAGCCAAAGGCTCCTATGAATTGAAAAGCCCTTTCATGTCGGGATTCTGGCTGATCCTTGTTGCAGAGATGGGTGATAAAACACAGCTTGCAGCAGCCCTGTTTGCAACACAGTACAACCCGTTGCTTGTATTTGTCGGAGTGATGCTGGCATTGTTCATCCTGTCCGTCATGGCTGTGTATCTTGGGAAGATAATAATGGAAAAAGTGGACAAAAGGACCATTTCCACGATTGCGGGAATCATGTTCATCCTTATAGGCGCTTCGTTCTTCCTTTAACAGAAAACACGAGGTTAACCTTTTTTGATAGTTGAACAAGATTAATAAACCATTAAAATCTATTCTTCACAGGGAGGTTTTAACATAGTCATAATAATGAAATGCAGGGACCTTGGATTCAACGATGACTTCATAGTTATTGATAATGATGCGGAAACGGTCAAGGAAAAAATGTTCCAGCACATAATGGATAAACATAAAAAAGAGTACGATCTGCTTTCTGATTTCCACCAGGATGAGATCAAAAGCAAGATGGATTTCCTTATAAGGCGCGGCTGCGGCTGTGGTGTCCTGAAGCTCTAAGTTAAGTTACCTGTTATCAGTCTCCTTCCTTTTTTGGCGTACCAATGCATAAAGCCATGCTATCATAAGTGGTAGGAATATGCCAATAATTATGCTCCAGTAGCTTGCTTGTATATCGCTCATGTTCCTTGAGTGAATGTAACCTGATATTGGGTGGGAGATGATGAACATGTCAGCAGTCAGGATAAGGAAAAGTGCAGTGAGCAGGATAGCTCCCATTATAAGATATCTGTTATATTGCAATACACCACCAGTTATAAAGTAAAATCTACTTAGCAATAAACTTTCCTAAACTGACACGTTCATTACTTTATCTGGCGAAAGTTTATTGGATGTCTTATACGAGATGTGGGGCGAATTTAGGTGAGAGATACCTATATATATCTTAACTTGAGTCCTCTCATTCCAGTGAGAGAGGAAGGACGGCCGCCGGGCCTTTGGCCTGAGGAAAGTCTCCCCACCATCTAAACACACGAGTGCCTGTAAAGGGCACCGGGCGAGAGTCCGGGCAGTTGCAATGCAACTCATGCAGATCCTGCATGCTGGCACAGAAACGATACCGCGCCATGTTAATGCTGTGATGCCGGAAGGTTGAGGTCGCATGGAATGTGGATGGAACGGCGAATCCTCGTGGGTGCAAGTCGGGAGGGGTAAATGGGTGTTTAGACCATCCCTCGGTATATGACGCTTAGCCGAATGCCGTCAATGCAGCTTGCAAGAGCGCATTATCCTGCCAGGCGGGTTAATGTATTGCATCAACAGAAGGGAGCTTATTCTCCTCACTCACATCCTTATTTCTTTTTCATAACAGGTCTGTTCCCGGCGATAGTTTTTCTTTTCAGGAGCCATGCGGGTTTAAAATTGAGAATGAGCCATTTCATGTACTGTTTGTAGCTGGTCCTGAATGAGACCACGTCAAGGAATCTGTCGACGACTACAGGCTCCCGTGTAAAAATGCTGAAAGCCTTCTCGGGGAAGCGGTGCATGATACTGGCAAAATATAGGGAGTATTTCAGATGCTCTCCAAATTCTGAATAGCATCTATTCTCATATTTTTTCAAATGTCCCGGATGAAGGCTGGAATCCAGGGCTTCTGCCACGACTTCTGCTGCTATCTGTCCTGACCTGATGGCATAGGCAAGCCCTTCTCCTGTGAATGCATCTACAAACCCGGCAGCATCGCCAACCAGCATTATCCTGCCTCTGACCAGGGTCCTTTTGTAGCCCCCACATGGAATGACATGTCCATTAAGTTTATAGTTCCCGTTGAAATTGTTCTCCTGCAGATATTGTTGAATTGTACTCCTGGGATCTGGCAGCAGATTTGCAAGGCCGCCGGTACCAACCGAATAGTAGCCGTCATGCGGGAATATCCAGCCGTATCCCATTCCGGCAACCCCGAAACGCAGCTCTACGGCGTCTTTTATATAGCTGTCAATTGTCCCGTTATTTTCCGGCACCTCTGCAACCATGCATATCCCATATTCTTTTTTATTGTCCTTCCTGCGAACCTGGTGCTTAAGCATCCCCTGGGAGCCTGTTGCCAGAATAAGAAATCTGGAAACATAGGTTGATTCCTTTGTTTTGACTGTAACATGGTCATTTTCATCTAAGACCTCAATGACCTTCTTTCCAGTGATGTCCTCTATCCATGTTTCCCTTGCTTTTTCAAGAAAGAAGTTGTCAAGCTTGCTGCGGGTAACTATGGCAGAGAGGCGATGATCCTTTGAACGTTCAATGACCTGGTCCCTGAAACAGATCCTGGCTCCGAATACTTCCTTTTCAATGATCTCCTCGGGAACTTCAAAGTCCAGGAAGGACATGGCATGCTCAGAAAGTGCACCTCCGCATGGCTTATACCGCGGGAATGACTCCTTCTCTATCAATAATGTCTTCAACCCCATTTTTCCTGCAATTCTCCCTGCAGCTGTACCTGCAGGACCCCCTCCCACGATGATAAGGTCAAACATCCTGATCTCTTCACTTTATCAATTATCGGCCTTGCCGGAAAACATTTCCAGAACCTGCAGGACCCTCCAGTATTCTACTTCTGTATTAAAGCATCCGTCATTGGACATGGGAATGCCATAGGTAACAATATTCTTTCCTTTCAAGCCCATCATCACCTTATTTAACTCATAGTCGCAGGCTATCAGGAGAGCACCCTCATATCTTTCCTCTTTGATAACATGTTTTACAAACGAAGATCCTGTTACTATGTATAGCCTGTATCCATACTTAGTAGCATCTTCCTTCAATCTGGAAAAAACACATTTTCCGCAGGATACACATTCTATCCCTGTTCTTGTGGAGGATGCAGGGCACTCCAGAAAACGCATGCAATGGGGTGCGATGATCATGCGTTTTCCAGTTCTTTCAAAAACGCTTTGGTTAGCAATGTTCTTTAGGGATACCATCCATTTATCCAGAATCCTTGTATCTGATAGCTTGAAAAAGAAGAATTTCAGGGGAAGATAGAAAAAATCAAGCACCTCTGCAAAGAAACCGGCAAGCCATACATGTCTGTTGAGGCTTATCCTGCTGACCGCAAGGGCGGTGCCTGCCAGAAGCACCGACAGGACGATCAGAATTGTTATTATCTCACCAAGAAGCCTATACATTGCACTCCTCCATCTTCCTGATAACTTCCTCAACATCAACTTTTGTATCGAAACACCCATCGCGAACCAGGGATATTCCCTGCACTACCATAAAAGGTGAAGCTCCCTGCATTGACTCCGATAGTTCAGGGTAACAGGCTACCCCTATGCAGCTGTCAGGTTGCTGGGTCTTTATGATTTTCTTCACAAAGCTACCCCCTGGTATTACATAAACTTCAAAATTGTGTTTCAACGCAGCTTTACAGATGATGCCTATGTCACAAAGGCCACACATCTTGCATTCGTACCCGATTATAGGGTCACAGCGGGCTTTGCATTTGGGATGGCGCATACACTGGGGGAGGAATATGACGCGTTTGCCTTTTGTATTTTTGAATTTTTCTAGCATCACAGCGTTGCGCACCTCAACCAGTATCTCATCAACAAGCGTTTCCTTAATTTTGAAAACGCGGCAGATTATCTTGGCCGGGCCGTAGAACATGTAAAGGATGAATAATATGAAATTCGGAAAAAGCATTCTATGCTTTCTGAAACTGTACGCTCCTAGCAGGAGTGCTATTATTATCCCTGCTATTGCGAGCAGAGCAATGGCAATGAAGACTTTTCCAAGTATCTCGTAGGGAATTTCCATATGTAGGCAAAATTGGAAAAAATATTATATTTAGGTTATCCTCAAAGAGCTACAATAAAAAATGAAGAGTGAATAAATCACTCTTTAGGTGCGTCGCTAAGGTCTATTCCCATTGCTTCTGCAACAAGGACTACAACGTCCTCAACTTCAAGCTGCTTTGCACCAAGTGCATCCCTGCCGTCGCTGAGGTTCCTCTTACAGAACGGGCAGGCGCTTGACAACAGGTCTGCTTCGGTTTCAAGAGCATCTTCAACTCTCGTCTTTGCAACGCCCATTGCAAGATCAGGAACGCCGGCCTTTACTCCGCCTCCTGCTCCACAGCAGCGCTGGTTCTCTTCGATCCTTTCCATCTCAATGAACTCGATGCCCGGTATGCTCTTGAGCACAGCTCTTGGCGGCTCGAATACGCCTACGTGGCGTCCCAGGTGACATGGGTCGTGGTATGTGACCTTCTTATCGATGGACTTCTCCCACTGGATATCTCCCTTCTCTATGAGGTCCTGCAGGAACTGTGTGATGTGGACTACCTTGAAAGGGAGTTTCTTGCCTGTAAGCCTTGGCCAGTCTATCAGGGAAGCCCTGTAGCATCCTGCACAGGCATATAGCACTGTCTTAGCGCCCTTGGCTTTGATATTATCGATGTTCTTCTGGGCGTTCACCTTTGCTGTGTCGTTGATGAAGTACTGCCCGGTCCTGATAAGAGCTGAACCGCAGCATATCTCGTTCTCGCCAAGCATTGTGAACTTGATGCCAAGCTTGTTGAGCACACGTGCTGTTGCAAGTGCAAGCTTCCTTTGCTTGAGCTCTGCAGTGCATCCTCCAAAGTAGAGTACCTCGGCTTTGTCCTCGACCTTTATGTCCTTGGGGAACCAGTTAACCCTGTCGGCATTGTTTGCCATGTATGGGTTCTTGTACTCTGCAATGAGCTTGATGAACATTCCCTGTTTACCGTATGGGCCGTTGCCACGCTTTACAAGATTTGCACGCATTGACTCCCAGAGTTCAACGGTATTGATCGCGGATTCACATACTGTTGCACACATTCCGCAGGTTGTGCATTTGTAGACGTCATCCTTGAATTTCTCGATGTCTTCCTCTGGTATCTCTTTTGGTCCGAAGAGCCTTGCACGAAGGCCGTAGGACTTGTTCATGAATTCTCTCCATCTGAGGATCTTGTCCCTTGGTGCAAGCCCGGGGTCCTGTGCTGATGCATCGTATGTAGGGCACCAGTTCACACATTCTCCGCATCGGCTGCAGGAGTCAAGTTCCATTATCTGGACAGCTGTTAGATTTTGTGTATCAACTGAAGGTTTGCGCTTTGCCATTGTTTATTCTCCTCCTTTGTTCGCAAGGAGTGCAAGCGGTATTGCAATCATGTGTATGTATTTGCTGAATGGTATATATGCGATACAGAACAGCAATGATATTACTACGTGGAATAGGGCCATTGGAGGTGCCAGGCTTGGGTCTTCAATGCCAAATCCCCAGAATCTTCCAGTCCTTATTCCGTCTGCAACAAATCCTGAGATAGTGATGACTGTAAGGCCTATGAGGAGGATGGAGTCATACGCTATGGTTGATTCCCTTACCTTAGCAACGAACAGTCTCCTGTATATTGCTATTATGATCCCTGTGAGCAAAATGTAGCTGAAAATGTCGTTTGGAACTGCGAGCATGTCTCTAAGTAGTGCCGGGACTAAGAAGTCTGGAAGATCATGGATTCCCATTGCTTCTGCTGCTATATGTACCATTTCAACTGCGAACATAGCAAGTGAGAGCACAAAGAGTGCCATCCATCCAAAGAAGATGGTGAAGTGCATGAACCATCTGAGAGGGCTTCTTCTCAGTATCCTTCTCTGGAATACAATGTCAAGGACAAAGGTTTCCAGGACGGACTGATTATGCACATGTGCATGTTCGCTCATCTGCTGGGCAAGCATCCTGGGGAACGCGAAGATGCTGCCCGATGGTTCCTTCCCGTAACCTGTGGAACCCATGCCCCATTTTTTCAGGTTTATATACATTCCAATAATGAAAATACCGATGGACAGGTTAGCCATTATCATAACCTGAACAAATGTAAGTCTTAAAGCGTCGGATACGCCGGAATAATAGTCCATTTTAATCTTCTCCTGATATATCTATAAATTATCATTATCATACTTTCAGAATCGGGATTGGTTTTTACTTATAAGTAACCGGTTTGGTTTGCATGAGTGTGGTAACGATATTATTTAAAGATTTGCATTAAAAATATATGCAGCAGGCGGCTGGGTCTTCAAAAAGGATTTGAAGCACCGGCACTCTTAAGCCACTCTGCTTTCCTGTTCGATTACACTTATATGCAGGCAGCACTATAAGAAATCTAAACCGGGTACAGTTGTAAAATATGTCTATTGGTATCAGAGTAGTACTTGTGGAACCCCTTTATCAGGGAAACGTAGGCTCTGTAGCCCGTGCAATGAAGAATTTCGGCTTTTCTGAACTTGTACTTGTAAATCCCTGTAAACTGGAAGTCGAATCAAGGGCAATGTCTTCCCATGCATGGGATCTGCTTCAGAGCGCCTCGATAGTTAACTCACTGGAGGAAGCAGTGAATGATGCAAGCATTGTCATAGGAACAACTGGCATTGCTGGTGTGGCGTTTGACCTTCATCTGAGGGTCCCTGCGTATTCACCACGTGAGATAAAGGCTCGCCTGTCAGGTGCCAGGGGAACTGTGGCTGTGCTTTTTGGCAGGGAGGACCACGGCTTCAGCAGGGACGAATTAAAGATGTGTGATATGATAATGACCATTCCTACATCTGATGTCTACCCTGTGATGAACATGTCACATGCAGTCGCAGTAATCCTCTACGAACTGAGTGATATCGAGGCGGGGGAGAACGGGCTGGCTGAAGCTTCTGACATTCATCTATTATATGAGCATCTTTTTGAGCTTCTTGATGACATTAAATACCCTGTGCATAAAAAAGAAAAGACCAAACTCATGCTGAAGAGGATTTTGGGGAGGGCGGTCCTGCTAGAGCGGGAAGTTCAGACATTAAGAGGTGTGCTGAGGCGTATTCAGCGCAACCTTCCCAAAACGAAGGATACTGAATAATGCTTCGAAATATTCATATTACTTCAAGTACATCTTGCATCGACTTGATTTATAAACCTTATATATTTGTGTAAAACATGACTGAAGGTAAGTGGGACGAAAAGTTCAGGACTTTTCTAAAAAAATATTATTGGGATAGTATTCTCCAGCTTGCAAATGATTATCCTGACCAGCGCAGCATTTATGTTGATTTTTCCGACCTTGAAATATTCGACAGGGAGCTCGCGGACGAACTGCTTTTGCGCCCGGATGAAATTACTCCCTGTGCAGATAGCGCACTCCAGAACATCGACCTTCCAATCGAGAAGTCACTGGACAATGCAAAGGTCCGCTTTATCAGGATACCGAACAAGGTTCCCAACAGGGATCTCAGAAGCAAACACTTGCTCCAGCTCGTTGCAATTGAGGGCATGATCCGTAAGGCAACGGAGGTCCGCCCTAAAATAGTCAGTGCAGCTTTCAAGTGTATGCGGTGTGAGCATGTCACCCGGATCCCGCAGACAGAATTGAAGTTCGTGGAGCCTCTTGAATGTGAGAATGACACATGTGGCAGGAAAGGCCCATTTAAGCTCGACATAAATGAATCTGTTTTTATCGATGCACAGAAACTGCAGGTCCAGGAATCTCCTGAGAATCTCAGGGGAGGCACACAGCCTCAGAGCCTGGACGTGGATGTGGAGGATGACCTCGCAGGGATTGTCAAACCAGGGGACCGTGTTATTATTAACGGCGTCCTCCGCTCCCACCAGCGGACGACAAGAGAGGGGAAATCTCCTTTCTATGACCTGGTGTTACATGCCAATTCACTGGAATATATGGACCAGGAGTTCGATGAGCTGGAAATAACGCCTGAAGAGGAGGAGCAGATCCGGGCATTAAGCCGTAATCCCGAAATATATGAGAAGATCATTAAATCGATAGCTCCCTCTATTTATGGTTATGACGATGTGAAGGAAGCCCTCTCACTGCAGCTCTTTTCAGGTGTGGCGAAACACCTTCCTGATGGCTCCCGGGTGCGCGGTGACATTCACATGCTGTTCGTGGGTGACCCGGGTGTTGCAAAAAGTCAGATGCTGCGGTATATGGTGAAACTTGCTCCCAGGGGTGTTTTTGCATCCGGTAAGAGCGCCTCCTCAAGCGGTCTGACGGCAGCAGCTGTCAAGGACGATCTGGGTGACGGCCGGTGGACATTGGAAGCAGGTGCCCTTGTAATGGCTGACATGGGTATTGCTGCAATTGATGAAATGGACAAGATGAGCACAGAGGATAAGAGTGCCCTGCACGAAGCCATGGAGCAGCAAACCATAAGTGTCGCAAAGGCCGGTATAATCGCAACTCTCAAATCCAGGTGTGCGTTGCTTGGTGCCGCAAACCCGAAATACGGGCGCTTTGACAGATATGAAGGCATAGCCCAGCAGATAAATATGCCACCTGCTCTTATGTCCAGGTTTGACATGATATTCGTGCTCCTTGATACTCCTAACGAGGAGATGGACTCCAAGATCGCCAAACATATCCTTAAAGCACATTATGCGGGTGAACTCTCAGAGCAGCGAAAGAACATTCCGGCAAGTAAGGTCACCCAGGAGCTCGTCGATGAGCATATGGAAGTCGTGAAACCCGATATAGATCCCGAACTGATGCGCAAGTATGTTGCATACTCAAGAAGGCACATCTATCCTATAATGGAAGAGGCTGCACGTGAACATCTTGTCAAGTTCTATATGGATCTCCGTAAGATGGGTGAGGGCAAGGACTCCCCGGTTCCTATAACAGCGCGTCAGCTGGAAGCCCTTGTGAGGCTTGCAGAGGCACGTGCCAGGGTAAGACTGAGTAATGTAGCTACTCTTGATGATGCAAAAAAGACCACTCGTATTGTCTATGCCTGCCTTAAGCAGGTAGGTGTCGACCCTGATACAGGTGCTCTGGATGTGGATGTTATCGCCTCGGGTACTAGCAAGAGCCAGAGGGATAAGATTAAAGTCATTAGGGAAATCATTAAAGCAGTGGGTGAAAGGCATTCCGGGGGAAAGGCACCTCTGGAGGAAGTCTTTGCTGAAGCCCAGGCTCAACAGATCGATAGGCAGCATGCAGAGGAGCTTATAGCTAAAATGAGGCGGTCCGGAGATCTGGTCACGCCTGATAACGATCATATAAAAGTAGTATAATTGATGTGGTTTGATGTATCTTAAGATTCACAGGGCTGGAGAAAGCTTTATTGTTGCAGTATGCGACGAGGAACTGCTTGGAAAGAACCTCAAAGAAGGGAATATCAGCGTGACAATATCTGAGGATTTCTATAAAGGGGATAAAATCTCGGAAGAAGATGTAGTAGGAATCATCTCCAAAGCAGGTAATCTCAATCTCTTTGGTGAGAAGGCCGTATCCTGCGCTATAAAGTGCGGTATTGTGAATCCTTCTTCTGTAAAGATTATTGATGGTGTGGCACATGCCCAGGTATTTAGAGTATAGACTGCTGTGAGGTTTGTTTTATGAGCGATGGTGAGAATCAGAATGATAGTAATGTATCTTTCAAGACTTATGAAAGGGGCGAACTCCTTAGTAAGGTGATGGACAAGCATAGAAGGCTTTTAGATGAGTATGACGTGCAGTTCGGTGAAATCAATAGCAAAGTTCGTTCACTGAATGAACAGATTTCCTCCTCTAAAGAAAAAAAGGAGTACGTTGTTACCCGGACAGAAGTTCTGACTGAAAAAAGGCAATTATTCTATCATCAGGCTGAGAAATTGCTTGATGAATTAATCTCAGCACATGAAAGTGATGTGGCCGTCCAAAAGGAATTGAGGAGTGTAGCTGAGGAATTCCCTAAAGTGAAAAGTGCGCTCTCACCCGAGGATGAGGGAAAGCTGGTCAGTTCAATTCTAGCTAATATCTCTGTCATATCTTCAAAGCTTCCTAAAGCCCAGGGACCCATAGATTCTTTCAGGGCAAGGATGCACGATGCAGTGGCCGCGAATACTGAACTTTCCTCCTTGAAATATCCCGCAGAGGACTTCGATAAGGTTCAGGCAGACAGTGAAAAAGAGTTGGGTGAACTAAATCTCAAATACAAATGGCTTGAGAACCGGATAAGCAGCCACAAGGAGGCTCTTTCCTACTGGGAAAAGATGTCTGCAAGCCCGGCAGAAGAAGCAGAGGTGAAAGCATGACTGACGTTTCAACAATGACGGAAAAGGAGCTTAAGAACAAGGCTGATGAGCTCCGTACCGAGCTAAGCCATCTTGACCGTGAATTAAAATCCATTTATAAGCAGTTAAAGCTTCATCGTACCAACATGGATGACACGAAGGCCAAGCGTGATGAACTCAATTCCCGGGTAAAGGGCTTGGTGGCAAAAGCTCGCGACGCAAAATCAAAGAGAGATTCTTTTAACGCACGGATCTCCTCGCTCAAATCCTCTAGGAATGAAGTAGATGATAAAAAACGCCAATGTTCAGACGAGATCTCAGACCTTAAGAACAGGCGCGACAGCCTGAACAGTCTCTCAAAAGGCAGCGTAGAAACTCTTTCAAAAGCGTATTTCGCAGATATTGATACTTTCTTGAATGCGGATATTCCTCTGAAACATGAAATTGACCTTTTTGAGAGACTTGTCCTTATGAAAGACCGTCTTGATGCAGCTTTTGATGCAAATGAGGTTCATAAGAAGCTTGTGGAAGCCTACGAAAGTTCAAAGGATGTCTTTGCTTCCGGGGAAGACCTTGGAGGGGAGATACACCAACTAGCAGAGCAATCACAGAAATATCACCTTGAGATGATCGATCTCTACAAGCAGGTGGATGAGCTGCGCAAGCAAGCTGACCTTGCACACGCAGAGATATCCTCAAAGATAGCTGTCACTGCTCCCCTGAGGGAGAGGATTGACCCTATCAAGGTAAAGATGGCACTACTCAGAGACGAGCTTGGCATCTATCTCGGGAAACTGGAAGATATACACCTTGAAAAGGATGAGAAAAAGCAGGAAGAACATTTGGTCGTGGCAAAGGAAAAACTTGATAAGAATGCAAGAATGAGCCTTCAAGACCTTAAGGTTCTCCTGGAGAAGGGC
This sequence comes from Methanolobus psychrophilus R15, assembly GCA_000306725.1. GTDB lineage: Archaea > Halobacteriota > Methanosarcinia > Methanosarcinales > Methanosarcinaceae > Methanolobus > Methanolobus psychrophilus. The sequence continues at coordinate 927,713 of CP003083.1, read as the reverse complement.
AATCTCAAGTTCTAAGCTTTCTCCCTTTTTTTATCATTTGTTCTTTTTGACACGGGAGCAAGACCCAGCCAGTCCCGACAGCATAATTCCGGCAAGCACCCACACAATACCAAATCCCGGTATGGGAAAAACATCCCCATCTTCGTCTGGTGCCAGAGGCCCATCTTCTCCTGATTGCCCGCCCTGTCCGTTCTCCTGAGCTTCAGGTGCAGGAAGTTGTGGATCAAGATACTGGTAAACAGGCATGAATGTGACCAGTTCGCCTGTGGGGCTTGAATAAATGGTATCCACAGTAATATTCAGGATTTCTGAGCCACGGGAATAAACCAGCATGTCCTTCTCACGGAATATCCCTTCGCGTATAATAATTTCGTTTAGTGAGAGTTCCAGCCAGGCTTCATTGGTTCCCTGATTGACACTTTTTACGGTAAGGACATATCCCTGTTCAAATGTCCACGATTCTCCTGTTGTAAGGAATATCCCTGTCCCGTCCATAAGCACAGTATCCTGTATTCCTGATGCGACGGATAAGAATAAGCCGCATAGCAGGAGCAAAGTTATCAGGAGTTTTGTTTCAGGGGATCCTCTGTGCATAGGCCAAACTCACCAAAGGTTCATGTTTTTGCATACCTGCAGCGTCCGGCAATCACTTCTTCCTTTGCATTGCTCTTTGTTTTGACAAGCAGTGCTCCCTTATCAGTAATGCCCACTGCCTTCCCTTCAATGATCTTCATGGGGGTAGTGACCGTTACTTCCTTCCCGATGGTGTCAGAAAGGGATATCCATTCACTGACAATGTTCGAGAACTGCTGGGTCTTGAACTTAATGTACTGCTGTTCGAGCTCATAGAGCAGGTCTTTGATCAGATCGATCCTGTTGACCGGTTTTCCAAGTTCTGCCTCAAGACTTGTGGAGCTTTCCTTGACCTCCTCCCTGAAATCCTTCAGCCTTACATTTGCGTTGATGCCTATTCCCAGAACCAGGTAGTCCACCTTCTCTACTTCAGCATCCACTTCGGTAAGTATCCCGCATACCTTTTTACCGCTAATGAGTACGTCATTGGGCCATTTTATACGGGCATCAACTCCCAGCCTGCGCAATGTTTTGGTAACAGCAAGTCCCGCCACCAGTGTGATCCTTGGGGCATATTCAAGGGGTATGGATGGCTTCAGGATGAGTGAGAACCAGATACCTCCCGGGGTGGATTGCCACTCGCTGCCCAGGCGACCCCGACCTTTCTTCTGCGTCTCCGCAATGACTATAGTTCCTTCGGGATATCTGGCTGCGATATCCTTTGCGATGCTGTTCGTGGACTCGACCTCGTCGTAATACAATATCTCTTTTCCGAAAAGACCCGTCTCGAGCCCTATCTTGATCTGCTCCGGATAAAGCATGTCGGGAGTGGATAGGAGTGTATATCCGATCTTTGGAGAGGACTGGATATCGTATCCTTCTTTTTTTATGTCCCTGACATACTTCCAGACCATTGCTCTTGTGATCCCGAGTTTCGCCCCTATCTCCTGTCCCGACACTGCCTTATTTCCTGCAGCCTTAAGTATCCTGATTATTTCGATTTTGTTGTCATTCACAGATACTCACCAGTGAATATTTGTTCCCTATTGTATATTATACTCACAGGTTTAATTATTTTGTCTGCTTTTGTGCATTGCTCATATATGAGCCGACTGCTGCAGTGATGGCTGCAATTTTCTGCTCCTTGTTCTCAAGTGCAGATGCCAGTGTTGCTCCCTTTGCAGAGTCTTCAATAACTACCCTTTTCACATCCTCAATGATCTTGTGATCATCAATGAAGTGCGTTGTAAGCCTGCCTTCCCGGAACACTGGATTGCGCAGTACTGCCTTGTGGAATGGAATATTTGTGGTCACGCCGACAACCACATATTCATAGAGCGCCCGCTTCATACGGTCTATTGCCTCTTCCCTGGTCTGTCCCCATGCGGATAGTTTTGAGATCATGGAATCATAGTAAGGAGATATTGTATATCCAACATGTACTCCGCTGTCCACGCGTATCCCCGGCCCTCCTGCAGAACGGTATCTCTTTATCTTGCCAGGTGAAGGGGCGAAATCGTTAAGCGGATCCTCAGCATTGATGCGGCATTCAATGGCCCATCCATGTATGGTTATGTCTTCCTGCTTAAACGCCAGTTTCTCTCCGCACGCAATGCGCAGTTGCTGTTTCGCAAGATCGATACCTGTTATCATCTCAGTTATGGTATGCTCTACCTGTAATCTTGTATTCATTTCCAGGAAATAGAAGTTGCCTTTGGAGTAGAGGAATTCGACTGTTCCCGCATTCTCATAACCTATGGCCTTTGCAGCCTTGACGGCAGTCTCTCCCATCTGTTTGCGCAGCTCAGGTGTCATTACAGGAGAAGGGGCTTCTTCTATGAGTTTCTGGTGCCTGCGCTGTATGGAGCATTCCCTTTCCATCGCATAAACAGCATTCCCATATTTATCAGCAAGTATCTGGAACTCTATGTGCCGTGGTTCTTCAACGTATTTCTCGATAAAAACGGTCGGGTCTCCGAAGGCTGATGCGGCAACGGACTGGATGGAATTCAGTGCATTCTTGAATCCGTCCTTTGAATGAACTATCTTCATCCCGATCCCACCGCCTCCGGCTGATGCCTTGATGATCACAGGATAGCCTATGGAGCTTGCTATCTCGATAGCTTCTTCTTCGCTGGCGACTGCCTTGTTGGTTCCGGGAACCACAGGGACGCCGGCTTTGACCATGGCATTCCTTGCCGCTATCTTGCTTCCCATCTGCTCTATGGCATGGCTGGAAGGACCAATGAAAACAATGCCTGCGTTTTCACATTTTTTTGCAAAGACACTGTTCTCTGAAAGGAAACCGTATCCCGGATGAATTCCATCTGCCCCGCATTCCAGGGCTACTTCAATTATCCTGTCCATGTTCAGGTAACTCTGGCTTGAAGGTGCAGGACCGATATAATATGCTTCATCTGCATACATTGCAAAAAGGGCGTTCTTATCGGCTTCCGAATATACTGCTACGGTTGCCACTCCCAGTTCCCTGCAGGCACGCATGGCCCTGATGGCTATTTCGCCACGGTTTGCGACAAGTACTTTCTTGAACATTTGCAGATCTCCTTTAATCTATGCATAGAAGGACGTGTCCGGAGCTTACAGCATCACCCTCTGCGATGAATATCTCCTTGACAACGCCACCATGGGGAGCATGTATAGCATTTTCCATTTTCATGGCTTCTATCACACATACAATATCCCCTTCGCAGATGCTGTCTCCGACATCAACTTTCACTGACAGCACCATGCCCTGCATATGGCTGGTGACAGCCCCTGGTGTTGAGACGGCTTCAGGCCTGGATTTACCCTGTACTTCTGAAACAGTGACTGATCCCCCTACAGGGTTAACCTTTACGTTGAAAACTTCACCGTCCACTTCTACCTTGAATTCGGTCGGAATGGTGGCCATTTTGCCAGCGGAAGCAGATGGTTGTTTCTCTACCTTTACAGGCACAAGTTCCTCTTCCTTTGCTTCTCCCTTGAGGAATGCCGGGGCTATTGCAGGGTAGAGGATGTAGGTCAGTACGTCCTCTTCTTTCTTTATCAGGCCCATTTTCTCAGCTTCTGCTTTCATCTTCTCGTATTCAGGCTCAAGAAGGTCGGCCGGTCTGCATGAGATTGGTTCTTCGTTACCGATTATCTTTCCGACTATCGCATCATCTATCTTCTGTGGCGGCCTTCCATAGAGTCCGCGCACATAATCCTTGACCTCTTTGGGAATTACTTTATATCTTTCCCCCATCAGGACGTTAAGTACCGCCTGTGTGCCTACTATCTGACTGGTCGGTGTCACAAGAGGCGGGTATCCCAGGTCGGCTCTCACTCTTGGCATCTCTGCAAGCACATCCTTATACTTGTCCAGCGCATTTTGTTCCTGCAGCTGGGAGACAAGGTTTGAGAGCATGCCACCCGGGATCTGGTAGAGCAGGACATTAGTGTCTATCTGTTCGGATATAGGGTTGAGGATGCACCTGTATTCCTCTTTCATTTCCTTGAAGTAAGCAGAGATCTCTGAGATAAGCTCCAGGTCCAGGCCTGTTGCACGCCTGCTCTCGGCAAGTGCAGCAATGATGGATTCGGTTGGAGGCTGTGAAGTTCCCCATGCGAATGGGGACAGTGCCGTATCAAGAATGTCGACGCCGGCCCTGCAGGCTGCCATATAACTCATCGGAGCCATGCCTGAAGTACAATGGCTGTGCAGGTCAATTGGCAGGCTGACCGCGGACTTGAGTGCTTTCACAAGGTCATATGCCTGTTGCGGGGATATGAGGCCAGCCATGTCCTTTATACAGATGGAATCACATTCCAGCTCTGCAAGTCCTGTTGCAAGCTCCACGTATTTATCAATGGTATGTACCGGACTGATGGTGTAACATATGGTACCCTGAACATGTGCTCCTTCCTTCTTGGCGACAGTGATAGCCTTTTCCATGTTGCGGATGTCGTTCACGGCATCAAATACCCTGAAGATATCTATGCCGTTCTCATAGGCTTTCTGCACGAACTTCTCTACAACATCATCCGAGTAGTGTCTGTAACCAACAAGGTTCTGCCCGCGCAGGAGCATCTGTGCAGGCGTGTTCTTCATATGCTTTTTCAGCTCTCTCAATCGCTCCCAGGGATCTTCATTAAGATATCTGATGGAGGTGTCAAATGTTGCACCGCCCCACATCTCAAGTGAAAAGTATCCAACTTCGTCCAGTTTGTCAACGATTGGCAGCATGCTGCGGGTGCGCATGCGAGTAGCTATGAGAGACTGATGCGCATCTCGAAGAATGGTTTCTGTGATTTTGACTTTCATGGAAATCCTCCGGGAACTCCTTAATTATAGTATCAGTGCGAATGCTATTATTAATGGAGTCATTTGGTACCTGGTCTCAGGTGAATTCTTATCTTATATATCACGTTCTTTTATGTAGTTTCTGGTGAGCGCTTATATATCAGAGAATATTGGCTTTGCAGAAATCACGCCACAGTTGATCAACTCCTGTGGCACTGTAATTCTAGTTATCAATCTTGCATATGAGGAAATGAGTGATGTTTCCTGTATAACGGCTGGGATGGTGGAAATATGGTTGCAGGAGTGGTTATTGATGCAGTTAGTGAAGTACTAGGAACATCGAGCGAGAATATTGGGTTTCACCTGATATAAGCTCAAAGATTACTGAGGATACATACAGGATTTAGATAAGATTGATGAAAGACTGCTTATTTTGCTTGATATCGATAAGATATTCACTCAGGAACAAAAAAAGCAAATGGTCAGCTAGCAAATGCGGATGCAGTTCTTGGATAACTTTGACAGCATACATCTCGTCTTTCTCTATTTTTTTACTATGCGTTCAAATTAGTTATTCATGTCAGTGCAAGGGCATTTCAGCTTTGATTTTATGGGTTACTTCTAGACAAATATTTAATCTCTAGAATACTCTTAAATATAAGATTACAAAGTATATAATGTCATATATTTTTATATTAGTACTTTTATCTATTCTATTAATATTATATTAACTATCGTAGTTTACTATGCTTAATCTCTGTTAGACTTTCCAATATATGCAGTTGATGAGGATTCAAAATGCTAGGAATGAACAATAAGCTGAACAAAGAGATCGAACGTGTGCTTGAAAGCATTAACAATGGTCACCTTAGTACACGGGTAGACACAGGAATGGCCGGGAAGGATAAAGAAGTTGCTGAAGCGTTCAATGCTTTCCTTGACAACGCCATGCAATGGAAAAGAACCGCAGACTCCCAGGCCGCTGTCATAGTTGAAGTTGACAGATTAAAGAAGTGTGTACAGGAAGG